>JAFIGA010000059.1 GCA_020831715.1 Leptospira sp. | reverse complement strand
GGAAGCTTTTGCCTGAATTTAATTGCCAGAGTGGAGGATACGAATCTTAGGGGCATGATGAAAAAAGCTGTAACCCAGATCCAAACAAGAGAACCCAATCCACCGATCATCAGTGCTAGCGTGGTTCCCAAAAAGGATCCGAGAAGGAGGGAAGAACCTACCCCCGCAAAGAATGCTTGGGAGTGGACAATTTGACCTTTGGATCCTTTTTCGTCCATATTTCCTGTGAGAATCTTAAAGGATAAAAATAGAAATCGCAATTGGGGAAAACCCAATCGAAAGCTCAGATAAATTCCTGTTATGATCAGAAGATAGAAGTAAGGATTGAGAATATCTTGGCCTAAAAAACCAAAATCCGGTTGTTCAAATAAAATTTTTTCCATGAAAGTTTTTGCTCGTTTTCAAGTATGGGCAGATAGAGTCCCATGTCAAGAATCTTTCCCCCCTTATTCAATGCATCCTTTTCATTTTATTCTTATATCCTTGGGATAATGCTGTTTTTTGCGGGATCTTTGGATGCACAGATTCTTTTGGATTCAGAAAGACTAGGCTATCAAACGGCTGATGCATCTATTTGGGAGATTGGAATCAAAGGTGGTCCGGGCTACAGATCCAAGGATCGATTCGAAAATAATTTGCAGAATTTCACTTCCACATTCCAGCCGGGGATTTTCTCCAATACGAATACCTTTGGATTTCGTGATGTGGGCTTTTCTGAATTTGTGTTTCGTCTTGCATTTGCCGAGAACCAAAGGTTTGGCTTTTCTGTTGGGAATTTGAATTTTCACAAAGCTGGGCTGCAAGAGTTCACAAGTGATGGCTATATAACAAGATTGGATTTTGACATATCCACCGTTTATGTAATTTTTACATATCATTATATTTGGAATCTAAACAAGAAATGGTCCATTGAAGCAGGCATGGGGTTTGGTGGGAATCAAACTTCCTGGGGTGCCGGTGGATATTCTACAAATGGAATTGAGTATTTTCCCCAAAAAGGAAGTCTCCGTGGCAATGGTATTTCCTTGCGAATGGAGAGTGGGGTGAATTATAGAATCAATGAAAACTTCACGCTTCAGATGGGATTGATGTGGGGGCTTCATTCGGTGCCCTCTTTTTCCGGGACATGGAATGGAAATATTGCAACTTTTTATATACGCGAAGATGGGAAAACTACACCTCTTACAGAGTCTCGTGCGACGGATGCAATTATCCTAACCAATCAATTTACCAGAGCCTTGGATATGAACGCCAGTCATGCAGGATTGTATTTTTCTGCCCTATTGAGATTTTCTTATTGACGCACTTCGCGCAAGTTGGAGAATGAAGAGGATATGTCGCAAAAAGCCATAACCATACCTACCAAAGAATTGTCTCATCAAAAGATAATTCTAGCGGCTTGGTACAATTTTTTGAAAGAATCCTTCGATAGCAAAAAGATCACATCTGACGAATTTACAGATTACTTAAAGGCTAATGTTGTCTATGATCTGGATAAGGATCAGATTGATTTAATTCTTACCGGAAACGAATTAATCTTAGATCAATTCCGAACACATATATTTGGTTCTAAATAGCTTATGGATTTTTTGCTAATCATTTATAGCATTCTTCTAATTCTCATCATCCTCTTCCCGGCAATTTTTTTAACTTACAAATACCAATCTCAAGATGAGAGTTCTTCTCCATTTGGCAGTGGCCCCAGAGAAGATATTTCCAATCTAATGGAAGAAAAAGAGATTTTACTTTCGAATCTAGGCGATCTCAAAGCAGAAGAAGAAACCGGCAAGATGAAACAAGGTGAATTCAGAGAATACTCCAAGGAATTGCTTGTTGCTTTAAACGATGTAGATCAAAAGATCCTAACACTGGAAAAGAGTTCACCTTCGGCTAATTCACCCTTAGTGCAAAATGAAATATCCTCAGCTAATAAGCAGACAGAAAATAAAACTCAAATAGTAGTAAAATTCTGCCCTGCATGTGGAACCAAAGCATTGGAAAATGCAAAATTCTGTCACAATTGCGGAACTAAATTCTAAAAGCTTATAAAAAGAATTGTTTTAGCAAGGATTTTTTAAAAATCCCCGGACACAACTCCTAAGGCTTCAAATGCCGGTTTGGCAAAGTAATATCCTTGATAGTAACGAATACCCATATCTCGTAAAGTAGAATATTCTTCTTTAGACTCGATTCCTTCCGCTATCACTCGCGCACCTAATTTATTCGCCATAGTGATTATGGATTCCGTTACAAAAAACTTTTGTTGAGAGCTATGTATATCTCGAATGATATCCATATCTATTTTTATAAAATCCGGGACAAATCTAGTAAGTAGCTTTAAACCGGAATAGCCTGCTCCAAAATCATCGATAGCTGTCATAAATCCTTGTTTTTTATAGGAGTTAAAAATGCTCAATAGATGGGCTTCATCTCTTACTTTTTCCGTTTCGGTAACTTCAAAAATAATCTGATTCACGGGAAAATTGAACTGTTCCGATGCTTCGAGAGTTGCTCGTATACATGTATCCGGCTTGTAAACGGCATTGGGAAGAAAATTGATATTTAAATTGCAAGCAAGCTTTAACTTAGATGCCGTTTCGATTGCTTTAACACGACATGCTTGATCGAATTTATACAAGTTTTCTGCATTGATTCTTTCAAACACCCAACCTGCTCCTTGACCTTCTGTTCCTCTCACCAATGCTTCTTGAGAAAAAATTTCTTTCTTTTCAATATCCCAAATTGGCTGAAATGCCATTGTTATATCAAAACCCAATGGTTTTCCATCAATACATGCCTTACAGCCTAAGGGTTGAAATGGACTCGGAAACTCTGCTAACATGATTCTACTTTAATATCGAAGCATTCTCTGTAAAGTGAATTTTTCAAAATGAGACTGTTATAACACTAAATCCATCTTATACCCTTGATAAGTTCTTAGATTTATGACACCTACATCCAGTAACAGATATTGCCCTTTAATTCCTTTTAAAATTCCTTGAATCGTTTTTCCCGGTTCTACTTTGATAGATTTTGCTTTGGGAAAT
Source organism: Leptospira sp. (assembly GCA_020831715.1). Taxonomy (GTDB): domain Bacteria; phylum Spirochaetota; class Leptospiria; order Leptospirales; family Leptospiraceae. The sequence goes on along the minus strand of JAFIGA010000059.1, from coordinate 11,327 downwards.
TCCAAAACCGGATATTCAATGGTAGTGGGTTTTGTTTTGGATGGTTTCATTCTGACTTGTTGTTTTTGGGATGTTTCATCCGGATAATCCAAATTCGCCGATTGAATTGCTTTTAAAAATTTTTCTCTTTCAAATGAAAAATCTATATTCGTTGCGTCCGCATTTGAAGTTACCATTTTCTGCCACGAGGTTGAATCAGGTATGAATTTTCCTATATATGCCTCAATGATACCTGCCTCTATTCGAGAAGTTGTTTCCAAGAGTGGAATGGCGAGTGTTGCTCCTTGGTCAATCCAGCGGTTGACAGGGTTCTTTTCTTTGGTTATTCCTACCTTGGCACCACTGGTTAGGGAAAGATAAACTGTATGATTCTGAAAGCAGTTCTTCTCTCCCCACTCCGGTTCTCGACAAGTTCCTTTGTGGTAATGGCATCTTGTGGGTTGCATAATACACAAATCATTACTTGCTAATTTGGTAAAACAAACATAGCAACTACCTTGGTTGAAACTTTTCTTGGTAGGTCTTCCACAATCCACACATCGAATACTTCCGGTAAACTTCAATTCAATGTTCTTTCCGAGACAATCGTTCAACTTCGGACCTTTCTGTATGATTTCTTCGGATTTGCCCGGCTTTTCTCCCTTATCTTCATCTTTGTAGGAGACAAATCGATATTCATATTGCACTAAGCCTTTTGCATCCAAAGACTTAGACATCATTCTTATATACCCGGAATAGGTTTTCACTTGGAGAAATCGATCTCCTTAGCATTGATAGGCCATAGGTTTTTATCAATTTTAAGATGCATCATTTTCTTCAAAGTGGGACTGTCATTTTCTTTCTTCCAAGAAAATAGAATGACACTGTCGCCCAATCTATAGTGTGAGATAGTATTTTCTTTGTTATAAAAGACTTGCATATCTTCCGGCGATAGAGTCCGCGAACTAGGTTTTTTCTTATCCTTGGAATTTTTATCCGGTTCCTGATTAGCAGTTAGAATGATTGTAGATCCACCCATAAGCGGTGTGGGTTTGCTTGATGCGAAAATTGTAACCAATCCGCCTTCTTTGTATTCCATAGATGGATCTTTGGTTGGTAGATTTTTCAAATCCAACTCCAAAAGATTGCAAGGAAGGTCTCCGGGAATCTTTGGAAAAACATCCGGACAGGGAGAATAGAAAATCTCTTGAGCTGTATCGTAAGAAATGTTTTTTTTCATACTCATGCGAATCTTGGCATAGGCATAGGATTTTAGTCCTGATTTCATTTCCTTTTGGGTCAGATCCTTCCAAGTTGGTAGCTTGGGTTCTTCCGGTTTTGCCTGAGCAAAAAGAGAACTCATGCTGATTATGAGAATTGTGAGTAGCGTCAAGTTTTTTATATGTTTCAATGTTGTCTCCTTAAAATACAATCAATACAGATAGTATTTCTTAGCTCTATTATCGAATTCTTTTTCTTTTGCTTGATAGCTGGCTTCAAATGATTTAAAATCTTGGTTTTTTTCTACCGCTTTTCTGAATCTGGGGCTTCCCCAGAGATAGTCGATGGAATAGATCTTCGACCATTTTGTCCATTGAAATTGGGATGGATAGATCTTTCGCATTTCGAGCATTAGATTATATGCAAGTTCAATAGGATCATAATCTGCTTGAACCAAATTCAATCTGAGTCCATAGCAGATTTTTCCGGTGTGAGGTCCAAATGTTGGTTTAAAATACACGGTTGTAAAATAGAATTTCTTCTTACTATGAGACTCCATTGCACTTGCCAATCTTTCTGGATTTTTCATCCATGGAGCACCAAAATAGATGAAGGGAGCGGTTGTTCCCCTTCCCACTGAAACATTCACTCCTTCAAAAAACACCATGGAAAAGTAATTTCTGGCATTCTCCAAAGTGGGAAGATTGGGGCTGGGTGTGTGCCATGGTATACCGGTTTCTTCCCATACCATACCTCGCTTGTAACCATAAACCGGAATCACTTCCAACTTTATCTTATTCTTTAGATATTCACCGTTATAGAATCTACCCGCTTCCCCCAAGGTCATTCCCGTAAATACGGGAGAGGGAAATTCTCCGGCAAAATTCTCAAATCCTTTTTCCAGAAAATCTCCTCTACTTCCCAGATGCAACGTAGGAACAATGTGGTCGATTAGAACTATTTTCATTCCCTTGGGAGATTGATCCATAAGTCGTTTAAGGACGGTTAGGTAAGTATAGACTCGCATACCCATTCCTTGAACATCAAAGACTATGGTTTCTGTTTCTCTGATTAAGGTCGCCAATTCGGATAGCTTAATCTTATAGATATGAAATATAGGGAGCTGGAAGGTAGGATCTGTGGAAACGGGAGTCTTACTGAATTCTTCTTCCAAACCCAAAAAACCATGCTCAAGGGCAATGAGATGTGAAATAGTTACATTGTGTTCTTTGAATTCTTTCTTGATTCGATCCGGATCGATTCCAATTCCCGAAGGATTGGTTACCAGCATAACCTTCTTGCCCTTTAGAGATGGGAGAACTCTGGAATAGAAAACTTCTGCAGGATTACCAATTTTAGAATCTCCGGGATGCAAGCGAAGATTCTGTGAAGATTGGGTGCAGACAGTGGATGTTAAAAGGAGTAGAAGTGAAAAGTATATAAAGGAACGTTTCATGTAAGTTCAGGATGGAAGAAGTAGTCATATCTACAAGTCTGTTTTCTTACCATTCTGCATTTTTCATTGCCTTTTCCAATTCTGAAGGCTTAGTGACTAAGTTTATTTCTTCTTTATGCCTTACATAATCTTGGGAGTTAGCACCTTGATTCATCCTTTTTCTTGCTTCATCGAGATCACCCTTTTCATTAGGATTGATATCGAGTTCTTCAAGCTTGGATTCACGTTTTTCTTTCTGCTCTTGCCTCTTTTTTTCCAAGTCACTCTTGGGATCAGGTTTTCCATCTCCCTTCTCCGGAGTATCATCACCAGGATCAGGTTTACCTTGTTCTTTCTCAGGTTTTCCATCGCCTTCTTTCGGACTACCATCATTTTTATCGGGACTACCATCTCCCCTATCGGAATTCTCACCCCCACCGCCACCTCCGTCAGAGGACTCGTCAGAATCACTGTCAGAATCTCCACCTCCTTGAGGCGGAGGATTGAGACATGCTTCTCTCCAAGCAGGAAGAGCATCCACGAATTGACCCATTTCTTGGTAGGATTTACGAAGTTCCATTCCTTCGTGTATAGAAGTTATTTGAAAAAATGCGATGAGACTGGCATATCGAAATCGTTTTTTGGAAATAGTCCACAAAATTTCAGTTTGACGAATATCACATTCGGGATTGTCCAATTCTTTTTTTCCCCACTCAAAAAGAACATGACCATCTGCCGCGTAAGCTTCCCAGAAAAATCTATTGGACTGCATCACATTTTCTATGATTCGATGGGATTCTTCATAATCCTGGATCTGGGAATAGTTCAACCCAAGATTCAAGAGTGGCTTCTCCCTACGGAATCCGAAAGATGCCGATTCAATGAATTTAGATTCAGCTAACGGATATTGATTGCCGGAATACCTAACTCTCCCTTCTTCATTGGGCGGAATAGCCGGATGAGAGAGTTGATAGAACGACCAAGATAAAATGATGAGTTGTGAGATTGCAATCCCCGCAAGTATCCACCATTTTCTTTTCTTCCAAAACTCTGTTAGCTTTTCTTCCAAATCGGAAGGATTGCTCTTATTTTGCTCCCAAGGGGGGACAGGCGTTTGATTCATAATTTTGCCCCCTTACGAAACCAGATTGTATCATACAGAAAAAATAAAAATGGAAAGATTAAAAAATAGTACGAGATATCATTTCGTCCGGTAGCTTCCCAGATCAAAGTCTGCCTTTTGTCTTTTCTGGATTCAATTTCTTTTTGTATGCGGTTCAATCCACTTTCACCCATTTCTGTTTCCCAGAAATACCCTCCTGTTTCTTTAGCTAGTTTTTTGAGAAAGATGGAATCTTTTTGGGTGACCCTTTCTTGAACGACTACATTTTTAGTGGCTCTGTATTTTTGTCCGGCACGATCACTTCCACCGGATTTGGGTGCAATATTTTCCGATACCAAACGGTTATAAGACATGGTAGCCTTTTGACCTTTTGCACTTCCTATAGCAACCACATGTATGGGAACATCCATCCTTTTGAATGTGGGTAAAAACTCCAAGGCTCGATTCTTTTCCTCTTCGGGAATGTCTCCATCAGAATACAAAACCACTTGAAAACCCTGAGATGAAAATCTGGAAGTTGAGATAAGCAATTCCATCAATGCTTTTAAATCGTTTCCCGAACTAAAAATGTTATGAACATTAGTCTGTCTTAAGACTGTATCCACCCATTTTTTGTCTGAATGTGGGAAGGTATGTTGCACAGGATTCTTGGCAAATGTAATCACTCCCACTGAAAAATGTTCCAACAACTTGGAAAGTGCCATTGCATGAACTTTACCTTCCCCAAATCGGCTATTCGGCTTAAGCGGATATTCATTTGCGAAATATTGATTGTCCGACGCTCTCATAGACCAGGAAGAATCAATAGCAATGAAAACATTACTCTGATTGCTCATAACTTCTGAATCACCTAACTGAAATGGAGATGCAAACCCTATACAAAGTGAAATTACCGCTATAAAACTAAAGAAGGAAAAAACTCGGAACTTCAACCAACTGATGCCCTTTCCTTCTTTATATTGCAAAAGTTGCGTGAGTTTGGAAATTTTCGTCGGATGAACAACCGATTCCAATTCTTTCAGGGCTTTCCTCTGTCGATACCAAAAAAACGACCAGATAAAAAGGATCACAGGCAAGAAAAATAAAAGAAATGGATACTGAAAATATATACCCATCATCGGATTGGTCTCCTCACCCAAGTTCCCCCACCCCAGTAATAGATCAAAAATAGTACCAGAGCAGAAAAGGACAGAATATAGGAAAAACTATATTTTTCTCTTACCTGGTTTAGTTCAAGGGGATGCTTTTCCAATTCGTTGATTTCTTTTAATATACTACGAAGAGATTCACCTTGGGTTGCACGGTAGTAGACTCCTCCTCCTTCCTCGGCAATCAACTTCAAGCTGGCATCTTCTAAACTAGTGATGACTTGGTTTCCATCGGCACCCAAATAAGGATTTCCTCGAACAAAGACAGGAACCGGTTCTGATCCCGCCAAACCAATGATATATAAGTGAATCCCTTTCTCCAAACAAGCCTTGGCGGCAACCATTGGATCCACGCCTTCCGTATTTTCTCCATCCGTGATAAGAACCAAGGCTTGCTTGCGATCTTCGATTTTCACCGAATCCAATAGATCGACTGAAAACAACAAGGCGTCCCCAATCGCAGTTCCCCCTGCCGTGTTGTGATTGATAGTTTGAAAATGGATGGATTCAATCGCTCGTTGGAGTGAGTATTTGTCCCGAGTGAATGGGTAGTGTAAAAATACCTTTCCACTGAATACGGAAAGTGCGGTTCTGTTTCCCCGTCCTTCTTGTAAGTATTCGGTTACCAGTTCTTTCATAGCTTCCAAACGATTTGGTTTAAAATCTGCCGCCTGCATACTTGCGGAAAGATCCATGCTGATCACGAGATCAATTCCTTCCAATTTAACTGACTCTCGATCCGTTTCGATATAGGGTGAAGACAAACCCAATACCAATAGAAAAAATAAAACAAACTCGGACATAAACACCATACGAACGGTAAATGAGAATTCTTCTTTTTTCCCCGAGTCAGGATGCGACCAACCCAATGGGGCAAATGGTATAGGCAGTTCTTTTAGTCTATTTTTTCGAATCGGAAAATAAACCAAAAGAAGCAATAGAAACCATGGATATTCAAAGCCCATTAGGATTTCTTCTCCCATTCTTTATTTCGCACTCTTTCCAGAATTCCCATTACGCGTTCTGTTGTTATATTTTGATTAGAATAACCCAATTCCACAATTTCTGAAAAAATCGGAGAATAAATATTGGTAAACCTTTCTCGAATCGGAGCATGGAATAGATTCAACCATTTCCTATTGCCCAAGTAGATGGTATTCTCCTTATCTTTGATGTAAAACTCCAAGGAATAGGGTCTATAAATCGGTTTTAGATATTTCACTCGAAACAAGCGACTGAGTTCCCTCAGTGCCATGCGAGGATCTTCCACTGCCATCATTTCCAACTCGCGAATGGTCATGACTCTCTCGGGTGGTGGTGGGCTATCATAAAGCCAGGCAAGATCCGGGTGGTATTGCAATTCCTTTTGTTTAGAACCAAAAAAATGACTGATCCATTTCAAAAGTAAATACAATCCATAAATGATCCAAGGAAGTGCCAAAAGAACCGGTAGCACATAGCGAAGAGTAAATATTTCCGATTCGGACATGATCTCTATAGGAGAAATCAGTGGCTGGGAAAGAGTAAAATCCATTATCTTCCAATTCTCCTTTTCTTTTGAAAGAAATTCCCCAAAGAAAGGTGAACCGCACGATCACTGGGAAAAGAATCCCAACTCAGCCCATAACGAACGGAAGTTTTCTTGAGATAATCCTTTTGCTCTTCCAGCGTCCTAAACCTTCCCGGTTCTCCCACTCCCAAGTGCTTGCTATCTTCCGGATCCTTGAAGTAGAATTTCAAATGATCGGATTGAAAGTATTCCAATGGATCATAGACATGCATCATAGCAACGTCGTGAGAAGAAACCAAATAACGCATATCATCCGGAATGTCCAAGTCTATGAAATCCGAAATCAAAAATACAACCGATCTGGAACTTTTGTATTTTGATATGGCATGGATTGCCGAACGAATATCAGTTCGTCCTCCCTCAGTTATATTGTCTCTATAATGGACAAATCTATGAAGTGCCTGGTAGAGTTGTCTTTTTCCTCTACGTGCGGGTTGTTCTTCCAATACCTTATCTTGAAAGAAAATAAATCCCAATCTATCTCCCACATCAATGGCACTGTAAGCGATAGTTGCCGCCATTTCGATAGCGTATTCCAATTTTGTATGCTCTTGCCAACCGAAGTACATGGAAGGGCTCACATCTATTGCCAGTATAATATTTCGCTCTCTTTCTTCTTGGAAAATTTTGACATGGGGCTCGCCCAATCTTGCCGTCATATTCCAATCGATGAGGCGGATGGATTCCCCGGCAACGTATTTGCGAGCTTCTCGAAATTCAGTTCCCCTTCCGGGAATGGTAGTTCGAAAATGTCCATCCAAAAGAGAAACCGAGTTTCTTTTGGAAACCAATTCCAGCAATTTTGCCTTTTTAAGAATTTCTATTGTGGACTTATCTTCCGTCAAATGAGAACCCTAACACTAAACAGGAGCCTTCACTGATTCAATAATTTTTTGCACGAAATCATCCGAACGAATGCCTTCCGCCTCAGCCATATAGTTCATCACGACTCGATGTCTGAGAACCGAGTGAGCGATAGAGCGAACATCATCTGCTGTAGCAAAATCTCTTCCATTTAAAATAGCAACCGCCCTTGCCGTCTGAGCCAACGCTAGCGACGCACGAGGCGATGCTCCATGATAGATCCACTGCTTGAAATCTCCCAAATTGTATTCTTCCGGATTCCTTGTGGCAAGAACCAGATCGGCAATGTAATGGATGAGTTCATCCTGGAGAGTAACCGTCCTTGCCATATTCTGCATTGCAATGATGTCTTTGGGTTGGAAAAAGGGGTTCATAGCCGGTAGCTTGGTCTCGGAGACTACCATTCTTATGATCTCAGACTCTTCTTCTTTTTTGGGATAGCCAACTACTAATTTCATGAGGAAGCGATCCAACTGTGCTTCGGGAAGTGGATAGGTTCCCTCTTGTTCAATGGGGTTTTGCGTGGCAAATACCAAAAAAGGCTCCGGTAGCTTCTTGGTCTCATCGCCCACGGTAATCTGTCTCTCTTGCATGGCTTCTAAAAGTGCAGACTGAACTTTTGCCGGAGCTCGGTTGATCTCATCAGCCAAGATGAAGTTCCCGAAAATGGGACCGTATTGGTTTTCGAAAGTGCCTTTCCCTTGGTTGTAAATCCTTGTTCCTAAAATATCAGCTGGCAAAAGATCCGGTGTAAACTGAATTCTATGAAATAATACCTTGGTTACCTGAGCCAAAAGATTGACAGCTCTTGTCTTGGCAAGACCGGGAAGCCCCTCAATCAATACATGCCCATTGGCTATCATGGCGATCAGAAGCCCATCCACCATTTCCTCTTGCCCCACAATGCCTTTGTGGATCTCTTCTCGTGCTTCTAATAGCTTAGCATTGACTTCTTGGATAGATTCCATTGCAACCCCTTGATTTTATCTTGATAGCATCCCATTCATCTCTTAAATGTTGGGAAATATTTGAAATTATCAAAATAATTGGATTGTAAGCTAGATTCTGATGCAAGTGTTTTTTTGTAAAAAAATTACAATCCGAGACTCGCTCCCCCATCGTAGGCAATGATTTTTCTCTTCAAGTCTTCCACTTCACTTCGCAGATTGTAGTTTTTCTTGAGGAGATTGATCATAACCGTAAGAAAAGCTGTCTCCATCGGAAACGGATGCCCCTGAGCATTGCCCGCTTGGATGTTCTCATTCACGATTCGAAAAAAATCATCAAAAAATACTTGGTCCTCTCTACGTAGAGAACTCCGAAATACCTTCCACTCCTTGGACATATTCTCTACCAAAATAGAATAGGCTTGGATCTGAATTCCCATACAACATTCCTCTCTTTCTTATCACTTACAATATTTACAGCCACTGCATCATCTGGGCAGAAACCAACTTTACAATACATCCATTATACAATCATATATTTACTTGTCAAATGTTTTTTATCGATAACCGGAGTGATTCTAGGGAAACGAGCCAGTTTTATTACATTTCCATTACATAACAGTTACGGTCATGTGAATTGTTACTGTTTCGTTACGGAAACTATTGGCTTCTCAGGTAATGTAAAAAACTTGTAAATAATTCGTAAAATATCGGAGACGAAAACGTATTATGTTTGCAATAAACTGTTTCAGTCGAAATGAAAAGAAACTTACTTTTATAGTTATGATGCTGTTATTTGCCCTGCCTTCTATTGTACAGACTTGGGAAGCAAAGGACAAAGAACCATACTACTATGGAATTCATGAACAAGAAAATGATAAAAAATCTAAAACAAATGAAAGCCATAGTGAAAAAGAAGGAAGTCACACAGATGAGAAAGGGGATACTAAGGACAAAAAAACATTGTATGAAAAAGAGAATTACCCCCCTGCACTTTGGATTGGACCGGATCCCTTTATCTTGGATGATGTTCCTAATACCGCTGCAAGAAGGGATACCAAGGCGCCGTCTGTGGACAAAGTATATAAAGATATGCCCTGGTATGAAAGAATTTCCCTTCGAGGCTATACCCAAATTCGCTACAACCGATTGGGCGAGACCAATCCCGAATTGAAATGTGAACAGTGCGATAGATCCTGGGGTGAAAATGGTGGATTCATGCTTAGACGGGCTCGGATGGTATTTTCGGGAGATGTTCATCCCAATGTATTTGTTTACATCCAGCCGGATTTTGCTTCTACATCGGGGACGGGATTGCATTTTGCCCAGATACGAGATATATATTTTGATTTATCTTTAGATGATGAAAAAGAATTTCGTTTCCGAGTTGGACAGAGTAAGGTTCCTTATGGATTTGAAAATTTACAGTCTAGTGCAAACAGACTTGCATTGGATCGAAACGATCCCTTGAACAGTGCCGTGGCAAATGAGCGCGATCTGGGCTTCTTTTTTTATTACGCTCCCAAGGAGGTAAGGAGAACATTTAAGTATCTAATCCAATCCGGTCTAAAAGGTTCCGGCGATTATGGAATGATTGGTGTGGGGGCTTACAATGGTCAGACGGCTAACAATGCGGAAGCTAATGATGAACCCCATGCAGTTGCTAGAGTCACCTACCCTTGGAGATTTGCCAATGGACAAATATTTGAAACCGGTGTTCAGGCATACAAAGGTTTGTATAAACTCCGAAACAAAACAAAAGGCGTAGGTGGAGAGGATGAGTTCTTGGATGAAAGGCAGGCTGTGAGTTTCACCTGGTATCCCCAGCCTTTTGGATTTCAGGCAGAATACAATGTGGGTCGTGGTCCCGAATACAACAAAGAGACTAATGATGTTGAATTGAGAAATCTATACGGAGGCTATCTCCAACTCATGATGGCAATCCGTTACAAAAGCCAATTGTTCATTCCCTTCCTAAAAGGACAATACTACAATGGGGGCAAAAAGCATGAAATCGATGCTAGAAGTCACCGGGTGCGAGATTATGAAATCGGTCTAGAATGGCAACCCCACTATGCTTTCGAACTAGTCGTATCCTACACTAGATCCCAACGTAGATTCGAAGATGGTGCCCTCCCGGAGAACTACCAGGAAGGGAGTTTGGTGAGGATTCAATTGCAGATAAATTATTGATTTAGGATTTGGGGATAAGAAATTCAGGAGAATCGCAGCACAAAGGGATGCTGGGAGCATCCCGACTGCGAGATTGTGACCACAAACGAACGAAGGTGAGTGAAGTGAGTCACTGGATTCGAGAATCCAACCTATATAATTAAAATTGAAAGCTTGTTGGGAATCTGCCGGCAGGGGGGCTCACATACGTTCGCAGGTAGTAGGATGAATGTTAACGGCTACTTGCAGAGGACTCTGTGTTTACCTTTTAGTGCAATATATAGAACGGTCTATATAATGCCATTCTCCTTGAGTTGAGATTCGGATAGTCCGGTTATTTCAAGAATATCTTCCATAGGGTAGCCTTTTGTCTTCATCAAGCGGGCATCTTCTAGCTTACCTTTCTCTATCCCTTGCTCGATTCCTTCTAACCTACCTTCAAAACGTTCCCTTTCGGCGAAGGTCATAAATTCCTTAGCCTTCGATTCGGACAAATTCTTTTCTAATATATGTGCCATGACTTCCTTCCTTAAATGAATTCGCTACACTCATCCTCGAAATCCGCATTCGCGAAAAATTTCTGTGGTGAGTGTTACTCCTTACCAATTTTTAATAACCCAACGTTTCAGAAAATTATTAAAAATTTGATAACCTACATAATATGCTAAAATACGTCAATAAAAAAACTTTACATTTTATATGATATATACGAAATTGACAGACTATATGTCTTCGAGTTATCCAAAATTAAAAGTGCTCCCAATTCTCTTTTTCTTTTTTATCCAGATGGAGGAGTTCTGTAAGATTGGGTGGATCCCAAGGTTTTTCAGTCTGGATAAGTAAATAGGTAGTATTGGTCCCGCAGATA
>JAFIGA010000040.1 GCA_020831715.1 Leptospira sp. | reverse complement strand
GCCGAAAAATCGAAGGATCATCAAGAAAGCTTGGGGGGAATTTTGACTTTGAGTATCTTTTCCTGTTGACTGAGATACTGCTAATTGCCTTGGTATTGAGTGTAAATGGCACATATCTTGGCGGAATTTTGTCTATCAGTTATTTTTTACTTCCCGGAATTTTGCTTAGATATCTAGCTAAATGCCTTCCTTTTAATCTTTTTTACCGCAATATTTTGATCGGATTCTTTTCGATTGCACTTTTATTTGAATTTCCGGAGCAGAGATTCCACTGGATGGATTACTATTCCGTGACCCTGTTGACAGTGGTTGCTTTGGTTACTTATTCAGTCATGAATTATATTCTTCATCAATACAACAGGGATACAAATATGAATATGCAGACCAAAGGTTAATCTAGGATTCGTTTTTGAATTGAACATTTCCGGATAGAGATTTCTTTATTCCCAAGCAATCCAACTCCATCTCTAAGTCATTTGAATCCATGTTTTGGAAATCTGGTTTGGATTCCCATAGACCTTGGTTCTTTTTTTCTATTTCGATCATACTACCCACGTAGTGAAAGTATCCGTGATAGGACTTGCCAATTTCATTTCCTTCCATTTCTCCGCTCATCCCATTCCAAATATAATGAGCTTTACAAGTTGTTCGAATCTGCTTTCTTTTTTCTTCCGTGAGTTCATGATTCCAGTGTACTAAAATACCGGGAGTTTCCTTAGCTTGGAAATATAGATAATGAGACAACTCTTTCCACGTGTTCAAATTTTTGGAAATATTCTTGGGAATCTTATATTGAATCAGGTAAAGATTTTTATTTTTATCATGATTTTGCTTTTCCCATGGCTCCAAACAATTCCCCTTGGAGTCCCAGAGATCGCAGAATTCTATAGACTGGATTTCTAACTGTCTATTGCAATGCAGCAGTAAAGTCATTGTTGAGATCACAATGATCAATCTATAGAAAAACCCGGATATTTGATTCATAGTTCGCTACTTCCCATAATCAATCTTATGTCTCATTATAATATTATTCCCAAAGAACGCAAGATTAGGAGCAATTCTCCAGTATAGTTACAAAATTATTTGTGGCAAGACCACCTATGGAATGCGTCATGCCTATCTTTTGGGATGGATTCTTTTCGAAATACTTCATAATCTCACAGACTTGTGCAATACCGGATGCACCGATGGGATGACCTCGAGATTTGAGACCACCTGAAGGATTGATGGGAAGACGATTGTCTATTTGTGTAATACAATCTCGAACCATCTGCAGACCTTTTCCTTTTTCGGCAAGACCGGCATCTTCCATTCCGATGATTTCAAAAATTGTAAATGCGTCATGTAGCTCAGCCACTTCTATATCCTTCGGCATTAACTCAGCATTTTCATAAGCCATTTTAAATGCTTTCTTGGATGCAGGAAAAGAACAATCCACAACGGAACTGTTCATATTTGCAGTTCCATGACCCAATCCTCGTATCTTCACCGGACTGGGTTTACTCGAAACTATGAGGCTAGCTGATCCATCGGAGAGCGGAGAAATATCATAGAGACCCAAGGGAGATGCGAAAATCGGCTGTGATTTATAAATCTCCCAACTGAGTTCCTTTTGGATATGTGCCACCGGGTTTTTCAGTCCATTGTCATGTGCTTTTTTGGAAAGTAAATATAAGTCCTCCAATCCATAGCCATAATCATGCAAATACCTCTGAGCAACCAATGCCCCTCCCTGAGCCATGGACATCCCTAACTTGCGTTGTTCATCACTTAGGACGGAAGCTAACAATTGATTGGATTTATCTCTCTCCAATCCGGACATGATCTCTGTTCCAACCACCAATCCTGTTTCAAAACGTCCGGACTGAACCAGTCTCGAAGCTAGATGAATGGCACTGTTCCCACTACTGGAAGCTGTTTCGGTTCGAATGCAAAAAACATTGCCTATTCGCAAACCTTCCGCTATGCGATTGGGTATATGAAATTCATTTGTATACACTTCCGGGCAGAAGCTGGTGAAAATTATAAAATCAATTGAGGCATTTTTAAACTGAGATTGAAAATCATTCAAGGTTTGCCCGGATGTATTGAGACTGAGTTCCAATACACTTATACTGTGTTTGCCGAACTTACTAATTGTTGGGTAATGAAGGAAAACTTCTTTCATAATTCCAGTAAAAATCCTTGAAGTTTTTCTAAAAGATTTTTATAATGATTCTAGGAGAATTTTTATGAAAGGAAATCCAGAAGTTTTAGCAGTCTTGGCTGATGTTCTCTGCGCAGAATTAACAGCAATCAACCAGTATTTTATCCATGCAAAATTATGCAAGAATTGGGGTTATAATGCGTTAGCTGATTATCTCAGACATGAGTCCATAGATGAAATGAAACATGCCGACGAAATCATCGAAAGAATTTTGTATTTTGATGGTGTTCCCGATCTACAAAAGTACATGAAGATCAACGTGGGGAAAAATATCCCTGAAATGTTGGGTCATGACTTGGAATTGGAATATGGTGCGGTCGCGAGACTGAATAACGGAATAGACATTTGCGTGGCACACAAAGACAATGGAACTCGTGAACTACTCGAAAAAATCCTCGTCGCCGAGGAAGAACATATTGACTGGATCGAAACACAGCAATCCATCATCAAAGAAATCGGACTCGACAACTATCTCTCCGAAAAGTTGGGTTCTTAAGAATCTACTCCAAGATCTTCCCTCCTTGGAATTTCATGCTTCCTGTGGAGAAGGCCTTGTTGGTCTTCTCGAAACAGAGGTTCTGAAGTCCAATCTTAAGATCCAATCCAAGAACCGAGGAGGGATTTTTTTCTCAACAAAGAGTCCTTCCTCTCTAAGACATTTCCTGGAATCCACTCAGATTAGCTCCAAGGTTGGGCTTGTTCTTTGCAATTGGAATGTTAACGATTACGATGATCTATACAACGAAGCAACCCAATTTCCTTGGGAAGATATAATCAACCAAAGGCTTAGCTTTCGACTGGAATCCAAAACCAAGGACAATCTACCTGATTCGAGATTTGCCATGTATAGGCTGAAAGATGCAATCCTGGATAGATTTCGAGATCTCGAAATTCCCTTTCCCGATATCAATAAAGACAATGCGGATTTAGGATTGTATTTACGATCTTATATGGATCATGCCGTGGTTGAATTGTATCTATCCAAAGACAGCCTAACAAAAAAAGGCTATCGAACCAAAGCGGGTTCTGCTACACTCAGAGAAAATCTTGCGTCCGCAATGATTGAATTTTCCGATTGGAAGAATGATACTCCCTTGATCGATCCCTTCTGTGGACAAGGAACCATACTGATTCAGGCGGCACTCAAGTGGAAACACTCAAAAGCGATTAATAAAAAAATTCTCGAAGAATCCTATGTATTCCAGCAGCTTTTTTTAAACAGCGAAGACAAGGAAAAAATGGAATCCAATACTTCCAAACCGCCTTTACTAATCGGTTTAGATGAATCCGAAGAAAGTTTAGAGCTCGCAAGAAATGATGCGAAAAAGGCAGGTGTGGAAGATCTCATCCATTGGGAATTGGGAGAGTTCCAGAGATTGGAAGATATTACGAAACAATACAAACTGCCCAAGGATATTGCCTTTGCAATCATAACAGATCCTCCTTTTGGCAATCGATTGGGTTCCAAGGAAGATGCGAAAAATCTTTATTCCGATTTTGGTAAATACCTAAAAGATATGCAAGCAGAAATCAATTTTACTATCATCACGGGAGACACCAGTCTATTGGGTTTTTTGAAATTGAAAAAAGAAAAGGAAATGTCTCTGAAAAATTCCGGACTTTCTTCCAAGATTGTAAATTATTTAGTTCATCCGAGAAAACCAAATGGAAGCCAGACAACTACTCACTAAAGTATTAGAAATCACAGAAGACTCTCCTGATGGCTGGAAGTATCTTCAATACTTTCGGTCCCAACCCAAAGAGAGATTTGCCGTGGTCTGCCCTAGCCCGGACTCCCTCATGGATTCATGGAATGTTTTGTTCCATGATCTACGTGTTCTATGGCAGCTCGATTTATTTCCGGTAGTAATGATCGATATATCTACATTGCGTTATATAAAAACATTTTTAAAAGCAGGGCTTAGCCTGGAAGGAGAATCCAGTTTTCCGATTCGATTCATCAGAAGAACGGACAATATGAAATCAAGGATTCAGGAAATAATCTCCGTTCACAAAAAAATTCCTGTGATTGTATCGCAACAACTGCATGACCTTGATATTTTTTTGAAAAATAATATTTCGAATCTTTTGGAAGAATTGAATTCGAACAAACTCATCCTACTCAATCAAAGTGCCGGAATTCGAGATGAAAATTCCAATCGATATTCCATCATCAATCTCTCCCGAGAATACGAGTCCCTCAAAAATAATAAAAATAGCAACTCGGATGACTTGGAACTATTGGGTAGCATCAAGCATATTTTAGATTCCAATGGAAATCGAAGGCTGAATGTTTCGATTACATCCCCCTCTTCTCTTTTGAAAGAATTATTTACCATCAAAGGAAGTGGAACTCTAATCAAGAGAGGCTCCAAAATTCAGATCTTTGATGATTTTCATTCACTGGATCGTGATAAACTCCAAAAGCTAATCGAAAATTCTTTCCAAAGAAAATGTAAACCGGGCTTTATGGAAAATAATTTTTACAAAGTAATTTTGGAATCCGAATACAAGGCATGCGCCCTATTTCTCCAGACAGAGTCCGGAGTATTGCTTTCAAAATTCGCCGTGGATGAAATTGCCCGAGGAGAAGGTGTGGGAAGGGAAATCTGGGATCTTATGAAGCAGACCTTTCCTTCTCTCTTCTGGAGAGCAAAAATCTCCAATCCCATAAGTCATTGGTATATGAAAGAAGCCGATGGAATGATCAAAACCCAAGGCTGGATTTATTTTTGGATGGGGGAATCTTGGCAAAATGTCCCCAAGATCATCGAGTACCTTTCTAACCTCGGTGAGGATTGGTTACCTGAGAAATATTAGTTCATCCTAAATTTTTAAATTATCTTTAGATTAGCTATATCCCATAAGTCCGTCGTAAAAGATCAGTCTAGCATCCAGAGCGAGGCGGTTGCCCTCTTCTACTGCGATGCGTTTTTCTTGAGTATTGGCTGTGCTTTCAATGAGGTCAAATAGTCTCTTGGAGTGGCCTTCATCGGCGGAGAGATTTACTTGGAAGAATACAGGAGTGGGGAGATCGTGATTTTTTTGCAAAGTCAAGTAAAGATTTCGCATTATAGAATATTCTAGTTTTAAAAGGTATTCATTGGCGGGACCCAATGCACCGATTCCATGAAAGAAAGACTTCTGAACAATGGAAAGCATATAGTCCAAGTAGTTTTTGGTATGAGGAAGAAAGATTCTTTTTTCGGTATTGTAATTTAGATTTTCCAAGAATTTGTCTAGGATTGATACATGGGTTTGAGAGAGATCGCCCTCGCCCAATTCTTCCCAAATGTTTTCAACCAAGACAATTTTAGCGTATTGATCATCCGTCTGAGCCGCTGTATAGAGAAACCAATTCACAAAAGAAACGGAAACATGGTATTCTTGGCTGAGCCAAAGTAGCATGCTATCTAAATCAATATGACTTTTTTTATCTTCCAACCAAGGATGAGTTAAAACGGGATGTGTCTGAACGGAAGATTTTAGTTCCTCAACAAAATCGGCTGTTTTGATTTCTGCCATATTGATACCTTTTTAAATTGTGGAAATTTTTCCAACTGATACTTGCAATCCTTCCTAAAATTTCCTCATAGTCCCAATCCATGAATTCTTGAATGATTTTGGGAAATAGGCTATAGATATTGGACAAACCGGGAGTGAGATTGATTTCTAAAAAATAAATTACCCCCTCCGACTCTCGAAAATCCAAGCGAGCATATCCTTCAGCACCCAGTAAGCGAACGATTTTTTGGGAAAGCTCCTGCAATTCATTCTTCATTCCTAAGGGAATATTCAAGTCAAATGTTTCCGGCATCACGTCTTTTCTTTTGATCTCTTCTCCGTAGACAACATGAGGGTATGAGAGTTTAGCCGGAATAGAAATCCAGGAATCCAATTCTTCTTGGAGCATGCAAACCGTATATTCTGCACCTGATAGATATTTTTCATAGATCCAACTCCCATCCAAATTGAAACTAGATGGAGATTTAAAATCCAATAGAGTATCTGAAGTATTCAGGAGCAAGTTCCAATCTTTTGGACTATGTAAGATAGAACTTTCATTCACACCCAAACCCGATCCTTCTCCTCTAGGCTTTATAAACAAGGGATAATCGAGTGATTGCCTTGCTTCATAGACTTCTGAACTTACAATATTGCCGGGCGCAACATTGATATGAGGCTGTAGCATCAGCTTGGTTGTATATTTATCCAAACTAATATTTTGAGCGTAAGAATCAGAGCCGGTGCATGCAATTCCCCAATATTCGCAGATTGCAGGAATATAGCCCTCTCGATTTCTGGAATGATAGCCCTCTACTAGATTCCAAACTAGATAGGAATTTATTCCAAAATTGGATTCTTGCAAATGATTCAAATTCTGCAAATGACTTAAAAAATCGCGAGAATTCCTGGATACAGTTAC
>JAFIGA010000035.1 GCA_020831715.1 Leptospira sp. | reverse complement strand
TTCATGAAGAAATACCTCCTTGAGCCCAAACCTTATCCTGAGATTTCCGTACAAAACCAACAAGTAAATGATGACTTTCTATTCAACCAAGGAGCAACCAGCAAAGGTCAAAATAAAATTGAATTCCATGATTTTAATATTGCTTATGAAAGTGTAGATCTTCCCAATATCAAAGTTTTCCGTGGACAGATTGAGGAACTAAAAAAATTACTAACAGACGAAGGTGCTCCTGATAAGGATCAAAGTCGAGATCTGGATTTTATGTTAATTGTGGGAGAGTTATTCACACTGGTTGCCTATGGACAGTTGATCATTGAAAATGCAAAATTATTAAATGTGGATGATGATCTTCTCAACACCATTTTTGATTTCATGGTTCGTGACTTCTCTAGCTATGCCTTACAACTCTATTCCAAAACCTCCAGCACAGAAATCCAACAAAAGATCTGTTTGGATATGATTCGTAAACCGGTAGTAGATAAGGAACAATTTGAACGAGTCTTGAATGAAAAAGTTTATTCGCTAGCAAATACTTATGAGATGAATGCCTAGTCGAAAATAGAATAAGTCTATCATTCGCTGTTTCATTCCGAGAAGATTTTGGAGTAGACTCCATTTTACTTATGAGTAAAATGGATATGTATCCATTTTACAAACTATGAAGAATTCCAAAAGATACAACCAAGAAAGGATCGAAGATGATTTAAATTCAAAGATGGTATTGTTGTCCGGTCCACGCCAAGTTGGCAAGACTACATTGGCTCATCAGATACCTCAATCTTTCTATATGAATTGGGATATTTCCGAAGACCGAGAGAAAATACTTCGAAGAGAATGGCCGGTTGGCAAGAAAATTTGGATTCTGGATGAGATTCATAAATACAGGAATTGGAGAAACTTACTGAAGGGTCTCTATGATAAGTACCATGGAGAAACGGAGATCCTGGTTACAGGATCAGCTAGGTTGGATGCTTATAGAAGAGGTGGTGACTCTCTGCAAGGGAGATATTTTTTTCACCGCTTGCATCCTTTTTCTTGGGATGAGTTAGGATTGAAAAATAAAAATGAAATTACCGATTTACTTGAATTTGGTGGATTTCCGGAACCTTTATTCAAGCAAAGTAAAAAGTTTCATAAACGCTGGGCTAGAGACTATAGAACGAGATTGATACAGGAAGACTTAGTATCTCTGGAGAAGATTCAAGATCTGGGAAATTTAGAGCTACTCAGTTTACTACTTCCGGAAAGAGTAGGCTCTCCACTTTCTTACGCTTCACTCTCACGAGATATACAGGTGAGTCCAAAAACGGTTTTGAATTGGGTCAATGTATTGGAAAGATTGTATTCGATTTTTCTGGTTCCTTCCTATCAGAAAAATTCTATTCGTTCGGTAAAAAAAGAAAAAAAACACTACCATTGGGACTGGTCCCTTGTCGAAAATCACTCGGCAAGATTTGAAAACCTTGTGGCATCCCATCTTCTCAAGTGGGTTCACAAGCTCCAAGATTGGGAAGGCGAAGATGTCAATCTCTATTATTTCAGAGACACAGATGGAAGGGAAGTAGATTTTGTAGTAGCAAATCGCAAGAAACCGATTCTAGCCGTAGAAGTTAAGTTATCTGATGAAGATATCCATAAACCACTTAAATACTTTCTAAATAAATTCCCGGATACAGAGTGCTGGCAAGTCCATCTAAATGGAAAGAAGAGCTACTTATCTCAAGAAGGCATTCGAGTGGGTCATGCAGTCGAGCTATTTTCTAAAACTTCTTTCTAAAACTTCGCTTTCCGTGCTTGATAATCCATAGAGTATGCTTTGAGGGATTAGTTATTGTACATCCTTCTGTTCCACAAACAGAACTCGGGATCCAACAATTTCATTCCCTATGGAAAAAGTTAAATTGTACTTCCCGGGTGTAGGAAAAACAGCATTATTGATGGAAAAAATAAGCTCCGCAACATCGTTGACAGAAGGAACATTCATATCTCCCTCAATGGGAATCACTACTTTGGTTTCATCTTCATTGTGAACCAATCGTACGGAAAATTTATGGGGACCTTGGATATTTGTCACCGCCGCATAGATCGCCCAGGGAGGAAAGTTCACAGGAAATTGAGGGGCAGAAAATCGATTGAAAGTTCCAATGATTCCCTTCTTTCCATTGTCTTCATTGATAATTCGATCGGCAAATAACAATCCTACAAGTGCGGGTTCCATATAGACTTTTTAAAATGTGATAAAGATTGAATCAACCTTTAATTGCAACCGGGAGTGATTCCCAATAGACAAGGAAATTCTGCATTTGTTCCAAACTTCCATATCTCAGAACTCCATCCATCGAATGTTGTCTCACCGGAACATGTTTCTCCTGGGCTAGTTGGACATTGCAATTGATTGGATGTTCTAGGAAAACCGGATGAACTTGTAAAAATTCCACTTACATCAGTATTCCAATAGCTATTAATAAGATTAGTATTGTCTCCTGTTCCTGTCAATCCGGAATAACCTGCCCCAAGGGAATTGTTAGCATACGAATTGATTATTCTACATCCAGAACAATAGGTTCCTGCCAATCCGGCTCGAGATGCAGAACCTCCCGAAACACTCGCTATAGTATAAGAATCTGATATTTCACATGATGAACCGAAAACGGAACCAAATGTCGAACCTAGTAGACCACCAATCTGAGTAGTACCACCGGTAACAGTTCCTGCTGCAAATGAGCGAGAGATCGAACTTCCCGCTCTACAATCTCCCACTAAGCCTCCAACATTTTGAGAACCACCTGTAATAGTACAATTTGATGATGATCTTCTAACTATGGAATTATTAATTATTTGTCCAACGACTCCTCCCACTTGATTACTCCCCGTCATAGAACAATTAACCAGACGAATGTTTTCGACAATAGCTGAGTTGGTCAATCTTCCAAACAAACCAATAGCCTGAGCTCCCGGTCTATTCACGGTTAGCAACGAGATCACATTTCCTAAACCATTGTAATACCCGGAGAAGTGCGGAGAATTAAAACCGATTGGGATGAAACCCTCTCCACTGTTCCATGTAACAGTATCAGAGGCATCGATATTTGATACTTGGTAATAGTATGAGGATAGTCCAACGGAATTGATTGATTGTAATTGTTCCACATTGCATATATAATAGGGATCAATTGCAGTTCCGGAACCATAATTAATATTGGCATCTCCAGCATTGCAGAGAGCAGGATTAATAATGTTATATGATGCCTCAAATATTCCACTCGGAAGCCATTCAGGGCTTGTCTTACACGCAATTGCTTTAAACTGAGTAAGCCCTCCCGAAGGTGTAAAACTACCCGACCAAGTTAGTCCAGTACTACAAGTTGGAGTTGATCCATCTGTAGTATATCGAACAAATGTCCCAGCAGGATATGGATCTCCCGGAACTAAATTTATGGTAGGAGACGTAGTATAGACTCCTTCTGATGGAGTGAAGTTAAGACTTCCAATAATTCCCGTCAATGTATAATTTTCTGTTGCTTCTAAAGAGTTGGCGTAACCAGCACGACAACCTTGAGCAAAAATAGTTTTTGCCACTTCCGTTGATGTTCCCGTGGGACTTAAATTTATAGAAGTAGAACCTGTACAACCCGGATTGGATCCATCGCCCATATATACAATAGCACCTGTGGTAGTTGTAGAACCTGTGAGATTGATTGAGCCTGTGACAGCTTGTCCTATAGGATTTATTGTGGGTGTTGCAACAATAAATTGATATGTCCTTGAAGAAACACTGGAAGCTGTCCAACCGACTCTACAACCTCTCGCTTTAATCCTTGTATCATTAGTATTCAAGAGAATTGGAGTGGAAAATATATTAGAAGTTGAACAATCGGGATCAGGCGGATCTGTTCCAACATTAGAGGTATATCGAATCTCAGCACTTGGAGTTGAAATGGTAAGAGTCAGATTTTGGTCATTAATAAAACTACCTGTTTCAATGGTAAATCCAGGTATAGCTACTGTTCCATTGATGGTATAACTGAATGATACAACTGATGAGTTGGTCCAGTCCGGATGACAGGAAATAGCTCTTACGTCGGTTGAAATCCCAATACTAAAAGGATTGGGAAAGATGGTAGAATTACAATTTGGCGAGGTTCCATCAATTGTATAACGTATAGTTGATCCTGGAATAGCAGGTGGAAAAATTTCTAATGTTAAGTCATCGAAGAATGTTCCTGGTGCCGGAGATATATTTGGAGGATCTAAAACTCCATTGGTAACTCGGAAGACTCCGATAGATATGTTGGATCTATCACCGTTTAGACAAGATATAGATCTAAATTCAATCTGAGGTAAAGTGGGACTAGCTAAATTGATAGAACCCGTGTATAAGTTTCCAACTCCACAAATAGGATCTGTACCATCAGTTGTATAAAAAATTTCAGCATTAGAATCTGTAGAAGATATTGAAAGGGAAATTGTAGATGAGTATTCTCCAGGTGGAGGAGAGTAAACCGGCATCACCAAGGCAGAACTTCCAATTTCACATGATACCTGCAATATACGATTACTGCTTGATGAGATAATGCCCTCTGATGGAGATAGATCGCAAATTTGAGCTGGATTATTTGGCTGACTTAATATACTTACAACGAATTTATAATCTTTTGGATATGAATTTGGAAACTGAAAAAAATCAGATTGATTGAGTTCTAAAACTTCTGGAGACAAATTCGAACCGGAAGGAGATGACAAATTCAACTCAAGTCTTAGCCCCGAACCCTCCAAATTCCGAACTAACCCACCTAAGAAAAAATTATTATCACGATTTGAAAATAGAAAAAATGTATTTATATCTAGATACGAACGATCCAAAGTAGGTAGAGAACAAGATATTATAATCAGACTAAAAAAAGAGAATACCATTAATCTAAACGATCTGCCCATTTTCTCACCTCTATTTCAATTCGAGAAATAAACAAATAAATGTCAATTAATAATTAATTGATATTTTTATTTTTAAAAATTTCAAGGAAATTATGTTTAGTTTTTATACTACGGAGCCCAGAAATGTGGGTAACTTGGAACATCGTTTTCTATTGCTTTTTTCCTATGCATTTAACAATGTGGAAATGTGAAAATTAAAAAAAACCAAGCTGACATAATTCTTGAGCAGAGGGAAAAAAAAGGTTTAATCATCAGTAATTCGATTCGAATCATTTTCCTCATTAGCTTCATCTTGGTGAATTCATTTACTTACCATTCTCAAGAGGAATTAAAGAGGGCATTGATTATTTCTTGTTTTTTCGTATTTTTGCTATCTATGTTTATATATTTTATCCGAAAGGGAAAATTTTTCCAGACTATTGGTTACGCTAGCATTACTGTAGATGCCTTCTTTTTAATATTTCTTCCTTATAACTGGTATCTTGCCGTTGGATTTTATGAATCGGTTCCATCAACCTATCTCTTAAAGACATCACTTCCTTCTATTGCTTTTGTTTTTGTATGCGTGAGTGCTCTTGCAATCAGACCCTTCTATCCAATCATTGTTGCGATAATATTCAACTCCATATGGGGATTCTTCTTCTATGTGGTTTTCCAAGACCCTAGAACTGAATTTACAGAGAGCTTCTTGGATAATTTTTTCACGGCAAAAATAATTCCTGCCTATTATATAACTCTTTCTCTATCCATTACCAGCGTAGCTCTGATAGTTGCTTTTATAACGTACTCTTATAGAAGATCCATTAAAGAAGCTGTAGGATTCGAAATTCAGAATAGCCAAATGTCAAGATACTTTTCCCCCGGAATTCTTAAAGAAATTAAGGATGATGAATCAATTTTTCAAGCCAAGACAACTCCTGTAGTAGTAATGTTTGTTGACATTCGAGGATTTACAACTTTGAGCGAATCCATGAATGCTGAACAAGTTGTTCAATTTTTGCGTGAATACCACTCCATGATGGTTGAAATCATTTATTCCGAAGAAGGAACTATTGATAAATTCTTGGGAGACGGTATAATGGTTAGTTTCGGAACTCCGTCTCCCGGAATGAACGACGCTACCCATGCAATCAACTGTGCTCGAAAAATGCGAATCGCCTTGAATGAATGGAATCAAGCGAGAATCAGCAAAGGTTTTAATCCCGTCAATCAAGGAATCGGTATTCACTTTGGTTCGGTTGTATCGGGAAATATAGGCTCCGAAGATCGTCTTGAATACACTGTTATCGGTGATACTGTCAATGTAGCGAGTCGTATAGAGGCATTGTGTAAAGAATATAAGGTTGATCTACTGGTAAGCAAGCAACTAGTCGAAAAATACATGGAAGAAAATCCCAATCCAAGTTCTACAAGATTCGAATCGATGGGCGATGCAACAATAAGAGGCAAAAAAGAGAAAATCGAGCTCTATAGAATAATTTAGTTCTACACAAAAAATGTTAATTTTTTATTGTAGATTTTTTTCAAAAAATATTTCTATTTGTATAAATGCTTACCTTTTATGTGACTTTTTGTTATTTAATTCCACTACTGGGAATCGTATTCATCCCCGGACTCTTACTTTCTTATTTCTGTAAAATCCTGGGGAAAGACAAAACTGCCAATCGAATCATCAACTGGCTTGCCCATTTGTGGATGAGGATATTATTATTTGAAACTCGCCGCAAGTTGGTCTTTCTCCCCGGCAATTTAGATTTGAACGATAAAAAGCGCTTCATTATATGCAATCATACCAATAGTCTGGAAGTTCCTTTTGTTGTATCCTTACCTATGCTATCAGATAATATCGATGCAAAATTATCCTACTTAGGCGGAGATATCATTGACAGGTATTGGATCATCCCTCTTATGATGCATGCAAGAATTGTGGAAGCTGTGAAGTATTCTGATAAGAAGCCCAACTTTAGAAATTTTAAAAAGGAAGTTCTTCATACACTCAAGGATAAGTCTATCTTCCTTTTTCCGGAAGGAAAAAGGACCTATACCGAAGAGATTCAACCCTTAAAGACAGGTGTATTGAAGATAGCCTATAAATTCAATGTGGAGTTGGATGTATTTGTAATCAGTGGGCTTATGGGTTATAGCAGTGAAGAGAAGTATCGAAATATGCGAAAGAGCAAGAAAATCTATTTCAAATACTGCGGCTCACTTCGCTCGGAAGATTTTAAAGATTTTGACTCCATGCTAGAAGCAACCGAGAAACTGATGAAAGAGGAAAAAGATAAATTGGATCTGGAATATAAAATCTCATAAAATAATTATCAATACAAATCTTAAGATTTAACTAATCCTCTGCTACCATTTCTCTAGCCCTTGCCTTCCAGAACACTTCCCATGGAAGGACTTCCGCCGAAATATCTTTCCACCGAGCATCTCCTAAGTGAACTTGATAATATATAGGTATATCTAATCGATCCCTAAAATAAGGAATATGCTTGGATAAATACTTATCTCCCGTCTTACATTCCACAGCGAAAATTGGTTTCTTATCCTTAATCACAACAAAATCAATTTCTCTTCCCGAAGTATCCCTTATGTATCGAAGTTCCATATTATATCCATTCACATCTTCTTGGAAATGACAATAATGCAGAAGTTGGCTTGCTACAAAATTTTCAAATTTTGCTCCCGGATTTTCTATTTCCGCCCAATCCCAGAGATACAATTTGTTCATCTTTTTAGTTGCCCTTAGTCGAGAAGATCCGTAGGGAAGAATTCTAAATGCGTAATAAATTATTTCTAAAATTTGAATCCAACTGGAAACAGTATTGGGTGATACTTCTAAGTCTTCTCTTATGCTATTGAGGGACAGAGGAGACCCTACTCTCTCAGGAAGAGCATCAACGAGTAATTCAATTTTCGAAAGATCTTTCACCAAATCCAGATCCCGAAGATCCTGGTAAACTACGCGACTGATTCTTTCTTGTTTCCATAGACGGTATTTTCTCTCGCTACCGGAAAATAACGGCTCCGGAAATCCTCCAAATTTTAAAAGATGCAAGGTCGATTCCCGAGTATATTTATTATCAAATTCATGCAGAGAAAATGGATGCAAACGATAGTAACGATACCTTCCAAATAAGGAGTCTCCCCCCTTTCGAAGAGTATCCAATCTTGCCGAACCGGTAACTATAACAGATAAATCATTCTTATATTTATCAAAGATACCTTTTAACAGCATCCGCCAGCGAAAGTATTTGTGAACCTCATCTAGCACCACTAGCCCCAAACTTGGGTCAATCTTATGGGATTTTATAATTATCCGATCATGCAAATTATCCCAGTTTAAATATTGCTTATCGGATTTTGTAAATGTCTTGGATAAAGTTGTCTTACCAACTTGCCTGGGACCTCCTATAAAGACCATTCTGCTAGCTAGATCGGACTCAATGAACTTTAGTATGGAGCGTTTTCCATTCATAAATCCTATTTTTAATTATGTATTTTTTACAGTCAACTGAAAATTTTACACGAAAATTTTATACCGCAGTGAAAATTTTTCACACCTTAGATTTAATCTCTAATCTCTCCTCAATTCCAGAAATCCTAACAATTCCACTATTCCCTTATTCAGATCATCCAACTTGGATTTGGGATACCCATTCAAATAAGATTCAAACGATTCCAATAATTGTTTGGGAAGAATTCCTTCCAATTTATGCAACCACAAGCCGCAAAATTTATTGCAGCATTGGTTGAAACCGGATATCTTTGGACAATGCTGGGATTTTTTGAAGTCTTAGGAGGTAGTCTAATCTTTACCGGAAGATTTTTAGGCTGGGGGCTGATTATTCTATCTCCGATCGTGATAAATATCATCGCCTATTTATTGGTTCTCCAGTCCGGAATCGGTGCTCCTCCTATTGGTATGAGTGCTTTTCTGGGAATAGGAATGATTTATCTAGGTATTCGGAATAGAAATCTATTTCAAGGCATTTATAAGGGAGATTGATTCATTGGGTAACAAATCTAAGAATTACTTTTTATATAGACCGGTCTATATAAT
>JAFIGA010000026.1 GCA_020831715.1 Leptospira sp. | reverse complement strand
AATCTTGTACTTTCGGGATTGTTATATATTTCTTCCAATGTTGTTTTGTCTGAAACAGCTATTACAACGGTTCTTGGAGTCATTATGTCTTCGACTAAAATCTTATTGAAAAAAATAAGATTACTCAATATTTTATAGTCTTTATCCGGAAAAGCTCCTTCTTTTTTGGCGAGACTTGCTAAAGCATGAAGTTCTTCCCGGTAGGTTGTAATTGATTTTGTCATGGGTGGTGCAATCCATCTTGCTATAGAATTGGATACCCAGACAAATGGGCTAAGAATTATTACTAAAAACTGTAAGATCCCACCCATATAAGGTATAATTGTACGCCAGTAACGTGCTCCCAATGTCTTGGGGATGATCTCGGCAAATAGTAAAATCAATATTGTCAAAATTCCTGATGCCCAACCCAAATAATGTGAACCAAAAATAATGGTAACTTGAGAACCCACTCCCAATGCACCAATTGTATTTGCGATGGTATTTAGAGATAAGATTGCAGATAAAGGTTTATCTACTTTTTCCTTAAATTGAAGCCAAGTAGAAGCATATTTTAATCCTTTGGCAGAAATGGCATAAAGATGTGACCTTGTTGTCGATAGAAGACTTGCCTCTAGAATCGAGCATAGAAATGAAACAAATAATGCAATTCCAAGGTATATAAAAAGTAGAGTCATAGATTGATTCATAGTTTCCCAAATTGCTTTTTTGTGACAATTGAAAAATTATCGTAATTTATCCCCTTTTTTGATTGAAATTCCTAACTTGAACTTGTTCATGTAGTTTATGAATGAAATAACTAGATTTAATTATTACAAATTTTTAATAATCTCTTATCTCTTATTATTACTCATGTTTTTTTCTTTTTCCATAAATGGAAAAAACTGGGATATTTTTAAAGAAGAAACCTATTCAGGAATGTGCGATGCCTCGGCAATTATAATATTGGATGAAAATACCTTTGCTGTAGCGGGTGATGAACAGAATCGAATTTATACCTATGAATTTGGGAATAAAGAACCTGTGGATGTATTAGATGTTGGCGAATTTTTTAATTATTCGGGAAGCTCATCGGAAATGGATCTAGAAGCAGTAGCCAACATAGGGAATACATTTTACTGGATTACATCTCATGGGAGAAGCAAGAAAGGAAATTTGAAACCCAATCGTTATGCATTATTTTCTACTGAATTTAAAAATGGAAAAATACAATCACCCAATCAAAAAAAGCCTTATGAGTTTTTAGTTGAATCCATTTATAAAGATGAGAACTTGATTGGTAAGAAAAAAGATGATCCTTACGAATTATATGATTCTTCAAGGATAGCCAGAAAAAAAGACAAACGTCTCGCTCCCAAGGATAAGGGAATGAATATAGAAGGTCTTGCCGAAGGCCCGAATGAATCACTCTTCATCGGATTTAGAAACCCGAGACCTGCCAATAAAGCAATAATTTTACCTCTTTTGAATCCTGGTGACATAGATAACAGAAAGAGACTTCGATTCGACAAACCAATCTTACTGGACTTGAAAGGATTGGGAATTCGGGCTTTGGAATTCGTAAAAGATCACAATAAGTTGGGTACGGGATATTTCATTATTGCAGGTTCGTATGATAACAGTGATGAATATCAAATCTACTTTTGGTCTTGGCCAAACTTTCCTCAGCTTGCCAAAAATAAATTGATCCCTTTGTTTAAAAATCCCGGAGATTCAAAGCCTGAGGGGATTTCTTATAAGGAAAACCGATTGATATTGGTTAGTGATGATGGTAGAAGAATTATCAAAGGAAAAGAATGCAAAGATATTGCGGCTGAAAACCCTAAAGAAGGATTGTTTCGTGTATATCATATTAGATAAATAATAGAATATTCTTTTTTTTTAAAAAAATAGAAATAGTTGCGAAATTGTAATAAAATTGTTATAATTTTGAAGTATAAATAAGTCATTCTATAGATGTAAATTACTAAATGGAGTGACTATGCCAGTCTCAAAAATTATTTATTTCTTCTATATTCTTAGTTGTATCTTATTTTTAAATTGCTCTCACAAAGAAGACGATCTTGGTCTATTATTTGGACTTGCACTCGCAACGAATAATGGACCTTGTAGTCCGGGTTCCGGTAATTATAATCTTGGTGATGATAGGGAACCCTTGTCTATTGAGCTTAAATACCTGGGATCATATCGAAACAATCATTTTCAAAGAAGTAGTCTAGGTTCTGCCGCCACAAAGACTGCTTATTCTCCCGGTAGAAAAAGAATGTTTGTGGCCGATGCCAATCGTAATCGCTTGCAAATCATTTCCATAGCTGATCCCAAGAACCCACTTGATATAGAGACAAGGGGACTTGGAAGATATGGAGATAGCCCAACCAGTGTGGATGCCAAAAATGGATTTGTCGCTGTATCTGTGGTTCAAGAAGTTCCCCAAAGATCCGGACGAGTTGCAATTTTCGATGAACTTGGTGTGCGAATCACGGATTTTGCGGTTGGGAGTTTTCCTGTGGATGTGAAATTCTCACCGGACGGTTGCAAGTTGGTAATTGCCAACAAAGGAGAAGCGAATAATAATTATACCTGGGATCCGGAAGGTAGCATCACTGTTGTAGATTTAAGTCAGGGATTCCGCGTAATAGAATCTAAAGTACAAACTCTTAATTTTCGTGGTTTTAGCAAGCAAACGCTTATCGATAAAGGTGTAAAATTAAATGGACCTTTTAATCCATCGCCTGCACAAGATTTAAGCCCTCAAACAGTTGCAATATCGGAAGATTCCCGAATTGCTTGGGTCAGTCTTCAAGAGAATAATGCTATTGCAATTGTTGATCTAGTCAATGGTCAAATTTTTGATGTGCAAGGACTTGGATATAAATCTTGGGCGAGTGGTGAGGCTTTTGCCGGAGCTGGATTTGATCCTACAGATCGAGGAAATGCTACGGATGCAAGTGCTAGTCCAAGATGTGCAGAAAATGAAGCCGGAATAAATTGTATCACTATCGGAAATTACAATATAAAATCAATGTACCAACCGTTTGGTTTAGCATCATTTACAAGGGAGGGACGGACTTTTCTACTGACCGCAAATCAAGGTGCTAACCGTAGATTTCGAACGGAATTGGATGGGTTTACCAGCAATCGAATTACATATTATGACGAAAATGTTCGAATAAGAGACTATTGTCCGGGAGGAGAACTTCACTCGCAGTTTCCAATTCCTGCGTCCAATCCTCTCTGCGATACAGGAGCGGTTAATCCTTTATTGGATAACCAGCGATTGGGAAGACTCCGTGTAGTAAAAGATTTCGCAGAACCCAACCCAAACAATTCATCTGAATTTCAAAATCTCTATGCCTTCGGAGCAAGATCAATTTCCATTCGAAATCCTGATCTTGGGCTCATCTGGGACAGTGGATCTGACATTGAACAGATGCTTGCTGGATCAAAGTTCTCCGGAGATAGACCCGGTGTTGGTATCACTCCATTTCGTACTACAAGTCCATCGCCTTTTTTCAATTCGGGTAATGAATTTATGTCTATCGATTCAGAATCAGTTACTTCCGGTCCGGAACCTCGAGGTATCGCTGTAGGAAAAATTGGAAATAAAGTATTTTCATTTACTTCTCTCCATACAACAGGTGGAGTTCTTGGTTATGATGTAACCAATGTAACAAATCCAATATTTCAGTCATATCATAATTCGCGGAATGGACTCATTCGGGCCGCAAATGGAAGGCTTAGAGATTGTCCTGAAATTGATAGTGATGGTTCTTATAGTTTCAATGGTGCCTGTTATACAACAATTACTACTCTGGAAGACACCATAGCAGAAGTCGAGGTGAACCGTAGAGCAGGAGATCTAGGATTGGATAATATCGTATTCATCCCTCGAAATCAAAGCCCCATAAATAAAGATATGATTTTAGTTACAGGGCAAAAATCCGGATCGGTAGGAATATATGAGATAGAGGTTAATCAATAATGATAAAAATCGGAAATTTAAATCTTCAATCTTCAAATATATTTTTCAGGAAAAAATTCATATTTTTATTGATTTGTTTTGCATTTGCGATCCCACTCAATCTAAGCGCTCAAGAGGAATTTGATTTCGAAAAAGATGAAATTAAAAGCTTAAAAGGAGTAGGAGAAGAAGTTTCCTTGGCGGAGCCTTATTCACTGGATTGGGATAAAGGTAAGGTAAGTTGGGATGGTGTATTGTTTCCCGGTTATGAATTTGTTGGTAGAAATGAAATTGGAGATTTGAATCCTCCAAGTGGCTATCCGCAGAATTCCGGTTTTGTTCTTCCGCGTGCCATCATAAACTTTCGGGGTAAGATGAAGGAAGGTAAGTTTAAAAACTGGCGATACCGAATTTCGTTGGATTCGAGAAACGCTGCTGGACTAGGTTCTGGATGTTCGGATGATCCTGGAGGCTTTTGCCAAGAAAGAAATCTCCCTATTAATTATCTTCGATATGCTTATCTAAATGTTCCGGTTGCCAATAACGGAAGAACTTCTTTGCGTTTTGGTATTCAGAATAATCCACTGACAAATGCACA
The DNA here is from genome assembly GCA_020831715.1 of Leptospira sp. GTDB lineage: Bacteria > Spirochaetota > Leptospiria > Leptospirales > Leptospiraceae. Next base: position 4,554 of record JAFIGA010000026.1, on the reverse strand, counting down.
ATCTAGAATTTCCCTTCAAGAAAAATGGGAGCATCGTTATGTGGCAAGATCCAGTCTTCGAGAATTGGGACTTGCCTCTCGTGGAGATACTGGGGTTTCATTGATTCATGATGATGAATATTTTGCCTTTCATTTCATGGTTGCCAACGGGGAAGGAACCAATCGAAATAATGCAGAGCGTGTTTTTAGTGACTTTACCGAAGGCGGTAGAAATCGTCCGGTCAGACAACTCAACCAAGGTAATCGTGATTCTTATGGTATGAGTTTTTCCGGAGTATTTTCTCTCATTCCAACAGGGAATAATAAAAAGCATGAAGTTAGTATTAATTTTCCTTTTCAATACGATAATTTTGCCGGAGCGAGAGGAGACGAAGTTCGTTATGCGAGCATGAATCTATGCCGCAGGGAACTGCCAACTGATCCCAATGATCAAAATTTAAATTCTAATACTCCCCAAGAAGTTTGTTCCAGTGGATTCGCCGGTGCAGATTATTCTTTATACCAAGGTGGACTTAGAGCCAAACAAGACTACTACTACGGGATTGAAACTGTATATAGCTGGATGCAAAGTGTCTCATCACGATTCACGGTGGGTGCAGGTTCAACGGTAAAGGTAGATCGACGTGCCACTGCAATTCGAATTGACAATGAGTTGATTGTAGGAACTGCTCCTGAGAATCTTTCCAATGTTCGTGATTATATTGCATTCCAAAGAGATCAGATTGGTTTAGCCAATTATATTTATGGGCATTTTCAAAAAGGAGTGATTGGAGCATTTGCCCGATATACGATTGGGACTACAGATCGTGGACGACTTAATGGAGAACTGGGAGGTGTTGCTGCTGAATCTTGGCTTACACAAGCAACATGGAATGCCTGGGAAAATGATGGAGTTGCCAATCTGGATGCTATCGACCACGGAAAAGGATTGTTTCGATCTATCGTGATTGGAGCTACTTATCACTATTCGGAAGACCTAAGAATAAGCTTTGGCGTAAGTCAAATTACTGCTACCCAAGGAAATGGAAGAAGAGTTCAACGGAATCCTTTGGAGAGAATTCCTGCCGGTATCAATCGTGATGGTGGATCTCTCTCTGAGCAATTGGAGAGTTCCGCAGTTTTCTATGCCAATCAAGGAGCATTTAACAATCTTGGATATAACTCACCCGGACAATTTAGAACCAATGATTGGTTTGGTCGCAATGCTGTAGACAGACAAGTATTCCTTCGAGCTCAGTTCTACTTTGGTGGTGCTGTTGATAGTGAGAGAGAGAGGTTATAGGTATGAAGTGTTTATACAAAAATATAAAGAATATTAAGAGGAAGATTATGGTTAAATCTATTCATTTATCAATATTAAAATTCAATCTAGTAATATGTATTTTTTTATATTTAGGATGCGGGATTATGATTCCTAGTTCCAACTCAGAGTCAACAGAACTAGAGCTTTTGGCTTTGACCGGTATCCCACGCTCTTCAGAAAGCTTATCAAATATATTGAGTTCATCCGGATTAAAATCCAATCAACTTACTATTTCGGTAACCGGGTTGGAAGACTCTGAACAACTTGTTCTTGATGTTGCCGGTAAAAGTGTAATATTCTCAGAAAATTCTTCCCGAATCATAGAACCGACTCTTCCTTTTTTTGAAGGCAGAGAAGTTACAATCACAACCACTACTAATTTAACACCTCCCAGAACTTGTACAACTGATGATGCCACTATAAAATTTGCCAGAGAAGATGTAAGCATATCATATCGGTGTGGAGAATTCCCTGTTCCCATCCGAGGAACGATTAGTGGATTGGTTGGGAGTATAAGTCTTTCACTAACCGGTGGAAGCACTATCACTGTCGAGCAAAATGGCCAATTTTCTTTTCCCGATAGTGATGAAGATTTTGTTGGAACTACCAAATCTGTTACAATAAATAGCTATTCAAATTTTGGAGAAATCTATTGTGAAGGAACAGGATTATCCAATTTCACTCTTCAATCAGGAAGTAATTTTACAATCAATTGCTATGAGAATTTGATACAAGATTATAATTTTGAAAATCTTGCATTAGGCAATTATGGAGAAAATATACCAGTAGGAAGTCATTGGACATCTACCGGAAGTGATCATGATGCAATAATTACTAACACCGATTCCGGAATCCAACCTTTAGAAGGAACAAAAATGCTTAAATATATATTGCCTGATGGTGGCGGCTTTGGGGGTGCAAAATTAGATCAGTGTTTTCTGATTGATAGGACAAAAGATTTAATAGTAATCGCAAATACTAATGCCACGACAACTAGCGGCGGATTTAGAATTAATATTGAATCTTACAGTGATTCGAATTGTAGCGAAAATAGAACAATAAATAGAGATCATGACTTCAATCAATCCACGATATCTTCATGGCAAGAAGGAACTTTTACAGCAGGTCATCAATCTTCAAATTTTGGTTCCGGAGATACTCATGGGCATATCAGTTTGAGGGCACGAAGATTTAATGGTAATGCTTATTACGATAGAATCATTGTTTATCAGAAATAAAAAAAATCATAATTGGATTAAAGAAATAGAAGAAGAGTCATTCACTTAATAAGCTAGCACCAAGTGTTGCATTGTGGAGCTGGGTAAATGAAATGACATGGATAACAATAAAAAAAGTCAATGAATTCCTTCACCCAAACTACCCAGAAATAAGGACTGAAGAAGATTCAGGGGATGATGAGGATTTTAGGTATTTAGGTGGAAGTTAATTGTGGCGAGAAAGCAGGTAGTGTTCTTTGAATAGGTAAATTTTCTATTTATTTAGAATGTTCTAAAAATTTAATTTACTGCATTTAATCTTTCAACCCTTCCCTGAACAAAATAAACCTTCTCACGAAGACAATCATCCACCCGAATCCTCTTCCATCCGGGTGAGACACAGGGAGCCCAGCACCATGATATGGCGGTGTTTGTCAACTTTTTTTGATTCTTTTTAAATTTGGAGTATAGTGAGTAGCAGAAATAGACAGCGACGATTTATCAGACTGAGATACGTGGATTTATAACCACAAGACAATGGATTCGTCGGGAGCTTTACCTTTCTCTTCAGACAAGGATCAATCATATAGATTGCCTTAATGGTGCTACAAGGTTTCTCCTTAATTTCACTCACTGAAATTTTCATTTTGCTACTCAGTATACTCCAAATAATTCTAGCTAATAGTTATAAGTCATTGCTCCCCATATAAATCCGCTTAATTCTCTAGCTACCGAAGTGATTGCTGCTTTTCCATTTTTTCCTCTCTTGACTAATTTGAAGTATTTATTTTTCAACCTTGGTATAGCTTTATCAGCATATTGAATTAATTCTAGAGACATCCCATCTCTTCGTTTTTTTAGAATTGAACCTATATTCTGATTTACTCTTGTATAATTCCATGCACATTCTGTAAGTATTCTCCTAAGATAAGCATTTCCGGTTTTTGATATACCACCTTGAGATCTCGATCCACCTGATGAATATTCAATTGGTGTTAATCCTAAATAAGACATGAACTGAGGAGCTGAACTAAATCGACTAAAATCGCCTACTTCAACAATCAAGGAAAGTGCAGAAAGATAATCGATACCTTTAAAGCATCTTAGTCTAGACACTTTTTCTTTATATGGCTCTGAATTCGCAATCTCTATTATTTTCTTTTCTATTGATGCCAATTGAAAATCAATTTGCTCTAATTGCATCAGATATAGTTCAAAGGTTGTCGACTTATTTTCATCATAAAACTTCAAAGATCTCAACCATATTTCATGAGCTTTAGTCCATGCGTTGCCACTATATATCAAATCATTTCTGAGGAGAAATCCTGCTATGCGCTGTCTTTCTTTTCTACGATTTAATCTAACATCTTCTCTTAATCGAATAAAATCCCTTACTGCTTCATCCTGAAGAGTAGGCACACAAATTCCTTTGAGTTCATTAGCTTTTAGCATTCTTGCTAAAAGTTTAGAATCAATTTTATCTGTTTTCACTCGATTGCCTGGTTTTTTGGGAACCTTATTAGGAGGTACTACAATATTTTCCACCCCTAGCTCAGTGAGATATCTGTGTAAGGGAAATCCTGTGCATCCTGCTTCGTAGCAAGACATTATCTTATACCCTTTTTTGTGAGATTCGATGAACTCTCTTATACATTTTTTAGTATTCAAGAATGACTTTTGAGATATAGGTTCATCATTATTTGAAGCGTAGACTGTAGCAAATATTTTTTCTTTGTGGACATCAAATCCGATATATTTTATTTTTCTCATTGGTGGTGTTCTCCTTTGTATTTACTTTCTAAGTGTCTGTGTTAAGACCTTTGAATTTTTTGCAAGGAAAATTCAAAGGTTGAATCCACGATCAACACTCGAAGGGGCACACCGCCATGTTGTCTTTTTTACGTTCGCGGAGCTCACTAAATGGTGCTGGGTCACAATTCTTCTTTTGCGAATGAATGGAGGCACTCCTCAATTCCAAAGCAACTCTCCTGATTTTCTTGTCCTCTAATAACATTGGATAGGTGATATATTGAG
>JAFIGA010000020.1 GCA_020831715.1 Leptospira sp. | reverse complement strand
AAAAGAAAATGTTCACTTATATCGAAAAATTAGAGAAGGAATGCTTTCCATCTTACAAGGGATAAATATAGCATTCATTGTATTGCAAAAAATTCAAGGAGGTAGATTCATTGAATCTCAATTACAAATTTTATAAATCCCAAAATAACACCCAATCTGATTCCAGCTCTCATTCCAATAATGATTCAAAATCCGATCCGAGACCACTTATCATTCTTCATGGTTTATTCGGTTCATCCAGAAACTGGGTATCTATTGCCAAGTCACTGAGTAAAAACCGCGATGTATATGCACTGGATCTTCGTAACCATGGAGACTCTCCCTGGCATGATACCCATAGCCTGGAAGATATGGTCGAAGACTTGCGTGAATTCATAGAGGCACGGAATTTGGATCATCCCATTCTACTCGGTCACTCTATGGGTGGTCTCGTTACCATGCTCTATGCCTTGAAAGCAGAAAAGAATGAATTCCCTCCGGTTGCAAGAATCATTATCCAAGACATTGCTCCGAGAGAATATCCCTTTGACTATGATAAGGAAGTCGAGTCCATGCAACTTGATTTATCGGAATGCACGTCTCGTTCCGATGTGGATGAAAAAATGAAACTACTTGTTCCGGATCCCTTCATTCGTCAATTTTTACAGATGAATCTGGAACGAAAAGAAACCGGTGGCTATGAGTGGAAATTGAATGTGGAAACAATCGCTCACTCTCGAAAAATGTTTGGAAATCTGTTCCGGGATTTGGACTCCGCGAATATTTCCGCATTGTTTTTATTAGGTGGAGATTCCGGTTTTATCCAGGAAGGAGATGAGGAATTGATTCGTGGATTTTTCCCTAAGGCAACCATCCACACCATCCCCGGCGGGAATCATTATATACAATACACCCATGCGGATGAATTTTTGCATCAAGTGGATTCTTTTCTAAATTCCCAATTGGATTAAAACTACTTCTCTCTGTTTTTATACTGTTGGATTAGGCTTTTTATTTTATCGGAGCGTGCCTTGTCCAGAGCAGTCTTACCCTTCAGATTTTGCAATTTGGCTTTAGCCTTGGAAATTAATAAAAAGCGAACCAAGTCATAGTTGTCGGAGTAGGCGGCCGCCATCAGCGGGGTGATTCCTGCTTCGTCCGCCAAATTCAGATCTGCTCCTCTGCTAACCAATAACTTGGCGATATCCAGATGACCTTTGCGGCATGCCGCAACCAATGCTGTAATCCCGTCATTGGCTTGGACATTGGGATCGATTCCTTTGTCTAAAAGATAACGCACCACTTCTATTTTTCCTTCAAATGACGCCAAGTGAAGAGCCGTGTTTCCATATTTTGATTCTCTGGCTTCCAGATTGGCACCGGAATTCAGAGCTTTTTCGACTTCACTTAGATTGCCCATTTCCGCCGATTTCAATAGCTTTTTATCCGGTGCGGAAGCACAGTGCATCGTTGCTATAAGTAAGGATAGAAGAATTGGAAATTTTAAAAGTCTCATGATTCAATCATCCTGGAAAGAAAAAATTTAGTGAAGAGTTTTTTTACAATAGAAATTAAATTTTTGTAATAAAACATCTAAATCTCAATGGGCTTGGATCTGGGATGACCAATTCCAATGGGTCGATTTTGGGTATTCATGATTTTTTTCTTGGGATCTATACCGGCATATTTATGAATACTTGCTATGAGATCGCGCACATGAATTGCATCACTTCCCGGTGCCGGTTGGATTCCTTTCTTGTCTGTTTCACCGAACACTCTGCCTCGAGAAACTTTACCTCCTCCGAGTAATGTGGTCCAAACTCGAGGGTGGTGGTCTCTTCCATTTCGTGTTCCCACTTCCGGAGTGCGCCCGAACTCACTGGATAAAACAAAAAGCGTTTGATTCCATAAACCAAGTCTCTGAATATCTTGTAAAAATGCTGCAAGCCCTTGGTCGGTTTCTTGCATAATTTTTGTTATACGTTCTTTGTTATCAGTGTGTGTATCCCAACCTCCGATAGAGATCTGAATAAAAGGAACTTCTATCTGAACCAGTCTTCTCGCCAAAAGAAAAGCCTTGGATTGCCAGGACTGACCGTATTCATTGCGAACGGTTTCCGGTTCTTGTTCCCAGTCAAATGCGGAAAGCTTTGATGAGTCTCTAAATTCCCTTGCCGCAACATACATCTTGTCCCAAGTTTCCAGATTTGCCGAGCGATTTTGTTTTTTATACTCATCATTGATTGCATCCAGAAAGCTTTCTCGCCTGCTCAGTCGGTTGTTGTCGTATTTTCCCCAAGACGGAGACATATTGGATAGGGGCTTATCGGGATTGCTCACATGAAATCCGGCATGATCAATGGGAAGGTATCCCGGATCTCCAATCTTTCCATTTCGTTGACCCATTGTGATGAATCCAGGAAAATAACTCTGATTAGTTGAAGGATTGGATTTTACATAGGAAATCATAGCTCCTATATGGGGAAGATCGGGAATTCCCACTGTTTCCGGAGTTCTGTAACCTGTATTTAAAAGATGCTGTGCCATGTCGTGGTCCCCATCTTCGCAGTAAGTTGTTCGAATAGCCGTTAAGGAGCCAAAGTGTTTCGCTGATTTCCGGAAGGGTTCTTTTACGGTAAAACCTCGTATTGCCGAACTTGCATTATTGAACACTGAATCAGCTTTGGGATCTAAAGTATCCACATGGCTCATCCCACCGTTCATATTGACGAATACAACCGACTTGATTTCAGAAGGGATACGAAGAGCTTCTATCTCTTTGCTGTATTTATCGTATGATTTGGAATTTCCTTTGGATTTAGTTGTATTACTTGAGCCAAATAGCTTTCTCCAGTCAAAAGAAAAAGCTTCCAAACTTTCCTGTGGTAGAGCAAATCCGGCAAGACGTGCCGCGGCTCCTTGAAC
>JAFIGA010000002.1 GCA_020831715.1 Leptospira sp. | reverse complement strand
TACCACTGGTCGAGATGGAATTCATGGAGCATCCTTTGCTTCGCAGGATTTGACCAAAGAAACAGAATCCAAAAGATCGGCAGTTCAGGTGGGTGACCCCTTTATGGAGAAGCTTCTTATGGAAGCGAGCCTGGAAGCAATCGACAAGCAAGTGCTAATTGGAATACAAGATATGGGAGCCGCAGGAATTTCTTGTGCGACCTCTGAAATGAGTGCCAAGGGAAAATCGGGCATGGAAGTAAACCTGGACTTGGTTCCTTTTCGTGAATCAGATATGAATGCCTATGAGGCAATGCTATCCGAAAGCCAAGAGAGAATGTTGGTTGTGGCAATTCCTGGCAAGGAACAAGAGTTAATTGATATTTTTGCAAAATGGGAATTGAACATAGTAGAAATTGGAAAGGTAACCGATGATGGAATCCTTCGTATATATAAGGATGGAGAGCTCAAGGCAGAAATACCTGCCGATTCATTGGTTCTCGGTGGTGGTGCGCCACGCTATGTTCGTGATACAAAACGTCCGGATTACCTGGACAAAGTGAAACAATTGGATCCCGATTCTTTGGAAGATTTAAATTCCGATCACCTAGATTCTACTTTGGAAACATTTCTTGCAAGCTGGAATGTATCGAGTAGACTACCCCTCTATAGACAGTATGACATGGAAGTGGGGCTTGTAAAAGTAATTCCACCCGGTGCCGACGGTGGTCTCATACGAATTCCCGGCACCAAAAAAGGACTGTCCGTTGCCACTGATTGCAACTCTCGTTATACCTACCTTGATCCCTATCAAGGTGCAATCTGGGCGGTCTGTGAATCTGCTAGAAATGTAGCTGTAACAGGTGCCGATCCCTACGGAGTTACGAACAATTTGAATTTTGGTAATCCCTATATCCCTGAGAACTACTATGTATTCTCTGAGTGCATTCGAGGAATGGGAGATGCATGTAAATTTTTGGGGCTTCCTGTAACCGGAGGAAATGTTTCCTTCTACAACGAATCACCGGAAGGCCCCGTCTATCCAACACCTACCATTGGTATGGTGGGATACATTCCCAACGTGGAAAAAGCACTTCGCCCGGCACCTGACAGAGCCGGGGCTAAACTCGCCCTAGTCGGTAAGTTTCGCCCTACTCTAGGAGGATCGGAATACCTATCGCTATTTCATGAAAAGGTAGCCGGCTCCATACCAGAAATCAATCTTAAAGAAGAAAAGGATTTAATCTTTTGGTTGGTAAATTCCAATGAAGAAGGGATCATCCAATCGGCTAAAGATTTGAGCCTTGGTGGATTGGGGATTGCATTGATTAAGATTGCTTTCTTGAGTGGTTTGGGCATTCGATTGAATAGACTTCCCTCTTATCAGAGAAAGGATGAGGTTTTATTCGGAGAGACATCTGCTTCTGTTATTGTAAGTTACAAGGATGTGGACGAGGTCAAATTGCGAAATTCTTTGGAAGCTTTAAAATTGGACTTTTTACCAATTGGAGAAACAACAGAAGATTTTAAGTTGGAAATCACTGAATGGGATTACAAAACAGATCTTTTGGGATTGGAAGAGAGTTGGAAGAATGGTCTAAAATCAGTTTTTGAATCGATCTAAAAATTCATGATATATCTGATTGATTTTTTCTGAAGTGATGGGCTTTTCTATTAAGCTATGAATGCAAGAGTAGGTTTTAGATTTAGCCTTGTCCGATTGATTGATTGAAGATGTAAGAATATGGCCATGAATCACATCTGTCCTTTCTTTATTTACCAAGGATTCCAGTAATTCCCATCCATTCATAATAGGCATATTGATATCCAGCAACATCAAATGACAGAAGTCTTTCGCTTCTTTGGTTAAAAAATATTCTTCTGCCAGTTTTCCATTTTCGAAACATAAACATTCCATTAGTATGTTTAAGTTATTTACCATTTTCTGGACAATCCAAAAGATGAGCTCATCATCATCAACAAGTATCAATCGAGATCCTTTCACTGAAAATCTCCTTCGTTTTCTTCTAATCTAATATTAATATTTTTGATCACTTGATCCAATTCATTTGCCGCTGTATAAATATTATCAAGTAATGTGTTTTTTTCCTTCTCGTCAACCAAATTTTCATGGTACAATTGAATAAGACCCAATATCTGTGACACAGATTTTCTAACCTCGTGAGACTGTATCCAAGCAATTTCTTTAAAACTAGTGTTCTGTTTTATTAATCTAGTCTTGTTGGATTTTTGTTCTGTAATATCCATGACTGATGTTACTTTAAAGCGATTCGTATCAGAATGAACCAATAGATCGGCAAGTGCGGATATTTGAATTATTTTCCCATCTTTTCTCTGAACATTAACTTCGAAGGGAATTTCTATTCCATCATCAATGAATTTATCATGCATATCCGAAAGTAACTTTTTGGATTCTTCAGGAACTATCATTGTGAAATGCTTTCTAATCAATTCGTCTTTTGTAAAACCATACAATTCACAATATTTGTCATTTACGTCGTAGTAATATCCTTTCGAGTCAGTTATGCAAATTCCTGTACTCATAGCATTGAATACAGACTGTATGATTCTATCTTTAAAACTTATCTCAGATATGGCTTTTTTCAATTCAGATACATCCAAAAGAGCCAAGGAAACCTTCTGAACTCCTTGGCTATCCATTGTAACAGGAGTATAATTGATAATATAATGGAATTTATTCCCTTGGGAATCCTCGAGAATTCTCTCGACATTAACCGATTCACCCTTTATCGCACGAGAAAACTCTTGAATGAATGCTTCTACCTGACCGGAAGGTAAAAAATCGATAATCGAATCACCTTTGCGAAGATCACGATTTTGAAACTGATGAAATAAAGAAATAGATTTATGATTAAAAGTCACTACCTTATAAGAGTTATCAACTAATACAAATGCCTGTTGGTCGTTATCCAGTAAGGCTTGGATATTTGCTTGGTTCTCGACTATGATTCTATCCTTTCGTTCCATTTCTTCATGTGCCGCTTTTAGTTCGGCATAGGCTATCTGGATTTCTTCATTCGTGCTTTGGAGCTCTTCATTGGTCGTTTCCAATTCTTCATTGGATGATTGCAACTCCTCATTCGTGCTCTGCATCTCTTCATT
>JAFIGA010000144.1 GCA_020831715.1 Leptospira sp. | reverse complement strand
ATTGCATCATGTAGTATGTAGCTGAAATAAGATAGAGGCAACAGGAACTTATGTAGAGGCGTATTGCTGGTTATGCTTACCTGTTTCTGACAATTTGAGCATCTCACTACTGTAGGTCTGGATTTCACTTTGAAGAACATTAGGTTAGGAGCATCACAGCCACAATCTTTTTTATACAGAGATTTTATTATGGATAGAGTAAGAGTTGCATAGTGTTTATCAACTGCCTCATTTTCTAGGGGGTGAGTAGGGAGATCTCTGTAAGGCTTTAGATTATTACTATTATTAAAGAGCTTAGGTTTTATTTCACCTATGGTTTTGCTAATACCGTTTGGGCAAATATTATCAGCACTATTATTTGAGCCAAGATTAGGCTCTCTGGTTTTGGCTGAAGTAGTGGTGCCCTTTGATTTGGAGCTTTTAGAGGCGGTGCCTTTGGTATTTCTATCTATGGTTTGGCGTATATTATTATGTGAAGAATTATTATCTGGATTTGATGATGGGGTGCATACAGTATTACTAGTATCAGTTTTGGCACAAATTGATGGTGCCTCTGGATTAAGATGGGGTGTTACTGATTGGGCTATACTGGATGAGGCATTTGGTTTGGCTCCATTTAGATTGGAGCATTGGTTAGGCTCCTTTGGATTAGGTGTTTGGCTAGGGTCTAAATAGTGAGGTATTGATGGGAGGGGTGATGAGAGAGAGGACGGTATGATTGTCCCGTCAGGGACAACAGGCTCAGACGAAGTCTGGGTCTGTTTTGTGGGGTGGGGGGATAAGCACCTTGCATTTTTGGAGGTTGATTTGTTATTTAGTGTAGGATTGCCTTGATTCGTGTTTTTGGATGTTTTTCTTGGATTTGCTAGTCTAGACATAGATAAATATTTTCAGAACTATGTAGTAGTTTGTATAGTGTTTTTTGGGAATTATGGAGGAAGGAATATTAAAAAGTGATTCGCTTTTTTTGGATTTTTAAGTTTTTTTGCAATAATTTTTGAAATAAAGCCGTGTCAAAAACTGATTTATTTCATAGATATTCCTAATTCTATGCTGACAAATATAAGTGGGTTAGGCTATTCTGGTTAAAAATGAAATTATTTTATATAACAGGTCTCATAATTCTTCTTGTTCCATCCCTCCATGCCCAGCAAACGGTTCTGCTAAAAGACGGTAAAACCATAAAGGGGAATATTGTCTCCCAAGATGCAGAGGGTTTATCACTGGAATCCGAAGATGGAAAAAGAGTATCTATATCCAAGAAAAATCTCTTGAAAGTAATTTATCGCCAAATTGATGAATCGGAACAGGAGAGAATTCGTAAGGAAGAAGAAGAAAAGCTTAGCCTCAAGGAAAAGCTGGAAGAGGAAGAAAGATCCAAAAAGCAGGAAGCTAAAAGAATTGCTTTGGAGCAGAAACGAAAGGAATTCGAGGAAAAGCAAAAAGAGGAACTAGCATCTCTGGAAAAGGAGATCATAAAAAAGAAAGAAAAATCAGAATCTTCCAAAAGACTGGGTGATCCGAATTTGAGTTATATGACTCATTACCAATTTTCACAGATGTTATCTAATTCTGATATTAAGCTTGCACCTGTGAATGCAACTTGTAATGAATACGCTAGGTCTTCCGACTGGTATTGGTTATTTGGAACATTTCCTATTACCAGACCAGATATAGAAAAAATATTACCTAAAGATAGTAAATCAATTCGCATAAAATCAGAAAATTCTTGGACTGATGTAGGAATAAATGTCGTATTTGGATTTTTAGGAACAGTCACACGTAGAACAATCGTAGTAGAGTCTTGTGGTGCGATTACCAAGACTAAACTCTATACAGAAGATGAATTAAAACTGGAATTGGAAAAGCAGAAGTTTCAATTGAAATCTGACTTTATGAAAGAAAAAGAAGAAATACTGCTTATAACTGGAGAAGAAGAATGAAAAAGGTATATCTGGTTTTATTATTGGTATTTACCAATTGTTATTTCAATCCTCTGGTAAATAGTCTATTGAATCCTTCGGAGAAGGAGGATGATTCGTTATCATTTCTAGCTCTATTAGGATTAAATAATAATGCTTCCCAATCTTCAGTTTCAGATATCTCAATTTCTTTGTCGCCTGCTCCAGCTAGATACACATCCCCAGTATATATTTCACTGACATCATCTGATCCTGAAGCTAAAATATATTATACATTGGACGGTTCAAATCCAACTGAACTAAGTAATGAATATACTGAGCCTATTCACATTTGGTCAATTGCAGGGGCGGACATACGATATATAGCTATAAAAAGTGATGGAACTTCTAGTAATGTTTTCATTGCACCTGGCTATTATATGTATCCACCTTTGAAAACAGGTCAGACTGAATGTTGGGATTCAGCAGGAGAACTAATCTCATGTATAAATACTAATCATGACGGAGAGTTTCAATTTGGAGTTGAAAGAGGGTATCTTAATCATGGTAATGGAACAGTAACAGATACATCAACAGGATTGATTTGGCAGAAATGTTCAAAAGGTCAGAATACAAATGATTGCTCTGGTTCAGCATCCACTGACAATTGGGAGAATGCGAAATTCTATTGTGAAAATTTAAATCTGGATGGTCGATCTTGGAAATTACCAAGTAGAAAGGAATTAGAAACATTACTAAACAAAAGTAATAGTACAGGTAATCCCAGTATTGATCTAGGTATTTTCCCAAATACAGTGATAACTGGATATTGGTCTTCTACAGATTTTTATAGGGATACTGCATATACTTGGCGAATTGGATTTGGAGGAAGTTTAATTATTAATTTTTTGAAGAGTAATAACCACCCAACTAGATGTGTTTCTGGATATGATGAAACATTAGCTCGATACAGTTTTGTAAATTTAGTTGAGGATGAGGTATTAGATAATTCGACAGGTTTTATTTGGGGAAAATGTACAAATGGTCTGATGGGTTCAAATTGTGAAATTGGAGCACCAACACTTTATAATTGGGCAGATGCACAATCCTCTTGTAATTCTCCTTGGCGGTTACCTAATATAAACGAATTAAAAACTATCTTAAATTTTTCTAAAATAGTAGGTGCGAATCCAGATAATGAAGCATTTCCAAATAATGTGAATGGTTCTTATTGGAGTAGCACTTCATATAGTTTAAATAAGAGTAGGGCATTCTATGCGGATTATAATGACGCTAAAGTAGAGCAATTGAGCAAATCTGGATTAGCTTACGCTCGATGTGTAAAAGAATAGTTGTATAAAAGTTAGATGTTTAAAATATTCGAAAAATCTTAAAAAGACAGCTAAAGCATTCAGGATTTTTGCCATCGTTGAAAGCAGTTGCAAATAATTCAAAAGATGATTGATTTTCGATACAATTTACTAATATCGTCTCTATGAGGGAATAAATCAGGATAAAAAACCATATATGAGTAAGAAACAAAAAACAACAGAAACAAATAAAAACGTAGCAGAATTTATAGAAAGCTATGTGGACAAAGAATCCAAGAAGAAAGCCAGCTTTCGATTGATGGAACTTATGAAAGAATGGTCAGGTTGTAATCCCAGAATATGGGGAGAATCGATTATCGGATTTGGGAGCTACCATTACAAATATGAATCTGGACATGAAGGGGATGCTCCTTTAATCGGATTTTCTCCCAGAAAAGGTGCTATATCTTTGTATGTTTATGCCCAAGGATCGGATAATGATAGTCTCTTGGAAAAGCTAGGTAAATATAAAATGGGTGTTGCTTGTATTTATATAAACAAGTTGGATGATATAGATCTTTCCATTTTAAAGAAAATCTGTAAGACCAGTATAAATTTCTTGAAAAAGAAATATAGTTAACGATCCTTTACATAAAGGAAATAATATTTAACAGTTATATTACTAGGATCAATTTCTAAAGAAAGAGTTATTTTATGCCATACCCTGCTGAATATCAGAGAGCAACAGATCATTTCTCTAAATTCTTAACAGATACTAAATTAGTATCTATGGTTGGATCAGTTCACCAAGCATATACCATGGCTCAAGGAGTCTTTCAAGTATTTAGAAGACGAGTTTCAATGGAAGAATCTTTATTATTTATGCAATCACTAAATGTAGGACTAAGAGCATTGTATTCATCGGAGTGGAATCCCAATGAGAAAAGAAAGCAATGGGAGTCTTTAGAGATAATGAATTTGGAAGTGAAAGAGTTGAGACCTAAGCATAATTTCTCTACACCAACTGCGATACAAGATGTATCTACCTCTTTAAGAATGAATGTAGAAATTGAACTTTTTGAAAATACACTGAATAAACTATCTCATGATGCTAGGCTATTCTGGAGTCATTATAAAAAATAATTCAGAAGAAATCATAGGATTGTATTAATTTTAAAAGCTCTAATTTATTACTCAAACAAACTCGGTTGATTCCCCCTATCAGCCGAGGCTACTTCAATCTCATCTTCTTTAAACTGTGTAATCATTCTTTCAATTTCCTTTTGTTCTGATACTTTCTGATGAATCCATTTTTCCCAATCCTCTTCTCTAATCACAACAGGTTGTCTCCCTTGATTGTCTCCAGAATTGTGCACTTGCTTCATGAGAGAGTTACCGTCTTGAGTGAGAATGGTAATCCAGATGCCAGGTCTCGATATACCTATTTCTTCCCAATTACCATAAAGTCCAGCCAAGCAAGTGGAATCATTTTTGAAAGTGATCTCTTGCTTATGCTTCTTACTTGATATCTCTTGCCATTCGAAAAATGAAGTTACTGGTATGAGACAACGATTCTGAGTAATGAAAGCTTTCCAAAAGGGAGAAGTGAAAAGTTTTTCTGATCTAGAATTGGTGATAGGCTTTTCTGACCAATCAGGTTTCGCTCCCCATGAATCAAAATGGGGAATAATTTCAAATGAATTGAAATTAGTTAAATCGGATGTGATTGAGTTGGATTTGTTCATTCGCAGATTCAAAATTGG
>JAFIGA010000301.1 GCA_020831715.1 Leptospira sp. | reverse complement strand
ACAGATAATCTCAGCCAGGCATGGAAAGTGAAAACCGATGGAGCCATTCGTTCCAAACCTTATCTCACAAGAAAGGGGAATTATGTTTTGGTTGGTTCCATGGATGGTGTATTCTATGCACTCGATCCAAACACAGGAAAGGTTTTATGGTCATTTCCTGCAAGAAGCCCTATTCATTCCGACATTATATCCTACATAGAAGGAAATGATGAATACTATGTGTTCGGAAATGATGCCGGAGTGGTTTATTGTTTAAATCTTTATGGGAAAGAGCAATGGAAATACAGCACCAATGGCAGAATCAGAAGTGAGTTTTATATCCATGACGGAATTTTATATTTTGGATCGGAAGACAATTCTCTCTATGGTCTTAACCAACTAACCGGAAAATTAGTTTTTAAATACAATACAGATGGAAATATCAATGGCAATCCGTTGGTTTTTGGAAATCGTATTTTTGTTGGATCTACGGATTCTTTTGTTCATGGGATTTTTATTTAGGAGATTGAATGATGTTATGGTTTCTTGCCCAATATTCTAGTCCATATTCACCGGAATACATCAAAAGATTGGAGACGAAGGCTGATAATTATGAGACTTTGTTCTATTTTTTGATTCTTGTTTCAATATTTTTGTTTTTGGCAGTTGTGTATCAATTTTTAAAAATTCGAAAGATGTCGGTGGTTCAGAAACCGGACAATCGTTATAAGACTACTCTGCCCAAACAAGATAGTAGACCGACTTCATCTCAAGCATCTAGAACAACTAAGGTTTCACCTGTTCCTGAAAGACGTCCCGTTCAAGCTTCCCATGCTCCAACTAATCATCCTTCTCAGAAAGATCTACCGGATCCCGGCTTGATTTATAAATATACGGTTCATGGGGATAGCCCCGAGAAAGTAATTACAATTGGGCAGAAAGAAGGAACAATAAAAACTTATTCCACCGAAATCATGGACCACCACCTTACCATCATGATTCGTCCACTTAGTTCTGGAAATAGGGATATATATGATCTTCCTGATATCATAGAGGAAGAATATGTTGTGGATTTTCGAAGAGGAGCCAAGGCAATTTTCAATCTTCCCGCTTCCAACAAGATTGAAGAAATGGGAGCTAGGATGAGAATTTATATTAAATCGCAACCTGACGCCGCGGGAGATCCCACTTTCTCGGAGATTCAACCCAATGACCCAATTAGATTTCGTTTGGGTGATAGACTCACTCAAGACGGAAAATTTCGCCAAGGATATTTTGAATTTCATTTTTATACCAAGTCGGTAGAGACAACTACCAAGGCAGGAATTAAATGCATAGAAAAGAATTTCTTTGTTAAGTTATTCAAGATATATCCGGGTTACGATACAGCCAGTCAAAATGAGGACGGATTGTTCGCTATGATCGATCCATTTGCCAAAAGATGAGTAATGTTCACAATACAATCAAACGTGTCTTGGAAGGTGATAAGCCTGCAGTAAGAAAGTCCATAATTTTGGGAGTGGGTGGCTCCGGAATGAAGGGAGTTCTTTCCGTGAAAAAATGGATGGAATCCAATCTACCCCAAGAAGCATTTCGCTACTTACGATTTACCGGTATAGATACAACCGATATAGAGACAAGCATTGAAGCGCAAGGAGGAAAGTATAGATTTCCTTCAAATCAATTCTTCCAAGAAGAAAGTCGCATGCTGTATCTTTCGTCTCCAACTCCACCGGAGCTTTCATTGGATTTTTTACGAGAAAAATATGCCAATGATCCCAGCTATGATTGGCTGCCCAATCCCGATGTTTACGACATCTCCACCCGTGCCGGTCAGGGTGCGAACCAGACAAGACCGCTGGGTAGAATTGCGTTCTTCGAAAACCAAGAAAGAATTCGAGATGCTCTGATTCGGGAAAGAGACAGATTGAACAGTCTCTCCAACTCCCCCAAATACTTTCAATTATTGGATGTGAATGAAGATGATAGAAAAGAAGAAAAAATTTCATTTTCAATTAAACAAGGAATCAATCGATATTATTTTGAAGAAAAAATAGGAACCGGTAGAGAGATATTGTCCGTGGAGCCTGATCCCTCGGCTAGAGCCATTCTCGCTCCTCAATCCAAGAAGAATATTGATATAGATTCATTTCCCAGTGACGAAAAGGGACATTATTTTCAGATCAATCCCAAAAGATTCGAAGGATCTGAATTTAATTTTAATATTATTCACGTTAAACGAGCTGCGCAAATTTCCATCTTCATAACTTGTTCCATAGTTGGTGGAACAGGGAATGGTATGATTTTGGATTTGGCGGCAATGGTAAAAGATATTTTTAAGGATCATTGGCCCACTCCCAGGATTTATGGAATTTTGGTTCTTCCTTCTGCCTTTAAAAAAGTTGTCTACAATCGAAATGCCAGGGCGAATGCTTACGCCGCCTTGAAAGAAATTGATTACTTTATGAGCGGAAATACCTTCCATGCTCGTTACCCGGGTGGAAGGGAAGTGAGAGTCAATGATCAGATTTTCGACAACGGAATGCTCTACCTATTGGACATTGATAATATGGCAGGCAATTCCCTGCAAGGTAGAGATCAAGTTCAGGAGCTTACAGGTCAATTTATTTCTACCTTTGTTGCCTCCACTGTAGGGGGAGCCATTGAAGAGAGGATGGTAAACGATTCTACACGTGTATCCGGATACTATCCGGGAGATGAAAAGTCCAAAAGGAAGGCATGCTATAATTCTTTTGGAATCTCTCGAGTAATTTATCCCGTTGATATTATGGCTAACATCGGATATAAGATTACAGCTGTAAAATTAATCGAAAATTTTATCAACGATGTAACTCCCAGACTCCTATTGGAAACTATTGGAGACCTAAATCGTGGTTTGGTTCGAGCTCTTCGAATGAATTGTCTATCTCTTTTCGAAAGTCTGTATCCGGATTACCAATTGGATATGGAAGTGGAATTCAAGGCTTGGAAATCCAGATTGGAGTCGAGTCTAGAAAAGACAGATATGAGATCCACAGTTGGATTATTGGAATCTGTTATGAGAGACTATGGTTCGGAAGAGTCTGAAAAAATTAAAGAGGGTTATCTCACTCGTATTAAGCAGAGATCTCTTTTGGAATCAGATAAATTTCGTAATGTTCTCACCGAAGAAATTCACAAATACATAAAAGACCCCAACCGAGGTTTTTTATTCGCTGAATCGGTAATAAGTCTGATATTGGAAAAATTAGATATCTATCTAAAGAAATACTACCAAGAAAGAGTAGGGCTTCAGAGGTATTCGAGAGAGGATTTTCAGAGTTGTCTCGAAACAATCGAACAGCAGGGAAATAGTTTTCGAAAGGATCTGGCAAGAGAATTCTTGAAAATGCAAGAATTTAACTTTAGACAATTGGTATTCGAGTCCTTACTTAGCTCTGCTGAAAATTATGTTCGAGAATTGAAGGCAACTGTTTTTGAAGTTAGAAACAATGAAGTTCTTGCAATCAAAGAAAAGGTTCTGGGTCTTCACAAAGAGCTGGAAGAAGAAATTAAAGACAGTAAGTTCACTCTTTTGGAAAAGAAGAATCCTTTATTTTTCTATCTTATCAATGAACCGGAAATAGATGCTTTCTTACAAAGATACTTCTTTTCGCGCTTATCTGTAGAGGACATGTCCAGTGAGGTCGACTTCATCCATATGGATAGAGAGGATGATGCAACTCAAGTTCTCACAACTCATTTAATCGCTACTCGTGGATTGGATATGTTGGACAAGAAGCCTGAAGAATTGCAAGCAATTGTAAAGAGAACTTATCCCGGTTTATTGGATCTTCCGATTGCGGAAATCAAAGAAGCATTGGCGGCTGAGTTGAAGCAATTGGATGATAAGTTGGATGTATCCGAATCCACTCATCTAAAAATAGAAATGGAAAGCATTCGCTCTAAACTATTCCAGTTAATTTACGGAAGAATGTCGGGTGTGAATTTTAATTCTATCAATATTCGTTCTGTATTGGAAGAAAGAAAGATTCCTCTCAAAAAATTATTGGAAAGATTGGACAATTTCTCCAGACCCTATATCTCAGTGGATTCCAATGGGCTTGATTCTGTTGAATATTATAGAACTGTATCCAACTTTCAATTGAATACACATGAAGAGGGAGAGGATGCTTTACTCGCTCAAGAAAATGACCTACCCGCAAGGATGGATCACTACAAGAAGCGAGCGATCACTGTTCCCAATATTAGTGTGGAAAATTTTGAAGCACCTTCTATTTGTAAGCCTTATGAATTGATATCAATTGGAATCCTATTGGGATTTCCTGTTTATAAGGTTCAGAATTTGGAAGACTCTATGATGGACTATCATTCATTGATGTCGGAGAGAAGTCATCCTCTACATTGTTTTAACAGTCCCAATTTGGATGCTAGATACTTTCCCGATCCAATGAGGAAGTTGAATTATCTAAATCCTGCAAAACTTTGGAGTGGACTGCAAGAATTCAATATTTTGAAATCTGTGGATGACCACTTTGAATATGACGCAAGTCTTGCCAATAGACTGAAGGATATGGAGGCAAGGGAAGAATACAAAAAGACAATTCTGGATATGGAGAAACGAATCATTCAATCCGGTGGATTGGATAATATCGATGCCAAAACTTTGGCTAGAGCAATCCAAACCTTGGCAATGCTTTCCAAGACTAAAGACGGTCACATTGGATTTAGAAAAGAAATCTCCAATATCATAGCAGATATTTTGGATGGAGATGGAACCGGTGACAGAGCAAAAGAGAAGAACCTAAGTAAAGAAGAATATATTGCCAAATACTTAACAATTCCAAAGTTCAAGAATGCTAACGAATTCCTTAAATTTTTGGAAACCATACATCCTAAGGTGAAGAATTTCCTTGTTCAAGAAATTGCCAAGACCGTTCAGAGAACCAAATCCAATCTCCAAGCCGGAGCTGTTATAAGTCTTCCGCAGGCAAGAGTGAATTCTGCTAAACTTCCAACATTTACCAGTCATCGCGATTTCTATTCTTATTTCGAAAAGAGTGGATCTTTGGAATGGCAGAATCTTTTAAAAGAAGAGATGGTTCACAGAATGACCACTTATTTGGATTCTTACGATTTTAGAATGGACTATGATCCAACTCTACTTGATAGAAAGAAAATTACCGAGTATTTGGAAAATGTAAAAGCAAGAGTTCCGGAAGTTGTATCTTGGGAAGTAGCAGTAGAGAATAAGATTATCAAATAAAAAAATATTGATCTTTTAGTGAGCATCTATAGAATTATAAAGATCCGCCCTAAAAAGAGGTTCCATTGTGTCGTCCAAACTGATTCTAAAAATATTTTTTACTCTAATTCTTGCTTTTATAGTTTATTCTCTCTATCTATATATATCTCGTCTGGAAAGATTCACCGAAATTTCTTATCCTGAAAGATTTCTTTCCAGTGAAGATTTCTGTAAGGATAAAGAAATACGAAGATTGTCATTTTCGCCCAATCAGATTCAAGATTTGCAAGTGGCACTCAATTCACTTACAGAATGTACTTTTATCAAGCTCTCTGCGGGTAATTTTACCTTCAATAATGCACTTACAATCAATGGAGTCAATGGAATTCTACTCGAAGGCACAGGTAAATCTCTTACTACGATTCAATTCAAGGACGCAGGGAATGTAAATGGTGTGGATGTGGAAGCATCCAATTCCTTTACCATAAGAAATCTAAGAGTATTGGATAGCCCCAAGAACGGTGTGGAGATTCGCCTATCTGAGAACATCATAATTGATAACATTGAAGTTACTTGGTCGAATCGATCCGGTGAGTCAATGAAGAACAATGGTGCTTACGGGGTATATCCTGTAAATGTAGTGAATGTAGTATTGCAAAACACAGATACCTTCTATGCTTCCGATGCCGGTCTTTATGTGGGTCAATGTATCAATGCTTGGGTAAGAAACAACCGTGCTGAATTCAATGTTATGGGATTGGAGATTGAAAATACAATCAATGCAGATGTTCATGACAATATTGTTATGAACAACACAGGTGGATTTCTTGCCTACGATCTAAATAAAAATACTATAGTATCTCGAAACATTCGTGTTTATAAAAATAAAATTACAAATAATAACAATCCGAATTTTGCCAATACAGGAATCGTAAAAACTGTCCCAGCCGGAGTAGGAATTATTCTGACATCCATAAGAGATATAGAAATTTATGATAATGAGATAGGGAATAATAAATCAACCGATGTTGCGATCATCAATGGCTTGGTTTCTGAAACTCCCAACTTTAGTGAATGGCCTATGAACAATTGGAGAGCCTATAATATTCATATCCATAACAATCGTTTTCTGGGAGGCTCCGGTTCTTCTGTAGACAATGGAAATACAAATGAAAAAGATCGTCCATTGGGAGTTTTGGTTGCGATGGTATTTGATGCTTTGAAAGAAAAAGAATCTTCCGGCGACGGAGCAAGTTTCACTTATCCTAATATGATCTATGATGGAGTTGAACCCGGCTATACTCTTTTGACTATGACAACTTGGTTTGGTGATATTGCCGGCAATCACAATCAAATCTGCCTCAACAACAACGATAAAGGAAAATTTTCACCCATCCTCTTGGATATGAATTTACCTGCCTTGTTGAATAACTCCGAGGATCCCACCAAAGAAAGTATCGCTTCAGCCATCGAAAGGGGAGCAACCTTGACTTATAAGTCTGATGATAATTATGGGGGAAACCCTCCGAATGGATTCAATTGTGAAGGTTATAAATTCCAAGGAATGCCTAAAGTGGAAGGCATTCCGACTTTGTAATTTACACATAGAAAAGCCTAGGGCAAGGAAGAATTATTGGATATGATACCCTCACTAATAAAAGTTTTGATTCTTGTCTTTATAGTAAGTTGTTCTGAGACAGCGAAGCCGAATCTGAATCCACAAGAAATTAAAATTCTAACCAATCTATCTGAATACGGATTGTTCGCGAATCAAGGCGATACTCAAATGGTTCCAAAGAATGAAAGCTTTAAATATGATTTAAACACTCCACTTTTTTCGGATTATACTGATAAGGATCGCGTGATCTTTCTTCCCAAAGATACTCAGATGCAGTATCTTTCTGAGAAGGAATTCGAGTTTCCTGTTGGTTCTATCATTGCCAAAACATTTTCTCTCTCTAGCGAATTGTCTCGAGTTGACAACAAACCCGGAAGAAGATTGGAAACCAGACTTTTGATTCACCAACCTAAAGGATGGTTTGCTGTATCCTATGTCTGGGATGGTGAGGATAAGGATGCACATATTGCTTATGCGGGAGAAAATATTCCTCTGATTCATAAAACCGTTGATTCCCAAAAAAAATTCACCTATGCGGTTCCTTCACGAAACCAATGTACATCTTGCCATCAGTCCTATGAGGGGCGAACGCAGAGTATTGTTCCCATAGGAATCAAGGCGAAGCATCTGAATAAAGAATATACATCCAAGAATACTATCTCTTTTAGGGACCCTGTAGAAATGACTACGAATCAATTGGAGTTAATGAAGAAGAAGGGCATGCTTGCTGGCTTACCATTTTGGGGTATCCCCAAGGTCGCGGATTTTGCTAACGTAGATGAATCTGTGAATGATAGAGCAAGAGCTTATCTCGATATAAATTGTGCACATTGTCACAATAAAAATGCAGCAGGTGGAATGAATTCGAAGTTAATCCTATCCTCAGATGAAAGCGATATCAGCTCATTGGGTGCTTGTAAAACTCCCGGTTCTGCCGGAAAAGGGGGTGGTGGACTTCGCTACGATATAGTTCCCGGACATGCCGACCAATCCATCTTAGTTTATAGGACTGAGACAACCGAACCCGGAGCAATGATGCCTCAGATTGGTCGAGCTCTCACTCACGTAGAAGGAATCGAATTGCTAAAAAAATGGATCAACCAAATGGACAAAAAGGATTGTCCATAGTAGATTGCTTGTTTAGATCAAACTCTTGATTACTTCCAACCCAGATCGGATCTGATTTTTTCTATTCTTTCTCGGTTGACTCCGAAATCCTTTCTTCCCAATCGAGAAGCAGATCTAACATGAATTTTCTTATTTTTATCATCTAATAAAAATTCCACATCATCCACGTATCGCATTAATTTAGTAGTGAATTCAGCATGTATATAATTCGGTTTTTCCACAATGATAGCGCTTCTTTCTTGTTTGAGAATTACTTCCTTTAAAGTATTCATTGCCTCATCTGCTTTTCCTGAAAATGAAATGGATTCTATATAGTGTTCTTCATCAGTAGGATCACAGAAAGAAGTCACACAATTCGGTGATGGGGGGCAAGCTTTGAGCTGTTTATTTTCTCGGATACCTATATCTTCAGGTCTTGTTCCACTGCATTGCATAGCAAAGAATATCACGATTGCTAAGCCTAGGGAATTTTTAAGAAATTTAATCATTTTATTTGCTCCTAATTTAATTATTGTTATAGTTAATCTTCAATAGCTATTGAATTAAAACTTAAACTATCTGTCGAATCGAATAAAATCCGGTTTGTCCATTTTCCTGGAAATTCGAAATGCCGCATTCATTAGACCAACATGGCTATAAGCTTGCGGAAAGTTTCCCCATTGGCTACCATTTTTTGGATCTACATCTTCACTGAATAGAGAGAGATGGTTGCAGTATTTAGAGATGTTCTTGAATTCTTCAATGGCTTCCGGAATCTTTCCTACACAAGCAAGTGCCTCTACATACCAGAATGCACAAACCAAGAAAGAAACTTCCGGAACACCAAAATCGTCGGCATGTTTGTATCTATAGAACAAACCTTCCGGTGTTTTCAGTTCTTTTTCCAATTGAGCCAAATGACTGAGTGCTCTAGGAGAATTTGGATCGATATAACCCAGAGTGATCATCTGCAATAAACTGGCATCCATATGTACGGTTCCGATGGCTTGGGTATAAGCTCCCAGTTCTTCGTTCCAACATGCTTCTATCTGTTCTTTGGACCTTTCTATTAGATTTAAGGCAATTTCTTCCATCTTGGGGTCACACAGTGCTCTGGAAATTTTAAGAGCGGCATTGGCTCCTGCCCAATGAAAAAGAAAGGTATAACAATGTTTTTGTGCTAAATTTCTGAATTCCCATAAACCGGCATCCGGTTCATCCATAGTCATATCAATCATTTTTAAAATATGATAGATCAGCTTAGGATTGTGAATTCTCGTCTTTTGAGGAAAACGTTTGTCAATGTAGAGTGGAAGAATCGATAAGATGACTTGTCCATATACATCATTTTGGATATGAGTATAGGCTTGGTTTCCAACTCTAACAGGTTGATTATTTAAGTAGCCATCTAAATCCAAAGTATTTTCTATAATTGTCTTCTCGCCCATTATGCTATAGAGAGGTTGGTATCTTTCTTCTTCGGAGGCTGCTACATTCTCAATATAATGAGAATACCTTTCCATTTCTTCAAAATGTCCGATGGATGTAAATGCATTCAAAGTATAATACGAATCTCTCATCCAACAATATCTGTAATCCCAATTTCTGGTACTCTTATCCGATTCGGGAAGACTCATGGTTCCTGCGGCAATGATTGCTCCTGTATCTTGGAATTGATGAATTTTCAATGCAAGGGCTGAACGGATTACTAAATTTTGGTGAAAGTTTCCAATAGAGCAATGCTTTACCCAATTGTGCCAATACTTTCTGGTTTTATAAAAGAAATCTTCGGCGGTAAGATCCAATGGAGCTTCCAAAGGAGATCCGGAAGTTAGAATTAAGTATTTTGTTTCAGTTAGAACAAAAGGAATTTCATGTAAAATATGGTTGAGAGAAACATTGGTTGTTAAGCGAATGACTGTTTCTAAGCTACTGAAATTGATATGATTGGAGCCATTGTGAACTGTAGGTTGTTTGGAACCATAATCTCCAACCGGTTTGCATGACACAATGATACGTGGATTACCGGATAATACACGAACCTTACGAATGAGCATTAAAGGATAGTAATGTCTTTCATTTTGGAGAAATCTGGGAGCAAAATCAATTAATTCAAAACTTCCATCTTCAGAGACAAATGTTGTTTTTAAAATATTCGTATTTTCTATATATTCTTGGGTGGATGTATAATTTGGATCTACAGGACGAACATAGTATTCTCCTCCTTTCTTTTGATCCAACAAACCACCGAATACAAAACTGGAATCGAACCTAGGCCAACACATCCAATCCACATTACCATTGCGGTTAATATGTGCCATATAGCCACAATTCCCAATAATTCCCATATCATAATTATGCTTCATTAGCTAACCCCTTTAAAAACTCTCGAACTTCTATGTAATCTTTCAGATTGTATCTTGCATTGGAAGGACCCAGTCCAACTTTAATTGAAATGGCTGTGTTCGGCAATGCTTTAAATAAATCTTCATCAGTCCAATCATCACCTATGGATAGAATCTGATCCGGATTGTGAATATTGACAAGATCCAAACCGGCATATCCCTTGCTGATTCCTGTGTTCTTTATTTCTATCACCTTATTTCCCTGTAAAACCGAAACGTCCATGTTGGCGGTATAATTCACAAGGTCATCTGTAAGTTCTTTTACTCGGACTTCGGCAAGTTCGGGATCTGCATTTCTATAATGCCACACAAGAGAAAAATTCTTCTCTTCAATGAAAGAACCTGGTAATCGATCCGAATTTTGTTCCAAAATGGGACGAATTCTTGGCTTCCAATCACTGGGTGCTTGCTTGAAGAGTCTCCAGTCTTTACCTCTTTCCCTAATCCATGCACCATGTTCCGCAACAATGGAGACATCGATTCCTTGCATCCAATTAACCAATGTATCTCGATCTCTTCCGCTGATAATTATGATTTCTGCATTTTTCATGCGAGATAAATTTCCCAAAAGATCCTTTAATTCTTGATTGGGTATGGCAAGTTCCGGTTTATTCTGAAACGGAACGAGTGTTCCATCATAATCGAGAAAAATTAATTTCTTTTCCGCTTTGGAAAAAGTTTTAAATATTTCTGAACGAGTTTCACTGCTGATTAATTTACTCTTCAATTTATTTTGAAATCCTTTTCTTAATGATAGTTTTTCTAAAAAGTCAGTTGCCCATCGAACTACATTGTATCTTTTTATTCTATTTTGTAGAACTGTATTTCTTGTTATTTGTTCTTCTTCACTCATTTCCAGAGCTTCCAGGATTGCCTCGGACATTTCTTCCGTATTGTTGGGGTTTACAATGATAGCCTCACCCAATTCTTTGGATGCTCCAGCCATTTCACTTAGAATTAAAATTCCTTTTCTTTCGGTTTTGGATGCAATGAATTCTTTTGCCACTAAATTCATTCCATCTCTGTAAGGTGTTACCAAAATAGTATCACTCATTCTGTAGAGTGGAACCAATTCGTCGAGTGGTAACATTTTGAACTGATAAAGAATCGGTGTCCAATCCAAACTGGCAAATCTCCCATTGATTCTTCCCACAATTTCATCGATTGCTCGTTTCATTTCTTGGTATTGATCAACTTCCGTTCTGGATGGAACAACAATCATAATCATCGAAGCCTTACCCTGCCACTTGGGGTATTTTTCCAGGAATTTTTCGAACGCTTCCAATCGTGCGTATACACCCTTGGAATAGTCCAATCTGTCCACAGAGAGTATAATTTTATTGTCTCCAATTGACTTTCTGGTTTCTGACATGATTCGATCAGCTTTTTCAGAGCATGCCAATCGCGCAAATTTATCATAGTCAATTCCCATAGGGAAGGTATCAACTTTAATGAGTCTATTTTGATAAATAATTTCTCCGAGGTTTGTTTCCAAACCAAGAATACGAAGGACACATCGTAAGTAGTATTGAGTGTAATCGTGAGAGTGGAACCCAATCAAATCAGCTCCAAGCAATCCTTCGAGAAGACGCTTGCGCCATTTGCCCGGAAGCAATCGAAATACTTCATAAGTGGGGAATGGAATATGCAGAAAAAAACCAATTTCTAGTTCCGGATATTTCTCTCTAAGCATTCCGGGTAACAAAAGAAAATGGTAATCATGAATCCAAATTTTATCACCCGGTTGGATGATATCAGCGAGAGCATCACAAAATAACTGATTCACTTCTACATAAGCATCCCATGCTGAGGGTTCATATTCTGTGAAAGTGGGAAAATAATGAAAGAGAGGCCAGATAGTTTTATTACAGAAACCATAATAGAATTTTTCATTCAAGGCATCGGGAATCTGAACCGGATACCCATTGTATTTTTCCATGGCTTCTTTTTTTACAAATTCCAGCGACTCTCGGTCGAGTTCTTTACCCGGCCAGCCAACCCAAATAGTGTCCAGTGACCCTTTTGTGGATTCCAGGTATGCCGAAAGTCCGGTTACCAACCCACCGGCACTTTGTTTCATTTGAATCTTCCCATTTTCATGACTAACATTGAGTGGAAGACGATTCGAGACGAAAATTATGCGCATATATCCATAATCTCAGAATTTTGTAAGTTTCCAAGGACTTTTAAAAAAAAGGGGATAAGGCAAATTTTTCTTAAAAATTTAAAAAAAACAATTGATTAAAATAAACCGTTGCAGTAATTTGAACATACGTTCGAAAAAGAACAAGAGGAAACGATGCCAAAAATTGTGAATCACGATGATTATCGAGAGGAATTGCTCCGGAAGGCATTTCAACTTTTTGCCAGAAAAGGTTACTCCAAGGTAACAATCAGGGAATTGGCAAAAGAGTTGGAAGTATCTACCGGCACATTGTACCATTACTTCGAAAATAAGGATGTCTTATTTGAGCAAATGGTCAAGCTTCTCGCTACGGAAGATGTTGCACAGTTGAATGTAATGGAACGTAGATCATTTGCCCATACGCCGGAGAGGGTGATTGAAGTTTTGTTTCGGTTTATCGAATCCAAAGAATTCTATTTTCAAAGCGTAATTCTCATGGTATGCGATGTCTATCGCTACAATGAAGAAGGCCATAAGTTAAGTGTTCTAAAAGATTGTTTGAATATCTATCGCGAAGCTATTAGCCAGCATTTGAATCTGGGAAATCCGGAGTTGGAGAAGATGCTACTTAGTATCGTGATTGGGACAATTTTCCAAAGGATGCTTGATCCCCTTGAGGTATCTTATGTGCAAACCAGTGACGTGCTTCAAAAGATATATCCTTTCTTGACTACGGGATTGTTGTTTGAGGTCAAAAAAGCCGGAAATGAGTAAAGATAGAAGTGACGGAGGAAAACCATGAAATCTTTTAAAAAATATACCTATTTAATTTGTTTTATACTGCCAGCTATGGCTTACCTGGGTTATGCACTGGGTGGCTATTTTAACTTTTTAACACCTGTCTTGGTGTTTATGGTTCTACCCATAATAGATGCCTTGATTGGAAAAGACTCTACCAACCCCAGAGAAGAAGAAGTCCCCGGTCTCCAGAACGAAAAATTCTATCGCTACCTTACCTATGCTTGGGCCTACCTTCAAGTGGGCTTTGTATTGTGGGCAGTCTATGCAGTGGTTACTTCTTCTATGCTAATACATGAATTGATAGGATTTACAATATCAGTGGGTGTTATTACAGGGGGAATTGGTATTACTGTTGCGCATGAATTGGGTCATAAAAACACGAAGATTGAACAATTCTTGGCAAAAATGATTTTATCAACAGTGTGTTATATGCATTTTTTTATAGAGCATAATAGAGGTCATCACGTCAATGTTTCTACCAATATTGATCCTGCATCTTCCAGAAAAGGGGAGAATTTCTACACTTTCTATTTTAGAACTGTTTTCGGTTCCTATATGGGGGCTTGGAATTTAGAGAAGAAAAGACTGGAAAAAAAAGGATTGGGTGCATTCCATTATAGCAATGAGATCTTATGGTATTGGGCAATTCAATTGGGTTTTGCCGGAAGCTTATTTGCGGTAGCAACTCTTCTCACAGGTTCCCCTCAGTGGATAGCTCTTGGATTTTTCTTTGCTCAAGCATGGATTGGATTTTCCCTTTTGGAATTGGTGAATTATATTGAACACTATGGCTTGAAACGAAAAGAGATTGCACCGGGAAAATATGAAAAAGTTCTTCCCATACATTCTTGGAATGCAAATCATTTTGTGAGCAATGCTTTCCTCTTTCATTTACAAAGACATTCCGATCACCATGCCAATGCAGGTAGAAGATACCAGTCTTTGAGGCATTTTGAAGAGAGCCCACAGATGCCCGCAGGCTATGAAGTGATGATTCTCCTTGCTATGGTTCCACCCCTTTGGAAAAAAATTGTTGATCCGAAATTGGAAGCCTGGGAAAAACAATACTACGGAGAAAATAACCTTAAGGCAGCCGCATAATTTTTGATCTTTATTTCAATTAAGAGTTTTCATATTAATTCTTATATGAATTAAATGTTGTCTTAAAACTAAAAAGCCTACCGAAAGTGGTAGGCTTTTTTATTCTGATATTTACAAAATAATAGTTTATAGCTAGCTATTATTTTTGAAGAGCCTTAGTGATACAGTTCCAGTAGACCTTACAAGAACCTTGGCTCTTGTCATAGCAGGATTCAATGGACTTATAGTATTTGGTTTTATTGCAATTTAGATTGCATCCCTTTCGAAGCATATCTTTGTTCTCTTCACTTGCATTAGGATTCGCAGATACAACACAGCTATAATATTTTTGGCAAGCAGCTTCACATTTAGGGAATTTGTTAGCCGATAGATTTCCGAGTAGTCCAAAAGCCAAAAGAATTGTTGTGAACAGGATTATTTTTTTCATAGAAGTTTCCTCTCTTTATCTAGCGATGCAGGGATTCGAACCCCGGACCTGTGGATTATGATTCCATCGCTCTAACCAGCTGAGCTACATCGCCATTTGTATCTATTCGACAGGAAAAGCGAGCCAATATGTTCGCTAAAACCATTATTTTTTTACGCCCAAAATGGTCAATTTTTATGTTAAAAGTAGATTCATTCTAGTTAAGTTTAGAGTCAAAAGGGTAATCGGGATCTAATATCCTCTAATATGTTTTAAATATCAGCATGAGACTCTATTGAAATCAAAAATCGATCATATTTTTATAGGAACTGGTTTAGGTTCGTTATCTATGGCAGCTTTGCTGGCAAAAAAGGGTGATCGAGTCTTGGTTTTGGAGAAAGCCAATGAGCCGGGGGGCTGTGCTTCTTCCTACACGAAAGACGGATATCGGTTTGAGGCAGGCGCAACGACTCTGGTAGGTTGGCAAGAAGGTCTCCCTCTATATGAACTATGGAAGAAACTGGGACTCCTCGAGGAATTTAAAAATAATATTCAAGAAAATTCTAGTCCAGAAATAATTAGCAATGGATGGCTTTCAATCATTCGTTTAAATCCTTCCATGAAGATCCACTTTGAAGCCAACCAATTTCTCCTTCGCACAGAAGACCGCAAGCAATGGATGCAAGATGTTGGAAAGTTTTTTGGGGAAGCTAAAAAGCAGAAACGGTTTTGGAAATTAATTTTTGCCATCCAAGATCAAGTATGGAAGACCTCACTTAGAATGAAAAGTTTTCCTCCTCGCAATATAAGACAATTTTTAGATTGTTTTTTAAATTTTAGACCGGGGGATTTATTGCTTTTAATTGCTTCTTTTTTTAGTGTTGGTTTTTTGATAAAACTTCCCGGTTTTCCCAAGTCTCCATTATTCAAAAAATTTTTGGATGAACAATTGATGATAACAGTGCAATGCTCTGCCGATCAGTCTCCTCTCTCTATGGGAGCGGCAGGAATCAGTTATGCTCATCTACAAAATTTTTATGTGAAAGGGGGCATAGGAAAACTCGCTGAATTTCTGGTTCAGAAGATTCAAGAGTGGGGAGGGGAAATACACTATAGAGAAGAGGTAAATTCTATCGATTACAATTCTAAAGAGCAATACTTCGAAATAACAACTCGCAAAAATCATAAATATAAAGGACGAAACGTATTCTCGGGAATTCCAGTTTGGAATCATGAGAAGTTATTGGGAGATTCTGCAAGCCTTGACGGATTGAAAAGGGAAGTTCAAAGTAGGAGTAAAAAGTTTGATCAAGGGATTTGGGGTGCATACAATCTTAGCATTGTTATGAAAAATTTTCTTTTTGGAAAAGAAGATTTTCTGTTTAAGGAATCCATCCACCATCAATTTCACCTTCCCAAATCTCTCCCTCATGGCGGAGGAGATTCTGTTTTTGTCTCTATCTCTCATCCGCATGATGAAATGAGATCCCAAGACGGTAATATTATTTTGGCAGTCTCTACGCACTTGGAAAATCCTGAAAACTGGAGTCGAAAAGATACGGATATAAAAGCCAAAAAACTAGAAATCCAAGAATGTATTTTAGATCATTTGGAA
>JAFIGA010000300.1 GCA_020831715.1 Leptospira sp. | reverse complement strand
ATCCAAGAAGTATTAGGGGCAAATGTAGAAATTCCTAAGCAACCGCAACTCATCAGTCCGGGCGTCAAATACAGACACTATTCTCCGGACGGGAACCTTCATATTTTCCAATCACCTGAGGATATTTTAAGTCAACTGAATCAAACAATCCAAATAACTCAGTCAAATTTTCTTGATCGTAAGCCACTCGATCTGAATGCGAATAATATTTCATTGGTCAATCCTAAAAAAATTGCAATCCTTGCTTATTCAAATACAGATTTGGATTCTGTCAAAAAATACATGCAATCTTTCGAAAATAATTCAGAATCAATGGAATGCAAAATACAGTATGTAGATACAAATGTAGATTATGCGAATAAGCTCTATTCCTTTTTGTTGGATTGTGACAAAGAACATTTTACGGAAATATTCTGTGAATCTCCCAGACAAGGCAGACTCTTTTCGGCTATTTCCAATCGATTGAAAAAAGCAATTTCGCGAGATGATACAGTTCGCTAGAAATACTAATTTCTGCAATAAGCATGAGTCTAAGAAGAAAGGAGAATATATTTTGGAATATCTGCAACTTTTAGGTTTTGGTTTTGCCTTTGCGGTGGTTACGATGGTGGTCTTTTGGTCATGGGGGAGGTCTCGTGACAACTACGGGGTTGTGGATGTGGGTTGGGGTGTTGTCATCATGGGTATTCTGTGGGTGTATTTTTTAAAATCCTTTGGCACTCAGATTATTTCCAACATCTCATCCATTGGACTAGGAGTTCTTCTATTGATGGGAATGATCTCTATCTGGGGGCTTCGACTGGCAATCTTTCTATGGTGGACTAGAATAAGGACAGGTCATGCGGAAGACAAAAGATACAATGCCTTCCGTGCAGACTATGGTGACAAAGTGCACCAAAAGTTTTTTACCAATGTGTTTTTATTCCAAGGTTTATTGGCATTGATACTGACTGCACCCTTTCTTCCTATTTTCGTGGAGTCGGTTGGCGAACCCGGGATCTTTGCTTGGGTTGGATTGGCTTTGTATATAATCGGGCAGATCGGAGAAACAATTTCCGATAATCAGCTCTCCGGATTTATCAAGAATCCTTCCAATAAAGGGCAGGTCTGCAACGTCGGATTTTGGAAGTATTCCAGGCATCCGAATTATTTCTTTGAATGGGTGATCTGGCTTGGAATGAGTTTGGTGGTTGCCGAAGTTA
Source organism: Leptospira sp. (assembly GCA_020831715.1). Taxonomy (GTDB): domain Bacteria; phylum Spirochaetota; class Leptospiria; order Leptospirales; family Leptospiraceae. The sequence continues at coordinate 9,908 of JAFIGA010000300.1, read as the reverse complement.
GTATTGTTGGAATTCTTCCTGCCATTTTTATGTATGTGCTTTTGGTTTATGTAACGGGAGTTCCCATTGCAGAAAAATATTCTCTACTGTCCAAAGGGGATAAGTTCCGAGAATACCAACGAACTACGAATGCATTCTTTCCTTGGTTTCCCAAAAAATGAGAAGAAATAAGTCAATGGACTTGTTAGGAGAGTTGAATCCCGATCTAAACAGTTTATTGGATATTATTTTCATTTTGTTGATTTTCACTATGCTCTCCATGCAAATTGGGAAGTTCCAACTCATGGAGTTGGATTTCCCTCAAGTGGAAAAGCAGGGTAGCACAGCCGAAAGAGATGATGCAATTAAAATCTATATTCTTTCGGAAGGAACTGTAATGATTGATAAAGAAAAGCATTCGTTAGATGCTTGGCATACATCCATCCAAAAATCTTGGAAGGATAAAAATATCATTCTTGCCTCAGAAAAGAAAGTTCCCTATGAGCATTTTGTTCAAGTCTTGGAAAAGATCCAAGCAATACAGCCAAAATCCCTGGAATTGGGTCTGAAAGAAAAATAGACAAAATCAAAACTCCGGAGATTCTGGAATTAGAAATATGTATTCACAACAACCTCAACTCGAAGAACTCGGTCCTTTAAAGGTCGCACGCATTAAAGGTGATCCCAATGCCCCTACTATCATTTTATTCCACGGATATGGAGCCTCCGCCTATGATCTTTACCCGCTCCATCAAGTAATCGATGCTCCCAAGGGAACCAATTGGATATTTCCCGATGGGCATTTAGAGATTCCTATCGCACCGGGATACAATGGGAAGGCATGGTTTCCCATTGACATGGAAGCCTTGCAGAGGGCAATGATGACAGGAAGCTTTCGAGATTTCTCCGAGATTACACCTCCCGGTTTGGACTTGGCACGAGAAAAAGCATTATCCATGTTAGAGGCTCTGGGTATACCGTTTGAGAAACTCATCATAGGTGGATTTAGCCAAGGAGCTATGCTTTCCACGGATATAGCTCTCAGAAATGAAAAAAGCCCAAGAGGATTGTCCATTTTGTCCGGCACACTGCTGAATAAGGATCTATGGGTCGAACTTGCGGCGAAGAAAAGTTCCATGACATTTTTTCAATCCCATGGAAGAGCTGATCCCGTTTTGGGTTACCAACCTGCGAAAGATTTGAATCAACTTTTGAGAGATGCGGGAATGGTTGGTGAGTTCGTAAGCTTTCCCGGTGGTCATGAGATTCCCATGGAGGTGATCCAGGGAATGAATCGATATATAAAGCAATTGGGACTATAATACCAGATCAATAGAACCTTGGAGTTTCTCTGATTCAACTAAGATTTCTTTTTTTAGTGTCACTAGGCTGTTCTCGTCCCATGATTTTAAATCTTGTAGTTGTCTACCCATATCGGAGAGTCTATAGAAGCTTGCTGTTGCGGCGATACCTTTGATGCTGTGACCCAATTTATTTAGCTTGGCAAGATCTCCTTTTGCGGATACTTCCTCTAATAATGCGGGCAACTTGACTAAATAGTCTCTACACATTAACAAGACTTCACGTATGTTTTTTTCATCGCCAATCATTCGATCGGATAAGTCAGCATAGTCAAAATGTTTCATAAAATACACATAACATCATTCAAATGTATCGTGCTGCCCCCTGTAAATTTGATAAAACCTTGGAAGAAAGGTAAGCAAAATATAAACTTCTATTATTCCGGAAATAATTAGTAAGGACAAGAACAAATTATCCTGTACGTCAAATAATTCTTGAGTTCCAAACATGCTTTGCAATACGATAATTCCCAAAATGGCAAAATTCAGAGCCGTACCCCATTTAGGAATCATCTTCGGTTTTACCTGGAACGCAATTTTCTTCCAAAAAATTAAAATGGGAACTACACTCAACTGAGCTAAATCCCTGGTTAAAATTAAAAGATAGTACCAAAGCGGAACGGAATCTGAAAAAAAGTAATAGGTGAACAACACCAAAACAACTATCTTGTCAGCTATGGGATCTAAAATTGCTCCCAATTGTGATGTTTGATTGAGTTTTCTGGCTAGAAACCCATCAAAAAAATCTGTAAGAAATACAATGGTCAAAAAAATAATAGCAAGGATATGACTTTTATGATGCAATAGAAATAGGGATGGAAAGATTAAAAGAATCCTTCCTATAGTAAGCAAATTCGGAACTAGAAATAAATCTTTCCAATGCATGTTTACCATTATATAAGTCTAAAATCTAGAAGGAATCAAAAAATGATAAAAATATTTTTTACATTGACTGCACTGATATTATTTTCCAATTCAAGTTTCTTAATGGCGAATGAGTATGATCACAGTCACAAAGCATTCGACTCGATTTTAAAAAAAATCGTAATCTCCGGTAATGTAAATTATAAATCTCTAAAAAAAGACCGAGATTCATTGAACCAATATCTTGGTTCATTATCTTCGGTGAGTGAAAAAGATTTTGCCAAATTCTCAGAGAAGGAACAACTTGCTTTTTTAATCAATGCTTACAACGCATTCACTTTGGATTTAATTGTGAAAAACTATCCTGTGAAAAGTATCGGTGATATAGGAGGTCCTGTAAGAATGGTAAATTTGGCAAGGGGAACTCCTTGGAAGAAATTTACTTTTTCATTTCTGGGAAAAGAGCGGAATCTGGATTGGATCGAACATGGTAAATTGCGGGTGAGTTATAAAGAACCGAGAATTCATTTTGCCATAAATTGTGCGAGTATTGGTTGTCCACTTCTAAAGAATGAAGCCTATACCGCTGGGAAGCTGGAGTCTCAATTGACATCGGCAACCAAAGGGTTCCTATCGGAAAAAAATAAGAATCGGTATGATGCAAAATCGAATACCTTGCATCTTTCCAAAATATTCGATTGGTTTGCTGATGATTTCATAAAGGACTCAGGATCGGTTCTGAAATTTGTCCAAAAATATTCCAATGAAAAAATTGCAGCGGATGCTAAAATAAAATACACTGACTATGATTGGAGTTTGAATGAAGCCCGCTAATCCGGTGAGAGTTCTTTTTGTATGCCTGGGGAATATTTGCCGATCTCCGGCGGCAGAAGGAGCTTTTCTTCATTTACTTGAAAGTGAAAATTTGATAGATAGATTTATTGTTGATTCCTGTGGGACTGCCGGTTACCATGTTGGTGAGCTATCAAATGTTACTACAAGAAAAGTGGCTAAGGAAAATGGGATTGAGTTGGTTCATCGAGCACGAAAATTTGAAGGTGTGCGAGATTTTGATACTTTTGATTATTTACTTGTCATGGATCAATCCAACTATCAAGATGTAGTTTCCCATGCAAGGAATGATGCGGATAAAGCCAAAGTATTTTTGTTCCGAGATTATGAATCAGATTTTAAAAATAGCCGAGGTAAGGGTGTTTCTGTTCCGGATCCCTATTACGGTGGGATCAACGAATTCAGAGAAGTTCAAGATATTGTTATGCGAACAAGTCGCGGTTTTTTGAATTATTTGAAATTAACCAAGGCTTTGTAGATATATATAAAAGTAGGATGGATTTATGTTAAATAAAAAAAGAGTGGTGGTGGTAGGGGCAGGTTTTGGTGGTTTGCAAGTGGTGCAAAAGCTTGCAAATAACAATTCAATAGATATTGTTTTGATTGATAAAAGAAACCATCATTTATTTCAGCCACTTCTTTATCAGGTTGCCACAGCCGTTCTGAGTCCAGCTGACATAGCTATTCCGGCGAGATCACTCACAAACGATGATGAAAATGTAAGAGTTATTATGGGAGAAGTCAACAAGGTCAATTTTAAAAAGAAAACCATTCAATACAACCAAGGATCGGAAATTGATTATGATTATCTAATACTTGCTATTGGTGCGAAGACGAGTTTTTTTGGTAACGACTCTTGGGAAAAATATACTTTAGGTTTAAAAAATCTAAAGGATGCATTGGCAATTCGACGGAAATTGCTTGTGTCATTCGAAGAAGCAGAAATTGCCAATGATCCGGTTGCAGCTCGAAAATTACTGAATTATATTATTGTGGGAGGGGGTCCAACCGGTGTGGAGATGGCTGGTTCTATTGCAGAATTGAGTTATCAAATTCTGAAAAAAGATTTCCGAAATATCGATCCTCGGTTAGCAAAAATTACATTGATCGAAGCCGGTCCCAGACTGCTCTCTCCATTTCATCCTGATTTGTCAGAGTTTACCAAAAAGAAATTGGAAAAGAGGGGAGTCAAGGTTAGATTGAATTCCCCTGTAAAGAAAATCGACAAGAAGGGTGTCCATCTTGAAAACGAAATACTTGAATCGAATACTATCATTTGGGCTGCAGGAGTTCAAGGTACAGCTTTTGCCGAAAGATTGGGTCTAGGTATGGATCGAAGCAAAAGAATTTTGGTGGATCAAGAATGCCGAGTAAAAGATATAGATTCCGTATTTGCACTAGGAGATGCGGCGAACTTTTCCGAAGGATTGGAGAGGCCACTTCCCGGAGTGTCACCGGTGGCAATGCAACAAGGTAGATATATAGCAGATTGGATTCTACGCGATATTAAAAATAAACCCAAGAAGCCATTTCAATATAAGGACAAAGGATCTATGGCAACCATTGGAAGAAATGATGCTGTAGCCGAAGTAGGCAACCTGCGTATGAAAGGATATATGGGTTGGCTTGCTTGGCTTTTTGTTCATTTATTCTACCAAGTTGGATTCAAAAACAAGGTCTCGATACTTATTAGTTGGATTTGGAGCTATCTTGCTTTTAGAGCCGGCGCCAGACTCATTCAAGAAGAAGTGAGTCAGGAAAAAAATAGCTCAAGAGGCTAAGAAATTGTTTACAATCTTAGTTTAATTTTGGAATTTAGGGGATATGGCAATTTTTTCCAGAACATCTCTCCTTCTTTTTTCCATATTAATATTATCATGTACTACAATAAGTACATCTCGAACGAAAGTATCTGTCGGCACAGTACATAAAGTGGCTATTTTAAATTTTGATATGAACAACGCCAATTGGGGAGCGGAATTTTCCGATTCCATGGTTCATTATTTATTGGATTACGGGAATTGGGAGATTATAGAAAGAGAGCAGATTTTTAAAATATTAGATGAACAGAAGCTAAGTCGCTCCGGTATCATTGACGATTCGCAATCGGTTCAGATAGGTAAAATTTTGGGAGTGGATGCGATCATTGCGGGTAGGGGAACTGCACTGAATTATGTGAATTCAAAAAAAGAACCGGTTAGTTATTTGGTCGATACATTTTCCTTGAAAGTGGTTCTTGTTCAATCAGGAGCTATTCTTATGCAATCCAGAAAAAAACCAGGAACAGATTGGACGATTCCTCGATTGGCTAAATATACTTTGGGACTTGGGCTTATCTGGAACAAAGAAGATATGTTTATTGAATCATGCAAATATGATGAAGTCGCTAAAAGAATGGCAAAACTCGTTGCCAAGAATATAAAATAGATGTCAGGGCTCAAAAAATCGTTAGGGCCGATCCACTTATGGGGGATCTCGGTTGGTTTGGTTATTTCCGGAGATTATTTTGGATGGAATTATGGTTGGCAGACGGCAGGATTCTGGGAATTCTTAGCGTCAGTTAGTTTTGTTGCAGTTTTCTATGCGGTATTTGCACTTAGCTTTACCGAACTTGCCACTTCCATCCCTCATGCAGGAGGTCCGTCCGCATACGCCTATCATGCATTTGGTCCTTGGGGAGGTTTTCTTGCCGGTTTTTTTACCTTGTTTGAATTCGTTCTTGCCCCTCCGGCAATTGCATCTGCATTAGGTGGATATTTCCATTTTCTCCTTCCCGAAGTATCATCCGCCTGGGCAAGCTATGCTTTCTTTCTCATTTTGATTGGTGTAAATCTTTTGGGTGTAAAACAAACAGCAAGATTTGAACTCACAGTTACAGCGATTGCAGTTTTTGGATTGTTGTTTTATTTCGCCGGAACCATCCCGGAATTTCAATGGGAGAATCTCTCCAAGGGCAGCAATGACACTGCCAACGCAAATGGTTTTCGATGGCAGGAATTCTTCTCGGCAATTCCTTATGCTATCTGGTTCTTTTTAGCCGTAGAAGGTGTCGCCATGGCGGCAGAAGAGGTAAAGAATCCCAAAAGAGATATACCCATTGGGTATACAGCGGGTATTGGAACTTTGATACTACTTGCCTTTGGAGTATTGTTCACAACTGCGGGAGCCCACTCTATAGAATCTGTTGGTGGTCTCGACTATCCCTTATCATTCGTATTAGGTGATATATACGGAGCCAATTCCTGGCAGGCGAAATTATTTACCTTCATTGGTTTATTCGGACTCATTGCCTCACTCATGGGGATCATTCTTGGATATTCCAGACAAATCTATTCATTGGCAAGGGAAGGATTTCTACCTAAAGAGCTGGCGATTCTTACAAAAAAGACAGGTATTCCTAGCTATGCAGTTTTATTTGGTGGAACAATTGGAATGGTATCCCTTGCCGTAGGGGATACGGATCAACTCATTACTTTGGCTGCAATGGGAGCCTGTGGAATGTATGTGATTAGTATGATGTCTTTTTTTAAGTTGAGATGGAATGAGAAGAATTCGAACGTTGAAAATTCCAACTCAATATCAACCGATTATACTCTAGTTTCTGAAAAGCCATTCACCGTTCCATTTTATCCCTATGTTCCGTTTATTGCTTTGGTATTCGGAAGTATTTGTTTGATTGCTATAGCAACATTTCACAAAGAGCTATTTTTTATTATGACTATCAGCCTATTTTTCTTTAGCTTGTTGTTTCGAGTTACTACAAGAAGAAAATTAGGTCGAATCCCCAAAAGCATTCTTTCTCCGGAAGATGACGAAGGATTACTTTCTCGTGGGGATACAGATATATGATGATAAAAAGTAGAAATTAATTTAACAAACTAGGGGACAATATGGGATTTTTTAGTAATCTTTTTTCAAAGCCTGAAAACAAGAGTGAGCTGGATAAATATCGGGAGACATTAAAAGGTTCTGCACCAATTCAGCGGGATGAAAATGAAAAACTTCATGACGAAGTTTCTTTCATGTACCAACAAAATGTAACCAGTGAAATGCTTACAGAGTTTGCAAATTCTCTAAGTTTGGAAAAAATTGAAACGCTAACAGGGGACGATTGGAATAATTTCATGGAAGGTCATTTCCCTGACTTGGAAGCTTTCTTGGAGGGAGTTGCCGAAGGTGGAGGAGTTGAAACAGAATGGAATGAGAAGCTGTTAACATATAGAACTTAGAAATTTACTTTACTTAAGCGAAGCGGATTCTGTTTCTATGTTTATATTGAGATTTAAAATTGATGAGATTAAGATTTTTCAATAAAATACATCTTGACAGATCCCATGTTTTTTATGGGAAATTCACCACGATATTTATATTTGAATTTTGTAGTTAGCTCCTTCAGTTTCTTTACAACATCCTCAGAGACATTGATATAGTTAGGTTCCGAATGAGCCTCTAAGCGAGATGCTAAATTGACGGTTGTGCCCCATGTATAGAATTTGTTCGTCGATTGTATTTCTCGTCCTTGTTCCCTGGAAAAAGTTCTGCCTTTTGTGGATAAAAATATTGTGAAAGTCATCACCGGAATCCGACGTTGCGGGAAATCGGTCGTGATGGAACTTATCCGGGAAGAACTAAATTCGTTCCGTATCCACAGAGACCATCTACAATTAAATCGAATACTGCAAGTCAGCAAATCACCTGCACTTTGTAGCCGATCGTGGAGGTGAGCGGATCTACATCCAAGTCGCCATAGATTGTGAATCCGTAAGATCTTTTTTGGTCTACCCAACTTGCATTATAGATCCTCAGCTTAGGTCTTAATCCACAGCTTCCCATAATTTATATTATGTCTCATAACAACATTCCCGGATTATGACTCATTTAGGGGTATTCCCGAACTGAAGCCATTTTAAAGGAAATTTTTTGTGACATAACTAAATTATGGGAAGAGCTCTCTATGCCGATCGCCTCTTCGTGCTTTCGGCGACTTTTGGGAAATTATCAATGAAGAACTGCAAGGCTTCTATTACTATGCCTTCTTGAGTTAAGATATCATCTTTACTCTTAGCATAAGAAACATTTGCTTTTTTTACAAGTTCTTTATCAACTTTGATATAAGCCAAATTGCTACCTGTCGCCAAATCTCTTACCTCCTTTATCATGATAATATGACATTAGATTTGAAGGATTTTTTTGTCAACAGGAAAAAGAGGAAAAAGAGGAAAAAATGATAATATAAAAAATTTATAACTATCTTGATTTTTCCTACTCTTCACTCGACCCCAGATATCCCATTTCGAGATTTAACGACTCCGCTTCGGACATTATCGAATCTCTCGTTATTTGTTTACCTCTTATCTTGACGAGATGAATTAACTGATCGTATGTCCACTCTACTGGAATTTGTTTAAGTTCCTCAAGATTGGTTTTCGGTAATTCTTTTGCAAATTCTTGTATTGTCATTTTGATCTCCTCGGTGGATTTTTTTTCTTGGATTCCAGTTTAGTAATCTTTATATGTTGATCGGCGTTCAGATTCTCCGAACGGTTTATTGTCCTTGTCGGTTCTTCATGAATATATCAAAATCTCTTTTGTATTTCCGTGAAGGGGTTCTGGAAAAATATACAACTCCCCCAGAGTCTTTAACAAAAATGGCATCCACCACGAATAGCTTCCCTCCATTCTGATGGACTATGAATTCCTTCGGATCCACTTGTATTTTTGCCTTAGCGTTAGAGTAAATTAGAGTTCTATCTCCTGCCACTGGAATAGCTGTCACCATTGAATAGCCGTTTGGAAAAATAGTTCCGGTCACTCGGTAGATTGGTGGGAGATTCAACTCAGATAGTTCAAAATCTCTTTCTTGTTTTTTGACACTCCGATCATAACTCACCGAATCACTGGTTGGCTTTTTGCTTACATCCATTTCAGCCTTAGCAACAATGTATTGATCTCCGCAAGTTTGAGAAAATTTCTTAGAGAACTTATTCGAGTTTGCAAATAGTATCTCTCTAAATTCCCATAAAACTGTTTCCCCTTTATGGGAATTGATTCGATAAGATTGATAGTTCCCTCTAGAATTTTGCTTAGGTTTTTCCTCGAAGATTTCCTCTAATTCAGACTGGCTTAATCCATTTAACATTCTATCACAAATATCTGAATGACTTACCTCTTTGTTTGAAACTGATGTACAATTCATTAGAATTAGAATTGCAGTGATGATGATTTTTTTCATAATTTTATCCCTGTTTAATCCAATATACTATTTGATCCGGACAAATATGAGATTTTCGGTTTCATTTTTTTTCTTTTCTTTCACTCCCAGATATCCCATTATTTTTCTTGTACTTTCTCAACTTTAGTACATCGGTAGTTTAAAGGGAAAACACCAGACTCATAATCTGGACGACTCCGGTTCGAATCCTGACTGCTTTTTTGGAGTGAAATGTTTCGCCGATGATTTTGTTGGGATTATTAAGGGTTAGAATTTCTCAGGCATTGATTGAAATAACTCATATCTTTCCCAACAGAAACTACCACGGATCTTTCGAGCACGGTGCCATGAATCAATAAATCCTTGATTTTTAGAATCTTAAATTGCTTGAGTCCGTGTTGGTTGATTATCCAAACATTGATAGTAGTCGCAGTTTCTTTTATTAGATCTAAATCTTCAGGAATATTCTTTATGCCGTATGGCATATCAATTGTTATTTCGAAATCCTCTGATAATTTTCTTAGGATACACTTAATGTCGTAGTATCTTTTAGCATTCATTTTGAGAATTAGAATGCTAGACTGGATTGCTCTATTTTCATGCTAGATAAGTCTTCCTCAAATTCATCAGCACCTTCTAAG
>JAFIGA010000143.1 GCA_020831715.1 Leptospira sp. | reverse complement strand
GTTTTGCATTAGACACTCTTCCCGACCACGAAGAAGCATATTTTTTAACAGTTCATAAGTCCCAAGGGTCAGAATATGAAAATCTTTATTTTTATATTCCACCTGTTCGTACAGAAAGAAAATCCCAACCTGAAAGTGAAGAAATAGAAGACAATTCGAACATTTCCCTAGCCAACAGACAGATTTTATACACCGGAATCACAAGAGCTAAGTCCAATCTCAGGATTTTTGGATCCAAAGAGGGCTGGGAGGCTGGGATTAAAAATTCCCAAGAGAGATTGACGGGTTTTCGAATTCAGAAATTATGAATCTGTGGATTACTTCACAATTCGTAAGCTCATAACTTCTCCTGCAATTCGGTTATTGCGAAAAGACAGTGCAGGTTTTGTCGTGCATTTTCTCTATTGTTTATTTAGAGAAGAAGAGAGATTTTTTATAAGTTTGGATGAGATGAAAATCCGGCTTAAAAATAATCTGGAGGAAATCCAAGAAGAATTTGCCAATGGAGGGAATACTTTAGTTCGCGATTCGGATTTCTATATCAATGATTGGGTGTCCGGTGGTTTTCTTTATAAACGAATCAAAATTCTGGACAATCGCGAGGAGATTGTACTCGAACCCAGCCCTGAGTTGAGCAAGGTGTTTTTCTGGATGGAAGATCTATCCAACCTGGATAAAAAGGAAGTGGTTGGTACTGAGTCTCGTTTTTTTTCCATCCTTCACAAGTTGAAGGAATTGGTAGAAGAATCAGAAACCGATCCCGAGACAAAAATCCAAAGATTGGAAGCCAAAAAACAAGAGATCGAAGATCAGATTTCTAGAATACGATCCACCGGAGAAGTGGACATTTTGTCTGAGGAAAGAATTCGAGGGCAGTATTTGTATGCCAAGAAAGAGGCGTTGGAACTTATTAGTGATTTTAAGCAGGTGGAAATAAATTTCTCCGAGATAAGGCAGAACATACATAAAAAATATCTCGCTACCTCTTTGAAAGGAGAGATCTTAGAATATGTATTAAACGAAGATATGGAACTCATGAATTCAGAACAAGGGAGAAGTTTCCAGACCTTTTGGGATTTTCTTCGTTCGGATAAAAACCAAGAGGAGTGGAATATCCTTTTGCAGAAGTTGTATTCTCTGGAAAATATCCTATCCACAGATGAAGACATGTTTTTTAAAAAGTTGCGGAGAATTCTTCGCGATGCCGGTGGATTAGTCAATTCTACTGTCTCCGGACTAAGTGAACAATTGAAGCGAAGCCTAGTCGAAAGAACACTAAGAGAAAATAGACGTTCCAAAGAACTCATTACGGAAATCAAGAATCTGGTTATGAATAAGGGAGAGGAAGATTTTTCTTTTATGAACGAAGAAGGTTGGAGTATGGAAGAATGGGATTCCGTCTCATTGCCCATGGAGCGACCACTCTGGAAGGGTGAGACTTCTCAAGATGCATTCATTTTGGAACCGGATCGACAGGAAGAATATTCCGATTGGGCGGATCTTATCTCCGTTTTCCAAGGTTTGGATATGAAGCAATTGGAAGAGAATATTCTATCACTTCTCCGATATAAGCCGGAGGTAAATTTACAGGACATTTTGAACCATTTTCCGGAACCATCTAACTTGGAATCTTTGGTTGCCTATCTCTGGATTGCATCTAATGATGAAAGACATGTACTGCCGGAAGATTCGTTTTTCGAATGGGAGAATCCCGAAAAGGAACGAAGATTTCGAATTCCACAAGCAGTTTATAAGGTGAGTAAATGACTCGTTCAGACAGATCCCAACCTAAGCCCTATGCCGCACCCATTTTGAAACTATTAAAGGGTGCTATAAGCTATGACCAAGATCCCAAGAACTGGGAACTACTCCTAACTCACGAGAAAAATATTCGCTCTCATTTTAGCGATATAGGTTTAGAGCTCTATTTAGAAAAAATAGACGGATATGCATACCTTCGACAAACCAATGATGAAGAATCAGAATCTGAGGAAGATTTGCTTCAGCTTCCTAAGCTAACTGTTCGTCGCTCCTTCAACAAAAAAGAAACACTTCTTTTGGTGATTCTTCGAGAAGCTTTATTGGAATTGGAAGACAACCATCCCGAGAATCCACCTATTCTAAAAAGATCTGAGATCCATGAAAAACTACATCCTTTCTTTCCCACTTCAGGAAATGAGGTGGAGAGGATTAGAGAATTGGATCGAATTATCCAAAGAGTGTCGGATTATGGATTTTTACGAGATCTGAAGAATGAACATTATCGAATTGAGAGAATCATCAAATCCAAACTTACAGTTGATGAATTGAAGTCAATTCGCGACAAATTCCAATCGGTAGGTGTGATGGATGAATCTATTTCCTCAGATCCAGACAGAGGCTGATTCCGGTTTTAGACTTTCAAGATTGGAATTTTTGAATTGGGGAACCTTTGACAAGAAAATCTGGGAGATTCCTGCAGGCGGCGAAACCTTCCTATTAACCGGAGCCAATGGATCGGGTAAATCAACCATAGTGGATGCTATCCTCACTCTTCTCGTGCCCCTACAGAAACGAAATTACAATTTGGCGGCTGGAGTTGATAATAAGAAAAAAGATCGCAATGAAAAAAGTTATGTGGAAGGCTACTTTGGTAAGGGAGATGGTCAGGACGGAATATTAAAGGTTCGTTCTAAACCGGAAGATTGCTTTTCTGTTCTACTGGGTGTATTTGTCCAAAAAGAGAGGCAAGAATATGTTAGCATCGCTCAGGTGTTTTGGTCGGAAAATGGTGAAATCAAGAAGTTTTTTATTTTTTCTAACAAAGATATGTCGATAGAAAAAGATTTCTTGGGCAGAGCTACTATAAAGGAATTGAAGGTTGATTTAAAGAAGGCAGGACATGGAGTCTTGGATAACTTTAAGGCATATTCCACTGAGTTTCGCCATGCAGTTGGGCTTCGCTCTGAAAAAGGGATTGATCTTTTCAATCAGATTGTTGCCATCAAATCTCTGGGGCATTTGAATGATTTTGTCAGAGAACATATGTTGGAAGGAAAAGATATTCGTTCCAAAATAGAGGAATTGGATCGAAATTTTACCAACTTGAATGAAACTTATATGGAGATATCAAAGGCAAGAGATCAATTGGCAATTTTAGTTCCGATTCAAAATCGTGGAAAAGAGCTAACGGCAACAGATGAGATTCTCCAACATATCAACCAAACAATCCGGGCATTACCCTATTACTTTCTAAATCTAGAGAGACAATTGTTGGAAACAGAAAACCAAAAGATCCTTAGGGATGAAGAGATTGAAAAAGAGAAGCAAACCTCTCTAGCCAAAGAAATTTTAGCTCTCCAAGAAGAAGAAAGAAGACTCTTAAATGCATTGGAAACCAATGATACCCAGAGACGAATCAGTGATCTAAATGGAAAATTGGATTCCGTCCAAGAGGAAAAGAGCCGTCGTGAGAAGAAAAGAAATTCCTATTTGAAACTAGGAAAGGAGCTCAGTTTAAATCTTCAATTAACAGAAGAAGATTTTTATTCCCAATATGATCAGGCAAAATTAAGACTCGAAAATGGCAAATTTCAAAGGGAAGCACTTCGAGAAACGATCATTCAGTTGAGTGGAGAGAAAGCCGGTTTGGAAAAAGCATTAATGAATATTAGGGTAGAACTGGAATATTTAAAAAAGAATCAAAATTTAATCCCGGAGAGTCAAGCTCGCATTCGCCAAGAAATTTGTAAAACCTTAAATCTATCCGAAGATGAGCTTCCCTATTCCTGCGAACTGATCCAGGTAAAGGATTCGGAGAGTGAATGGAAGGGAGCCTTGGAAAGGCTTCTGCGTAGCTTTGGGCTAAGACTTTTGGTTCCCGACAAATACTACCATACAATTACCTCTTTCGTGAACCGAACACATTTGGGAGCAAGATTGGTTTATTCTCGAATGGTGGAACATGGCAATAAGTTATTACCCAAGAACAAGGATGAAGTTTTTTATAAACTGGAATTAAAGCCGGGAATGGATACCTCAACCAAAGAATGGTTGGAATCCCAAGTATTACGAGAATTCGATTATGTATGTACGGATATGGAGAGGTTTAGTTCAATTGAAAGAGCAATCACAAGAGAAGGTTTGATCAAGTCAGGAAAAATTCGACATGAAAAAGACGATCGTCGTAATATCAATGATAGTCGGAATTTTATTCTAGGATGGGATAATAAAGAAAAAATTGCCGCATTGGAGAAAGAATTCATCCAACTGGGAGAGAGCATTTACAATTTGGACGGAGAACTCAGGGAAAATAAAATGAGAGAAGAAAAATTGGACAAGGAAAGTGGTCTTCTCCACCGTTTCTTGGATTACAATATCTTCAGGGATGTGGATTCCCTTTCATTAATTCCTCAGATGGAAGAGATATTGTCTCAGTTGAAAATATTGGAAGAAGAATCCAAGGAATACCAAGCTTTAAAAGAGCAGAGCAACCTCATCCGAAAACAATTGGATGAAAGTATAGTAAGGGAAAAATCCCTAACCAAAAAAATCAATAACTATGAGTATAGACGAGATCAGATCAAGAAAGATTTAGAATCAATTGAAAGTAGTTTATTCGAGATTCCTCAAGAAGAATTGGCAGAAATCACACCATCCATTGAGAGCTATCTGACTCAGAAACCCACAGACCAAACAGTTCTAACAGAGTTAAAAACTATGGAGAGGATCTTGCATTCGGATTTAGAAAAGAAAAGAAAATCTGTCTTTGATGAGAAAGAAAAAATCCAAGATGACTTGATTCGAAAAATGACCAAATTCATTCAGTCCTATCCCGACGATTCCAATCGCGAAGAATTGAATTCAGAAGTAGCGGCATTGGAAAGTTTTCAATCCTATTTGGAAAAGTTACAAAAAGAGAGGCTACCGGAATTCGAATCCCGATTCCGAAGCATGATGGACGATAAGGTTTCTAAGCAGATTTTGGAATTCAAAGCCGGATTGGAAGATGATGTGGATGAGATCAAGGAAAGAATCGATGAATTGAATGAATCCCTTCGCTATATCGACTACCAAAAGGATAAAACCTATATTCAGTTAAAGTATTTTGACACCAAGCAGAAAGAAATATCCGGTGATGAGGGCTTCAAAGTAATGCTTCGTGATTGCATACCCAATGTGGGAAATCCGGAAGAAAATGAGGGTAAGTTTATGAAGATTAAAAATTTACTCTCTCGTCTAAAGGCGGAAGAAGAGTCGGATCGATGGAGTCGATTGGTTACAGATGCACGAAATTGGTTAGACTTCCAAGTCCAAGAATTCGAAAAAGAGAGCCAGAAAATTAAAGAAGTATATGATTCATCGGCAGGGAAATCGGGTGGACAGACTGTAAAACTAGCTTATACAATTCTTGCCTCGGCAATTTTTTACCAGTTTGGTCTGCGCAACAGAAAGTCTTTTCGTTTTGTTGTAATTGATGAAATGTTCAATAATCTCGACAATCAGAATGCGGGCTTCGCCATGGATTTATTCAAAAAATTGGGGCTTCAGCTCATGGTAGTAACTCCGATGGATAAGATCAATGTGGTTGAACCGTTCATTCAGTCTGTACATTTTGTAAAAATAAATCCTGAAGGGAATCGTTCCTCGGTTCATTCTATAACAATGGAAGAGATTCATGAAAAAATGGGAAGCATGTAGAGCTGAGGCGGAAAGAATTTACCGTAGTAGAATCCGAGATAGGGAAGATGTTGATTCCGCAAATTTTCCCATACAAATTTCATTAGGTAGCATTCGAACAGAAGAGCTTCTGGCTGACAGATCGATTTGGCGCGAGTGGGAAGAATCTATCTCCGGTAGCGAGGGAGTTCACATTCAAACCGTGACTCGAGAAACACGAAAATACGGAACCCAAACTCTACCTAAATATTTGGTATTGGACAATTGGACTGCATTGCTTTCCTTTATTGGCAAAGAGGATGAATATAGAGAATTTCGGGAATTGGAAATGTTTACTCATAGCAGAATTCCCGATTTAAAAGATTGGGTTCGAAGTCACTGGGAGGACGTTTTAGAATACAAACAGGATTGGAGTTCCATAGTAGTTGTAGTTCTATATTTCATAGAGAATGATAACTCAAAAGCCGAATTGCATCTCAGGGAAATTCCAATTTCTGTTCACAC
>JAFIGA010000298.1 GCA_020831715.1 Leptospira sp. | reverse complement strand
CTTCAGAAGATTTTAAAGTAGTTTCCAATATACCTTTTGCATTAACTTCTTCTATAATGCAAAAGCTAATGTATGACTCGATTGATTCTTTTAAAGGGGGTTGCTTGATCCTTCAAAAAGAAAGTGCATATAAATATTCAGCAAAGTGTTTCCATCAACCCAAACGTCTTTTTTATAGAATCTTCTTCAATATAGAAATTATTAAAATACTTAAACCTTTTAATTTTTCTCCTCCTCCAAAAATTGATTGCGCCTTACTTCGCATAAGGGAAAGATCAGTCTCCAAAGACTGGCTAAAATGGAAAGAGTCTTTGATTATCTTTTTAAATAGAGTTTTATCAAAACCTGAAGCAAGGCTTGAAAAATTACTATGCAAATTATTTAGAAAACATCAAATTGAATACATTTTAACAAAATACAATATTCCAAACGAACAAAAAGCCAAAGATGTTCCAATCAAATACTGGGAATCCATTTTCCATGAATGGTGCAGATATAAAAAAATGAATTAAATCTATCTCCATATTTTTTTCAAACAACAGGAGGATGATATATCACATATTAAGTCGAATTCTAAAATTTAAAAATTATCGAATTCTGCCCAGATAAAAACTAGAATCCCTATGCCCGCTGATTAAAATATTCCCATTGGGTAGAAGATGCATATCATGAAGAGTATTGTTAGTTCCAAAACTCAATTCAAAAATTCCATTCTGTCCAAAAGTAGAATCAAAAGCACCATTGGGAAAAAGTCTGGCAATAAAAATCCTGGTTTGGTTAGCAGGACCCACATGGCCACCAACCAATAAATTCCCATCCGGTTGTCTCAAAATCTTAGTCAATGTGAAATTTTCCAAAGATGCACTGGGAAGCAGTAAAAATCCATCTTGTCCAAAGCTTGTATCAAGGGAACCGCTGGGAAGAAGTTTGCCCACAAAACCTGAAGAATTCACTCTACCAACAATGTATATTCCACCTGATGCATCCACTGTTAAGCTGGATATTGTAGTACCTGCAGGAATAATGCTTTCTAGATAAGCAACTCCGGAATCTCCAAAACCCGCATCAAGAGCCCCCGAAGAATTGAGTTTTAAAACAAAGCTTTCATAGTCAAAACTTCCAGATGTATCCAGATATCCACAAGATATTATAGAGCCATCAGAATTTATATGAAAGTCTTCATTGGTAGGAGAAAAGGTGCCACTCACTACTTCTGTTGAGAATAACCCTGCAGTTCCAAAATCGGAAGTCAAACTTCCGGTTCCAGGATGGTGTTTGGAAAAATATGCCTCAGGAGTACCAGTAGTTGTTCCTACAGTGTAAAGAAATCCGGGAGAATCCACTTTTAGAGAGCTGGGTATTAAGTCACCGGGAAGTGTTCGAATCCCAGATATTCCAAATGATGATTGGGGCTGTCCTTCGGGAGTTAGGCGAATCAATTCAGCGGAACTATCAAATCGCCCGGAGATAATAACATCAGAATCAGGCATCAAAATTACCGAAGGGTTTGTAATATTGCCTATTCTTATGCTCGAAGAAGTATAAACTGAATTGTTGCTAAAACTGGAATCGGGTAATCCATCAGATAAGAACCGCACAAGCACCAAATTCCAATTGCCGTCCCCAGTCCAGCCTACCTGGTAGATTCGTCCCAGATTATCTACATCTATCCTGTATCCAATATTTTGTATTCCGGAAAAGGTTGAAAAACGAACCCCATTCACTCCAAAACTAGTGTCCAATTCTCCCAATGAAGGACGAAATATTTCAGTCCGAGTTGCGACGAGATTTTGGAGTCGATTTAAAAGAAGCAAATTACTAAATGGGCTATTAGGATCAATCGGATTCTCCTCAAATGGCATGCAACCAATAAATAATGTGAAAATTAAAAATTTATTGAAAAATGATTTTTTTTTAACCATAAACTCCCCAAGCTATCGAAAGCATTGCCACAACCAAACACAACGGTGAAAAATATCTCGTGTCATAGTAGGCAAATTTTGTATTTTTAATTCTCTTAAAAAATCCTACATATTTAAATTCACCTATTGCCCTTAACAGGAAAACAAATCCTATGGCATAAAGCCCATAATCAGATATAAATGATGGGATAGATAATGTCAACCATTCAGCTTTTAGGCATATAAAAATTCCAAGTGCGAATAGCCCAAAAGCGACACCAAAAGTTGCTAACTTTCCCGGCATGATGGATTTTTGTTTTTCCGTAGTTGTGGGGATGACCGCCTCTGTTCCCCATCTACCACCGATTCCCCAATAAATATGGATCGCAGAAAGTGTAAAAAATATAAATGCTAATATAAATGGAAATGCCAAAAAACCGGCTCCCGGAGAATAATACAACTTCATAATCCAAGCATGGAACCATGCCGATAAAATGTCGAGTGACAAAACTTTTGAAAGAATTTAAGAAAATCAATTTACAGCTTTTAGAATAATTCTAAACTAAGATCCAAGATAAATAAAAATAACTAGAATGGCGGAACACAATTATGGAATACCCAATCGTAGCACAAAAAGCTCCCTACAAATTCGATGCTTCCGAAGGCGATAAAAAAATGTGGTGCACTTGCGGTGCATCGGAAAACCAACCTTTCTGTGACGGCAGTCATGGAAAGAAAGAAACCGGCATGAAGCCCATGAAGGCTGTCTTTGAAGAAACAAAGACCTACTACCTATGTGGATGCAAGCAAACTAAAAACCCACCGTATTGTGACGGAACACATAGCAAGATTTAGGCAATCGCTAACTTCGCAGTGTCCCTCCAGAGGAATGGTGGGATGCTGTGGTCCAATTTCCATGTGATGCTCATGGGCTGGGAACCTTCGTGGGAGAAGTAGTGAACAGGACCAAGGTTGACATACCCCATGGTTTTTCCATATTCATCTCGGTTCTTTTCTCGAACAAATAGTAAAATCGTTTTTTGATTCTGTGACTGCTCAATATAGGATAGACCTTTTCCTTTATCCGGTCTTGCCGTGTTCTGTGTCTGCCAGTGGAATAGTCTTTCTGTTATCGCATAATCATTGTACATTGTAGTTGGAGAATAATTCTTTTCTGTCTTTTGCAGCGTCACAAATAATAATTCGGTATTGATATCTTGCATATCTAAAACTCCTTCTCGGCTACTGGACTTCTTCTCGAAGCTATGCTGTCCAAACGCGGTCAAAATCTGATCCCTGGCATACCGAGCATGCATTCTAAGCGGACAATTGGTAAGACTTGGATAAGCATTGGAGTCCATCGAAAATTCTTCATGGCGAAGGGAATCTATCCGAATTTCCAGGAGTTGAATGAGTTCGTCTTTCCTGTCTGCAAATAGTTTCAGCTTTTCAAAAGAATGTTCTATACTCTCGTGTTTGCACTTTGTTCCAATCTCATTCCAAAAATCCATATAGACCATAATTGCCATTTGACATTCCTCCGGATCAGAGACATTCCAATGGAATTCGTTTTTAGCCATTTTGTAGAGAAAGCTAAAATAGGAGTGAGACTCGGAACTAAGAATTCTAAGAAAAATTCTATAATAGGCTTTCTCTATTTCGGCATCAGCTGTGGGAGGGAGGTTTTTGGCGGCTTGGCATAATTTTGTCCAGCCACCCGATTTGTCGATAGAGACCTTATACACACTATCCAAGGATATGTTGGAATAGTAGTTTAGAAAATTCTTAAGTGTTAGGGCTTTTCCGGTGTTGGTTTCAAATGTAGCAATCTTTTGAACCAAGTAATTTTTATCAACAATAGCTTTCTTGATATTATTCAGGATCACTTCTTTGACCTGTTTTTGCAAAACAATCGAGCAGCCCAATGGCAAATGAGGAAAGTCCTCTTCTATCTCATGGGAAATAGATCTGTGTGTTGAGGTAACGAGAGATTGGAACTTTCGCGTAAAATCATATTCCGGACGGGAGTTACCCACGAAATCAATTACCGTTAAACACTCCTTATCCGGTGCATTCCTCAGTCCCCGACCCAATTGTTGCAAGAAGATCGTGAGACTTTCGGTTGGACGCAGGAACAGTACAGTGTTTATCTCAGGGATATCAACGCCTTCATTGAATATATCCACAACAAATAATAATCGAATTCTGCCCCGGAGGAGATCGTCTCGAAGCTTTTTTCTATCTTCACTGTTTCGAGATGTTAAAAAGGCGGAGGCGATCCCTCTTTCATTGAACTTTCTAGCCATGAACTCGGCATGATCCTGAGAGACACAAAATCCCAATCCCTTTATGCTATTCCAATCAGAGATAATGTAATCCAGATTCTGGAAAATATTCAGAACTCTTGCGTCGTTATTGGTATATAAATTGGATAGTTCATTTATATCATAGCGACCATTTCTCCAGGAAACCCCGGATATATCTGTATTGTCAGCTACACCAAAGTATTGGAATGGACAGAGATACTTACGATTGATAGCTTCAGGCAGTCGTAATTCAGCGGCAATTGTTCCATCGAAATCAACCAAAATATTCGAGCCATCATGTCTTTCCGGGGTTGCCGTTAAGCCCAAAAGAATTCGAGGTTTGAATTTTTCCAAAATCTTCCTATAACTATTTGCCGCTATATGATGGACTTCATCTATCACTATATAGTCATAATAATTTTCTGCCAGAGTTAAATCATCGATTCGATTGTTTAAGGTTTGGATGGAGGCGAAAAGTTGATGATAGTAGCTTGGATTTTTTCCATTGAACCAAAGTTCTCCGAAATTGGGATCTTTAAGAATCCCTCGGAATGTATATAGAGATTGGGTTAATATCTCCTCCCGATGTGCAATGAAAAGAAATTTGGCACCCGGTGTGGTTTTTAAAAAATTCCGAAAGTCAAAACCTGCAATCATGGTTTTGCCGGTTCCTGTAGCCGCGACAATGAGATTTCGTTTTCGCTTGTGGATATCCCTTTCGACTTTTAGGGATTCCAATATTTCCTGTTGGTGGGGATGAGGTTCCAAATCGAACAATGGCAAATTGGTTGTCTTGTCATCCATATTATTTGGATTGGAACTGCCATACTTTGCTACTTCCAATGATCTTTGTAGTTTTGCTCTCTGTCCTTCATTTTTGAAATCATAGGTTTCAAATTCTTTTGAGTTCCAATACGATTCAAAGCTACTTCGAAATTTGGAAATGATATGTGGGATTTCCTGACTCGTAATCTTCAAATTCCATTCCAGACCACTACTTAGAGCAGAGCGACTTAGATTGGATGAACCAATATAACCAGTGTGATACCCTGTATTTCTCAAGAATAAGTAAGCCTTGGCATGGAGTCTTTCTCTTAGGGATTCATAGTTGATCTTGATTTCTGTATTGGGTAATTTTGCCAGTTCATCCAGAGCTTTCTGATCCGTTGCCCCGAGATAAGTTGTGGTAATAATACGAAATCTCTTATTGGGTTGAAATGTAAATTGTTTCAAAGAATCGATAATAATGCGAACGCCTGTCCATTTAACAAAGGATACCAACCAGCAGATTTCATCACAAGATTGGATTTCTTTTTTTAATTCTGATTCCATTGTCAATCCTTGGTTGCTTCCTGTGAACAATTCACTCTGGGATAATCCCGTTACCGGAGTGATGGATTTGAGATGGTCTGCTAAATTAGAAAAATAGCGGTTTTCTCGGGAATAGATTGCCTTAAGCAATTCCCCTTCGACTTTCAACAGATACTCCGAAGAATCCAGCAAATTTGGATTGGTCTCCAGGTAATCGGACAACCATAGAATGAAACTGTTGGCGAGTTCAATCTGCAACCGGACTCGGTCTTCGGAGTTTCCCAAGGAATCCAAGATGCGATGGAGAAGCTTGGCTAAAAATTTGGATATAAAAACGCTTGAGTCTGCTGGATCTAATCTTTCCAAGTGAATCTCATATTGTGTAGAATTCTTA
>JAFIGA010000296.1 GCA_020831715.1 Leptospira sp. | reverse complement strand
GCCAAGAGTATCATTCGAATCATTTCTTTATGTTTATCAAGATATAATTTTGAAAGAGTTAGAGCCGAAATATGGAGGTTTTGAAAGTGATTACTCTGTCTCTTGGATTTATCGTAAAGAAAAGAATTTCTAAGAGCTACTGCAAATTGGCCGACAAGAACTTCAACAATCTCCTTTTCGGGAATCTCTTCAGACCCGGATGAATCATTATAGTCGATCGTTAGTAAACCAATAGGGTTTTGATTGTAAACGATCGGAATAATAAGTTGAGATTTAGTCTTTGTTAATTTGTTATAGTAAGAATAAAAAGGGTGGTTTTCAGTAGTTAGATCATAGTAGACAGATTTGGATTCTGTCATACTTTTTATAAGAATTCCATAGCTAAGGTCGTAATCTAATTTTACTCGATTTAAAATTTTCTTGTATTTTGGATTTTCTGATTTAAAGGCGGCTAAATTTATTTTTCCTCTATCGATATCCATTAGAAGAACACCCACGTTCTTTTTTCCCATTTTCTGATAAACAAAGTCCGAAAAATTCTCAACCAATTCATCCAAATGCAATGTTGAGTTGAACAAAGATAAAGAATCCAAAATGAGGCGTGTTTTTGTTTCAGCAATGCCTACAGGAAGGCTACTGGAAAAGCGATTGGATCTTCTTTTT
Organism: Leptospira sp.; assembly: GCA_020831715.1. GTDB lineage: Bacteria > Spirochaetota > Leptospiria > Leptospirales > Leptospiraceae. The sequence continues at coordinate 9,046 of JAFIGA010000296.1, read as the reverse complement.
TCCAGAATCCATTCCTTTCCGCATGTGCAATAAAAACGTGCCTTTATGGTTTTACCTTCGGGAACATTGAATTCACCACATAGGACACATTCAGATACTTCATTTTTCATTGTACCTAGTCAATTCTTGGTAAGATAAGTAGCAATCCATTTCCCATATATTAGGATAAATTCATAGTTTTGCTTATTCAATAGGCAAAAAAACGTTAATTCCCGAAGATATGGAATAGATATTGCATATTTATTAATTAATAATTCATTTGCTGACAAATTAAGCTTTTCTTTTTGGGGCAAACAGCAAAATGTCTAAAATGTAAGCATTATGTTTATTTATTGGGGAATTTATGCCAGATAAAAAAATCAATCCTATCCAATCTATTCATGAAGTAGCAACTGCAATGAATTCTACACATGATCCAGATGGCCTTTTGGAACTAATTTTAGATCGATGCATTCAGATGTCTCAAGCAGAATCCGGATCTCTTATGCTAGTGAATGAAAGAGAAAGTTTTTTGGAAGTTGTGACCGCTCGTGGAATGAATATGAAGAAAATGAGTCAGGTCCGACTAAGAGTGGGTCAAGGTATTACAGGAATGGCAGTTTCTACCGGAAAAAGTAAACTCGTCAATGATGTAAGAGAAGATCCTGATTATATCGTAGTAAAAGAAGATATTATGGCAGAGCTTGTAGCTCCCATGATAGTTGATGATGTTGTAATTGGTGTAATCTCTCTGGATTCCAACAGACTTAATGCGTTCAATGAAGAGGTATTGGATATTGTTTCGGTTTTGGCGAATCAAGCTGCTCAGATTTTCAAAAATTTGCAAACTTTCAGGAGCCTAGAGCAGAAAACAAAAATTCAATCTACTTTAATTGAGATTGCAAAAGTGGTAACATCTAGTTTGGATACGGAAGAAGTTTTTTCTTCCATTATGAATCTGTTGGACAAATCTCTTAAATTGGAAAAAGGAACAATTGTATTATATAATAAAGAGCTGGATTGCCTTAAAATTGTTGCAGCATCCGGCCTATCGGCGGATGAGATCGAGAAAGGAATTTACAATGTTGGGGAAGGTGTCACCGGAAAAGTATATGAACTAGGTGAACCTGTGATTGTTCCTTCTGTTGCGGAGGACGAAAATTTTCTGAACCGTGTGGGATATCTCTCTCATTTTAAATCAGATCCAAAAGATATTGCATTGATTTTGGCGCCCATTAATTCAGAACAGAACACTTTGGGAGTCTTATCTGTATTCCTATCCAATCATAAAGATAACGATCTTCAATCTTATTTGGATTTCCTTCTTGTAGTTTCTTCCATTATATCTCAGACAATTAAGATTAATAAATTGGTTGAAGAAGCCAAAAAAGAAATTTCAAGGGAAAATATTCAGCTAAAACGAGAGTTAAAGAATAAATACAAGTTTGGTTCTTTAATTGGGAAAGCTCCCAATATGGAAAAGCTTTTTGAAAAGATCAACCTTGTAGCCGATTCAAGGGCTTCTATTTTGATAACAGGGGAGTCGGGAACCGGAAAAGAAATGATTGCCAGTTCCATTCATTACAACAGCAGTCGTTCGGAAGCTCCTTATATTAAAATCAATTGTGCTGCTATTCCTGAAAATCTTTTGGAAAGTGAACTTTTTGGTCATAAAAAAGGATCGTTCACAGGCGCAGTTGCGGATAAAAAAGGAAAATTCGAATTAGCTGATACAGGGACAATTTTCTTGGATGAGATTGGAGAGATGGATCTGAATCTTCAGTCTAAACTCCTTCGTGTTCTACAAGAAAGAGAAATCGAAGCTGTTGGTTCCACAAAAACACGAAAGGTAGATGTTAGAATTATCGCAGCTACCAATGCGAATCTGGAAGATCTTATAGCTGAAAAGAAATTTAGAGTAGACTTGTTCTATCGGTTAAATGTCGTTAATATACATACACCTCCACTTCGCGAGAGGGTAGAGGATATTCCACTTCTCATCAATCACTTTTTGGAAAAATATTCCAAAGACAATGATAAATATATCAAAGGTCTTACAAGAGAAGCTTCTCGACTTTTATTAAAATACAATTGGCCCGGTAATGTTAGGGAATTGGAAAATATCATTGAGCGTGCTGTCGTGTTGGCACAATCGGAATTATTGGATGAAGAAGATTTTATAGAAATAGCCGAAAATATGCAAAATCTTCATAGGTTTTTGGATACTAATAATAGCAATAATGATTATTCTGAGACAGGAAGTTCCATTGAAATCGTGGATGTTGGATCGGGAAGTTATAGCCCATCTTATTTAGATGGGCTTGATGGCAGAGCAATGGAAGCAGTTGTAAATGAAGTTGAGGCACGAATGATCCAATACGCTATGAAGAAATTTCGATATACCAAGACTCGAGTTGCCAAATACTTGGGAATCAATAGAAATACATTGGATAAGAAGATAAAAGAATTAAGAATTGAATATTAGAATTATTGTAGATTGTATGAATATACAGAAATTAAATCCTTTTTACCTCTAATATTGATATCTCTTATTATTTCGAATTTGTTTTGATCTTGGATATCAAGATTTTTAATCACTGCATCGCTTATAATCAGTTCTTTTCCAATTTCTTTGGTCAGGCTCTCTAAACGAGAAGCCAAATTAACCGTATCACCAATAATAGTATAATTCTTTCTAGTTTTACTTCCAATATTTCCTATCACAACAACCCCATGATGTAAGCCAATTCCTTGCTTTAAAATAGGAAGATTTCTTTTCCCCAATTTAATATTTATTTCATTAATATTGAGCATCATTTCTTTTGCTGCATTGAAAGCTTTCTGTTGTGGATTATTCATGTGAATGGGTGCTCCGAAATATGCCATAATTGCATCTCCAATAAATTTATCGATTACCCCTCCATTCTTCTGAATAGTTTCTACCATTGTGTCAAAATACTCATTTAAAATAGACACTATCTCTTTAGGAGTTCTGTCCTCAGAAATTGTTGTAAAATTCCTTAGATCAGCAAATAAAACTGTAATTTCTTTTTCTTCGCCTTCAATTTGTAATCCACCCTCATCGAGAATCTTATTTTTTACTTCTTGCGAAACATACTCGCCTAAAACATTGGTTACAAATTCATTCTTCTTTACAGAATCTAATAATTTAGCAAGCATTTTCCTCGCCTGATTGGCAATCAATCCACTCAATAGTCCTGTGATAATAATGTAAAAAGAAATTTCTATAAAATATGAAAGTCCAACCATTTGAAGCTTATTTGCAATTGCCTCGGGATGATCATGCCTTAGTGTAAAGAAACAAATCATAAATAAAAAAGTAGAAAATATTCCTGCCAAAAGAGAGGCTCGAAATGAAAAAGAGAATCCTGTTGCCATAGTCATGATCAAAAACAAAGAGGGTATAGTATGATTCATTATAGATAAAGTAAAGTCAGGAGCAGAATAGGTCGTAATGAAAAAGACAAGAAGTGGTGTTATGAGAGGATAAGCAATCCCTAATCCATATACAATAATAAAGAATAGTGGGGAATGTTTTCGTTTATCAATTAGTTTTAGAACTATTAAGACTAATATAAAAGAAAATACAATTAACCCGGATAATGAAAAAAAATGTTTTGGGTGGAGCCCAGAGGAGAAATTTAAAAGAATAACAATAATCAAGAATATGGGAAGAGAATAAAGCCAAAAGCGTAGAAGTGTTTTATATGTTTCAACAGCTTCTTCAGTGATTAAACCATCAATTTTTTCAAGTCGCATTAGCTTAGAATTTACTTGGTCTATTCGAGGTCAAGAATAGAATTCTTAAAATAAAAAAACCCACATTAGCATAAGCCTTTGTGGGTTTAGCGAGACTAAATAAATATTTTTTTTATTTTTCGCAGTCCCATGCCTTATCGTTTAAATTGATTCCGGTCATCCTCACCCAAGTATTTGTTTTTCCAAGGAATGATGAAATGCACAAGTGACCCCTTAAGTCTAGCTTATTGCCTGTTAAACTCATTTTTCCACAATAGGTTTTTCCATCTCTGGGGTTGTATATTTTTCCATCTTTGTATTTTCCATTTCCTTCGGCTACAAATCCTGTAAGAAATTTCATACCAAGGTTTGGTCTTTTTTTAAGTTTAGGATCAGGATTGTGATGATCTAAATAAGGAGTTCCTGGAACACCATCTTTGGAGCCTGGAGGATAGGCGTTATCCTTGATACAAGCGGTTTTACCACAGTATTTATCTCCACATTTGAAAATCTCAATCACAGAATCTTTTTCAGGTGGAATGTATTTTCCAAGTATTGCATCAGCTTCCTGTGCATTTACCGATGTTACTAGCGCTGTCATTGACGCTCCGAGAATTGCTAAACGAATTAACTTCATAGTTGCTCCTTTTCTAAACCATTTGACTCATTCCAATCATAGTTTGCAAGTGTCTTTTAGACAATTTTTTCTAAAAGTTGATACAGTTTTTTTACATTTGCATTATCCGGATCCATTTTCTCCGCAATTTCTGCAAATTCTTTAGATTCTGGGATCTTGCCCAATAATCGATAGAGATCCGCAATATTGATTGTATTGGAAAGGGACTCACTGTTTAAATTATGAGACTTCAATCCTGCATCCAATGCATCCTGGTAATCTCCCAATTTTTTCTTGGCAACGGATAAATAATACCAGAACTCGCTTGCATCAGGATCTTGCTTAAGGTAAACATCCAAAACTTCTACTGCCTTGTCGTAGTCCCTTCCCTTGAAAGTGAGTAGACTGAGTAATTTATTGAGTTTTGGATCCTGAGAATCATTTGAATATGCCTTAAACATCAAGTCGATTGCTGAGTGGATATCTCCTGATTTGTATAGATTTCTCCCTTCCTGGTAGGCTCCTTCCGTGGTGAATTTTTTCTCCCAAGTTTCTTCCTCAGTGGGTTGAAATGTATCACCTGCAGTACCTTCCAATTCCGCATGCTCTGATTCAAGAGCGGCAATGCCTTGATCTGTGTCTATTAGCTTATTTGCTTTATCATGTTGAAAATCTAGTCTCATAAGAGACAAATCGTCCGTTAATTCGCCTTTCTCCAAAAGGATCTTTTCAATCTCATAGATATCACCTTTAGCATCTTCCACATGCTTTAAGAAAATTTCTTCATCTTCATTGATAGTTCGGAACGGTTCATTCGGAGTTAGGTCGATGTCATCGCGACCATCTGTTCCAAAGATGAGAGTATCTCCCGGTAAAAGTTGATATTTTTTCACTTCAAAAGGAATTTCCGAATCCAAACCAAGCTTTCTAAGCAGTAATTCTTTTTCAATAAAGGATGCCTTTCCGTCTCTATACAATACAGTAAATGGATGTTCTGCGTTGAAATACCAGCATTCACCAGTCTCTTCATCAATCATGAAAATAGTTGCCGATATAACCATTGTTCCATTGAATGATTTGAAAACTGAATTGGTCTCTTCGTATACATCTATCAACCATTCTTCGGGAGTCCTATTGAGAATTCTCTTATTACCGGCTGATCTTGCCATAATTGAGTTCATTACAACTCCCATAACAAGAGATCCACCGGCACCTTGCATGGACTTACCCATGGCATCTCCGTTGACAGCGACTGTATATCTACGGAAATTATCCGGTTTTCCCAATTTCAAGTTTCCGGTAACGGATATATCCCCACCCAGATCTCCTGTTTTTTTTCTAAATTCAAATTGTTTCTTTTGGTGAACGAAAAAATCGGTCTTGATAAAGTCTGATTTGTTCGCATTATAGTATAGTGGTTTGGCGAGTAAAGAAGTAAGAAAGTAGTCTCCATCTTGTTGAACTTTCAACTTTTGGATTTCTTCCATCTTATCTTGAACTTCTTTGGTTCTTTCTTGAACTTTGAGTTCAAGATTTTCCGCATAATCTTCCAACTGTCTTCTGGCATCCTTGATTGATGCAACCATACCATTAAAGGAACCGGCAAGGAACCCGATCTCGTCATTTACTTGGATAGGAACTTTTACATCCAAGTCTCCCTCGTTTACTTGTGTAACTCCGGATGTTAAATCGTTTAGAGGATTGATTAAACTCAATTTAAAAAACAATGGAAAAGCGAAGAGGAGAATGAACAACGCAAAAAGCATTAGTCCCATTTCCTTTACGGAAGAGCGGTTCATTTCTATTCGGTAATGCACATAAGGCAATCCGGCCTCAATAATTTCTTTGGAAGCTGGATTGTAGACCATATATGCAATGAAATGCTGGTTGTTATCTAGATTTTTTCTATAATGTCTGGTTTGAGTTTTCTTGAAATATCTAAAGTGCTTTAAAACATTTGCCTTCAATTCGGAAGACTCAACAACTCGCCCATCCCAATTGCAATCTTCCATTCTAGAGCTTAGTTGGTTCATAAAATGAACCAATTTTTTCTCTGAATTCAGATAACTTATAGCTCTTTTACAAAAAACTTCATCGTCAATATCACTCAATTTGTTGGATGCAATAAATGTCTGCTTGTTCAATTTATCGTAATACTTCGTTAAGCTTTCTTTTAAATCCGAATCTTGAAGATTTTCATTGGATTCCAAAAAAGAAATGATATCGGATTTATAGCCTGAAAAATGATCGGGTGTCTTACTTAGAATTGCCAGTGTTCTATTTTTGAAATTCTTTCCTTCCAGTCTGGTTAACTCTTCGTAAATTCTGCTGTTTTCCATGTCAACTTTAACCATGGGTAAATCTAAACGCAAATCTTGATTGTATTTTGGATAGCTAAGTCCACTCGAATCGGGTAGGGATGACAATACGAAACTGATTCCCGTATCATTATAATCTTTGCTTGCTATAGATTTTTCTATTGTGGCAAGACTGATTCGATTGTATTGGTCTTCTTTTTCTTGATCATAAATCAAGGCAAGTTGTTCCAGCATTAGCATGACTGTTACCAACGAAATTCCAACAATCTTAATCATGAATGTTGTTTTTTCCACACTGGTATTAATGAATATGATCGTAATGAGAAAGAATGCAAAATAAAATAGAATTACTAAAGAAGTAAGATAGGTAGATCTCTCCATAATACCATCTCGACTTAGCACATTAAAAACATTGGGAATCACAGCGGCAATTAAAAATGATATCAAGTAAGCTACCATGATTAATCTCTTTCTTCCTTTCAGGTGAAGAATGATTCGAATAACAGGTAGAATGAGGAAGTTAATAAAAGAAAATAGAGCTATCATCAAACCTAGATACTTTGATGCATCCTCGGAATTAAAATCCCAATGGTGAGCTGTAAAATGGTATTTTGTATCAGCCATTGAAGTAACGATAATGAATGCAGTAACGGTAACGAATGAAATTACCCAACCCGACAGGAGAATTATATTGGCTGTTTTTTTATTTTGATTGCCCGGCCATCTCCACATGAATTGACCAAGATGTAATATAGCGGGTAGAATGAAACCACCGGTAAGCCATCTATGGTAGGACGCAATTGGATGGTATATAAATGCCGCCAGAAAATACCCAAGCTGGAACATACTTAACAATAAACACCCAATCCCAAGGTGCAGGGTGGATGTCGTTTTGTCTTTCAGGGAGAGAAAAAAGATCCCTAGAAGAAATGTTATAAGAAGGGCTAGTAAATTTCCGAATGAATAGTAGTTAAAGAGAATGTTGTCCAAAGATAGCTGGCTGAAATCCATAGTATAATCCTTACCTTATTTATCGGTTTTATAATCAGATGATTTTAACCTACATGGTTATATACTCATAAATAATGAAAAATTCAAAGCCTTTTTGTTGGAAATGTGACAAAAAAAGGCGGATACGATCATCCGCCTATTCACTTCTACACCGTTCTATGAAGAAATTTCGAACTATTTAGCAGGAATGAAGCACTCAATTCCATCATATCTGAGTTTATTTTTCAACCTTTCTGCCTCATCGCGGGATGAGAAGTCTCCAAGCTGAACTACGTGCCCATCAGGTCTGGAGAATACGAATACTTTTTGTCCATATTCTTTGCTCATCATACTTTTGTAATTTTGAGCTCTTCCGGCTTCCTTAAAAACCCCAACTTGAACAGTATATCCTCGTGGACGATTGGTGGCTACGGTAGAGGCAGTATCCTGCTTTTTTGGAAGAAGTTTTTCCGGCTTGTTAGAACCCTCTACCAAATCAAGATCCTCATCCAAATCCCCATCATCCAGCTCTTCAAATTTGTCAGCACCGGATTTATTGACTAAGGTTAAACCCACTTTAGCAATACCTTTGTCTTTAAAATCTAAAATATCAGCTGCTTTTTCCGATACATCTATGATTCTTCCATCAACGAATGGACCTCTATCGTTAACTCGGACCATAGCTTCTTTGTTATTTTCGAGATTTTGAACCTTTACAATCGAACCCATTGGAAGAGTTCTATGTGCAGCAGTAAGTTTAGCTTGGTCAAATGGCTCTCCACTTGCAGTTGGTTTTCCTTGGTATTTGGCTCCATACCAAGAAGAATACCCAACTTCATCAAAACTTCCGGATCTATCGGCTGATTTATCGGGTATATCGTATTTTTTAGGTGAACCGGAATTCAAATCTTCTTTCACCGAAACAGCTACAGGATCAATTTCCTTATCCATTTCCCTTTCAAAAAAAATATCCTCAGGGTTTCCCGATGCGGATATAGATCTTCTGGTCTCGCCGGAAGATGCACAATTAATTACTAATACCAATGCAATAGGTAGAATCCAATATATTTTTTTCATAGTTCCCTCTGATCTATCCTTCACTCTACTTACATCATCGGACAAATAATCCAAATTTCCTGCGATTTTTTTTGCTCCATTATGCCGATAGTAAAGATATGAGTGATTCTTCTGCTAAGAAAATATTCAATCAAGCTGTAAAAGCCGAAAAAGACGGTGATATGAATTTGGCAGAAAAATTATATTACCAATCCATCGAGAAAGATGGCTCATTCGTTACTGCTTGGTTGAATTTAGGATCATTACTTTTTCGTTCAGATAAGAAATCAGAGGGAATCAAAGCTCTCAAACAAGCACTAAAATTAGA
>JAFIGA010000276.1 GCA_020831715.1 Leptospira sp. | reverse complement strand
TTCCACTTTCATAAAGACGAATGGCAAGCATCATTTTTATTGCGTGTTCATTCAAATCCAATCCTTCCGGTAGTTCTAAAGTTACAGTCATACTCATATCCTCAAGTCTACCCGCTATTTCATTTCCCGTCGATCCTTTTTTTAAACCTTGCCAAATCCAAAATCAGTGATTTCGAACTTCTTTCCCTTTTCTCCGAAACAGAAAAGTTAGAGAAAGAAGACAAGGAAGTTGTGAAGAAGTTAATCTCTGCTTTTATCAACCAAAGAAAAATTCATGAATTGAGTAGGGCATGAGGGGGACTGGTGATGAGCAAAGCTCAAGTTGACTCCGAAAATCTAACACAAGCCAATCCAGAAGACCAGGAACTTATTGTAATGCTCCAACAAATTCAAAACCTCCCCGATGAAAAAAAGAAGGTTCTCAAAGATTTAATGGATGCCTACCTCTTCCGGGAAAGAGTCAGAAAGGAATGTTCGCCCTACCATCTCTCGCCGGCAAGTTCCGCATCCATGCTCCAACTGCCGGGGCAAGCCATCCATGGCTTGCTTACGAGAGATGGTAGGTGCTCACTGCAGGGTTGTGATATAAAAATTTTTTAGATGATAAACCAAAACATACCTCCACTCTGGGGAGATGACCTCCCTTATTCCCAAGTTTATATAACGAAAGAGATTCGAATCCTCGAATATGAAGTAACCAGAACCTTCTATTTTGTCCATACCGATATAAACCCGGCAACGTATGAAACACTCAAAGCAAACAAAAGAAAAATCAAGAATAAAGAGATTCTAACCTGTCTATCCGAAGCGGAACCTTTAGAAGGAGGAAATGGTTTTAAATGGCTTGTTTTAGGTTCAGATGAAGTAACTTACGAAGAAGCAGAAGAATATGCTTCCAAACTCACGGATACCATCATAGAGATGCATAAATTGGTTATGGAATTATTAGATTGAAATTGCAGTAACGAAGCAACCAGACCATGAAATGTGGAGTCTGTTAATTATAACCAGGTCACTTCGAACCAAATTTTGTAGATCAATTAGATATAATTAAGATCAAAAATTGATTTTCTCTCTATTTTTAGTTTCCTTTTTCTCCTTCCTGACATGATTGTTTTAGCAGATTCACGAGTATAACCAGGTATTGCTGGCGTCCCAATATTGGGACTCTATTGTCCAGCCTGCCCAGTCACCCAGCACCATTTTTTGTTTGATGACATCATATAACATAAATAGATTATAAAAATGGTGCTGGGTGCTGGGATTTCATTTGGGTTGTGGTGCGCGAGACTCAGGTGGCCTCAAGCCTCAACTCAACTTAGATTGCTAGCGAAAGTATCTTTTTTTTGTATTTAACTGGGAAATAAATTTGTAAATTAATTATTCCTATTGAATTATGCTTATTACTGGCTGAACTTATAATTGATAGATAGGTTGATAACTCATTGTCATTTTCCAGTGGTATCGCTGTGTGAACTAGATTTATGCAATTCTGCTTAATCCATGAAAGATCTCTAAGACACTCTTCGAAAGAATCCCAATTCACTGAAAAATAATCAGGAAATTCCAATTCAAGTGCTAAATAATTAATTAAATCCGATTTTTTATAACCTGACGACTTAATTATAATTGACCTACCAGCTAAAGTTTCACCCAGTGGGTAATCTACAAAGTTAATATCTAACATAAATTATTTCATCTTAATGGAATAAAAGTATCATAATGATCTGGTGTATAATATAGTTCTCCTTGCTGCCCGCTTATAATCCTCTGAGGGCCCTTTCCTTTTACGCCAGGTGTCGGCATGTCATACACATTATAATAACCTGTCGGTTTCTTAGGTAATAAATATTCACGATTTTCGAAAATTTCACGTGGCTTGAGCACTCCTTGATCGATTTTATCAATAGTCGGTTTAACATATACATCTCCTTTTGCAACAACTTTACCATGAGCCTTCACAGTAACGTTTGATATTACATCAGTTGTTGCCTTTGTCCCTTGTGTTGCCTCCGCACCACCAAAAATTCCCCTTATGCCTTGTCCTACCCTTGAAGTAGATATAGCCCTAATAGTACTTCCGACGACAGGTATTCTAGCTAGAAGTCCTCCTCCGTACTTTATAGCTGCTCCACCAAACAGAGTGGCTCCGCACACTAGAGAACCAACTCCACCATCGACACAAGCCTTAGCTTCCTCTATCGCTAAGTCTTTAGCTCCTTCTACTGCATCATCAATCCCTTCATTGATTTTCTTAGCACCGTCTGGCTTTAAGTTAGATTGAAGTGTATTAGTGAATAATAATCCATTCCCCTTATTATAACTATCATCGTTATTATGAACCCAAACCCCGACTTCCCCTACAAAGTAGGTATGGAAATCTTCCACCTCAAAGTTGTAGACCGTATCCTCTCTACCATCCACTTCAATGGAAGAAATCGCAAGCAGTTTTCCATCAGCTGTGAAAGTCAAGTCTCCAGACTTCAATTCCTTGGCTTCTGTCCACTCGGAGAGATCCAAGGATTCTATCTGTCCTCTGTCTAGGAGGAGCGAAGGGACTCCGTCTGTCTTCAGTCTTCTGAACGGGTGATTCCATGTAGTCTCTAGGATAGTTCCGTCTTCAAAGGTAACCTTATAGATAGCTTGAGTTTGACGAATAAAGGTATTTACAACTCGTTTGTAGGAGATTTCACCTGTTACATCGGATTTGGACAGAACCACATCCCCTATTTGGACCTCTTCAATGTTCTTAAGCCCGGTTTGCGTGTGGACTTTTGTTCCGGCTACAAAACACCGACTGTTATGTAAGTTTTAAAATATCTAACATTTCCCTTTCATAAGGGTTTCACCACCCTAAGAGCCACCACGAAAAACGTGACGACTCCTGGATGTTCATATCAAACCAGCTTATTCTACTATCAATACTTGGTTTTTGTGCTTGGCATTTTGACATTGAGGATGATGTCTACCTTGGTTACCTCACCCGGGGTGACTTTGATATTGGAATTTTCCAGCTTTAGATCTTCGGCGAAGCTGGCTCTAATTTCATAGGTTCCCGCTTTTAGGTTAGTAAAGTGAAAGTATCCGTCATTATCAGTTTTTACCTTTTGCACACCACGTGTCGAAACGATGGTTGGCATATAGATTGGGTGGTTGGATACAGGATTGTCAAGGGATTTGTAGAACACTCGTCCTTGGATTGCCCCATAGCCTTTGATAGACGATACCATATCAACGATATTGTCTTGTCTTGGAAGAACACCGACAGCAGTTTCAAACTGTGGGTAGTCATCGGCAAGAACTTTCACTTGGTGGATTCCCGTGGGTAGATCCTTTACCAAAACATGGTAAATCTCACCGGGGATAAGCCTTCCGTTGGACATACTGGAACCCCAGATATTTGACTTAACAACTCTTACTTGAGAGGGGTATTCCTCTCCATTGATAAGCACTTTGATCCTTCTATCGGATGATTCCTCGGCATCTCGTCCCTTAGTTTGAGAAGGGAGGCCTTGGCGTTTCAGAAGATCATAAGGATTTTGTCCTCGGTTGGTAGCGATTTCTTTTGCTTTGATTATTGTGGTTTTAATCAATATATTTCCTGTATTTTTCACAGGAGGTGCAGGTGGTTCAACCGGGGTAACAACAGCAGGTGGTGACACAGGAGTAGATACAGGTGGAACCGGAGATGGAGGAGGAGTCTGCTGTGTGGGAGGAAGCGGAACCGCTATATTGGTTGGTGGCTTGGAAGGAGCAGGAGGAGGAGAAGGTTGCAAGTTGCCCGCAAGCATAACACCGGATGCATCCCCGGAGATTTGAGGATTTTGCTCAAGCCTTAAACTTTTTGCCATCTTTTGGGTTCCGTCTCTTGCGACGAAGAAGGCTTCCAGAGCAGTTACAACCTTATCACCGTTTAAGTCTCCTGACTCTAGCGCCTTACCGAAATTATATGTAAAAATTCCTTGGTTGATAGATCCACCAACTTCCCAGGATACCTCACTTGCATTAGAGGATGCTATAATGGGTTTATTTTGAAAATAGTAGTCGTCGGCATTTTGTTTAACAACACCATTCGAACCCTCCGCAATCGGTATGGCTCCTGCTCCCCGAGTTGCTCTTCCCTTCTGGGCGATGCCACCCGAATAACAACAATCCAATACGAAAACTGTCTTGGGAGAGCTGATACGAGATACATAAGTATTCAATTCTTTGTCGGAGATATGTGGTCTGTCGAAACAAACCAGATAATTTCTGGATCCATTGGGAGCACTTGCATCTTTTTGAGTTGTTCCATGCCCGGAAAAGTAAATAAAAACTGTATCGTCTTTTTTTGCCTTGCTAGCTATATCACGGAATGCTTTTTCTACATTTGCCTTGGTGACCTGTCTTCCCAAAAGCACATCGATATCTTTAAAATTACCGACTTTTCGGATTTTATCACGAAGATAGGTGGCATCTTTTTCACAGAGATCCAAAGGAGGAATACCTGCAGAGTTCCCCTTGTAATTCGTTCCGATAATCAGTCCATATCTGTTCTGAGAATACAAAAACTGGGGAATACTTAGGCAAATTAGGGCGGCAATAATGAGTCTTTTCAAGATAAATCTCCTCTAGGTATTTACAATATCTTTAGACTGAAAAATCAAGAACTTTTTCCAAAAAAACTCCTTGTCATAAGACAAGGAATCTATGGGAGTATTTCCATGGGATCTAATTTAGATAAATTTAAGAAGTCTATCCAAGACGGCTACGCGGTTAAAGGCGAGTCTTTACTTCTGGGCACTGCAATTCTGGACAATGAACCGGTCGATCATTTGCCGGTAACCATTCCATTAAAAACGTTGAACAGGCACGGTTTGATTGCAGGAGCTACAGGAACCGGTAAAACCAAAACCTTGCAAATTCTTGCCGAAAGACTCTCCGAACAAGGTGTCCCCACCCTTCTCATGGATATGAAAGGCGATCTCAGTGGGATTGCCATGCCGGGAACAGACAACCCTGCAATCCAAGAAAGGCAAAATCACATCGGAGAATCCTACACTCCTGCGGGTTGTCCCATTGAATTTTTAAGTCTTTCCAAAGAACCGGGGATTCCTCTTCGAGCAACAGTTTCCGAATTCGGACCTATTCTTTTTTCCAAGATACTCGAATTGAATGATACCCAATCCGGAATTGTATCTATACTATTCAAGTTTTGTGATGATAAGGGTTGGCCTCTTCTCGATTTGGATGATTTCAAAAAAGTACTCAACTATTCTCAAGACCAAGGCAAATCCGAAATCACTTCCCTATACGGACAGATTGCACCTGCCTCGGCATCCACCATACTTCGCCGAATTGTAGAATTGGAACACCAAGGTGCCGATCAATTTTTCGGTGAACCATCCTTCGATACCGATGACTTGGTTCGAGTGGATCAATCGGGAAAAGGAATTGTCTCCATTCTTCGCTTAACCGATATTCAAGATAAACCAAAATTGTTTTCCACTTTCATGCTCTGCCTGCTTGCCGAAATTTATGCGACTTTTCCCGAAATGGGAGACTCCGGCAAACCAAAATTGGTTCTCTTCATAGATGAAGCACATTTGATTTTCCAAGAGGCTTCCAAAGCATTGCTGTCTCAATTGGAGTCTATCATCAAACTCATTCGTTCCAAAGGTGTGGGGATATATTTTTGTACACAACGTCCAACAGATATACCCGAAGCAATCTTGAGTCAACTGGGTATGAAGATCCAACACTCCCTTCGTGCCTTCACGGCAAAAGACCGAAAAGACATCAAACTCACAGCACAGAATTATCCTCTATCTGATTTTTATAAAACCGAAGAGGTTCTCACATCTCTGGGAATGGGACAAGCTCTTGTTACGGTTTTGAATGAAAAAGGAATCCCCACTCCACTCGTGGCAACATTATTGGTGGCACCTAAGTCCAGAATGAACGTCCTGACAGAAGAAGAAATCAATTCTGTAGTCAAGGGTTCCCAAGTTGCGGGCAAATACCAAGAAAGAATCAATCGTGAATCCGCCTACGAGATCTTAAACGAAAAAATTGCAAGATTGGAAGAAGAACAGAAAAAAGAGCAAGCCGAAAAACAAACAACTAAATCCCAGCAGTCTCCCTTCCCTAAACAGGCGCCTAGCGCGAAAAAAACTTCCACAAGAAGTGCCGCTCCCAAGAAGTCTGCTCTCAGCCAAGCTGTCAACTCCCCCGTTGGTAAAGTTGTGGCTAGGGAATTGACTCGAGGCTTACTTGGAGTTCTTGGTTTAAAAAGTACAGGCAGAAAGAAAAAAGGATCTTTCTTTTGAGATATTCAATCTTTCTTAATGTTTTATAGGATTAATTTTCGTTAAATGCTTGAAACAATTCTCAAGAAAAAATTCGGACACTCCCATTTCCGCCCCGGACAGAAAGAATCCATCCAATCTCTTTTGGATGGAAAAGATACTTTTGCCTTACTTCCCACGGGAGCTGGCAAATCCCTCATCTACCAATTCGTAGCTACTTTCGTAGAATCAGGGATTACAATTGTTATCTCACCTCTGATCGCATTGATGAAAGATCAGGCAGAATCTTTGAAGGCTCTAGGAACACCTGCTGAGTCCTGTAATTCTTCCCAAGACGAACTCTCTCAGATGAAGGCACTCAGCCTTGCCGTTCAAGGAAAGATTCGAGTTCTATTCATATCTCCGGAGAGGGCACTCTCAGCAAGTTTTTTAAGAATATTCGAAAAAATGGATGTGAACTATCTGGTGGTGGATGAAGCCCATTGTGTATCACAGTGGGGTCATGATTTCCGACCGGAATACAGGCAGCTCGCCCTTCTTAGAGACAACCATTCCAAGAAACAATTTCCCATCTGTGCATTGACTGCGACGGCAACACTCAAAGTCAGAGAAGATATCATCAAAAGTTTGGGCATGAAAAATCATGAAACCCATATCGGTAGTTTCTATCGCCCCAATCTAAAGTTTCGTGTGGAGTTTCCGGAGAAGGCTACCCACAAAGAATCTTTGCTTTTGGATTATCTAAAGCCCTGGAAAGAAAAACTTTCACAAACACAATCGGGTAGAGCCATCATCTATTGTGCGACGAGAGCTCAAGTAGATGAAGTTTATAATTTATTGAATTCTCATAAATTCCAAGTAGGCAAGTACCACGCCGGAATAACGGACGGAATTCGAGAAAGAACACAAAATGCCTACGCCCAAGGCAAGGTTAGAATCTTAGTTGCAACCAATGCCTTTGGAATGGGAATTGATCACCCGGATGTTCGATTGGTTCTTCACTACCAAGCACCCGCCTCTCTGGAATCTTACTACCAAGAAGCAGGAAGAGCCGGTCGCGATGGCAAGGATTCACAATGTGTATTATTCTTTCATAATGCTGATTTGGCGATCCAAAGTTTTATTCTTTCCAAGGAAAAAAATACCAAGTCCGGTTCTTCCCTCCTGGGAATGATTCGCGAATATGGAAGAACGGAAGAATGCAGACAGGTTTTTCTAACAAAGTATTTTGGAGAGACAATCCAAAATTGTGGTTCCTGTGACAATTGCCAAGCAACCCATAAAGGTCGCGATGCCTTCAACCAAAAAGAAACCACCAAAAAAATCAAAAAGGAAGCACTCAGCACCTACGAATTCTCCGATGAAGAAACAGATATTTTGATGAATACCGTGATGGCGTTGAATGGGAAATTTGGCAAGACGTCCCTTGCCGCAATGCTACGAGGTTCCAAATCCAAAGATGTTCTTCGCAAGAAACTCGATCGTGAAAAGTACTATGGTTCCCTCAACCATATACCGGAACAAGCATTGGTTCGTTTTTTTGAAAATGGATTGGAAAAGAAAATTTTCACAACCAAGGGAGATAAATACCCCAAGATTCTCATACCCAATGTCCCCGTTCGAAAAAAAGCA
Organism: Leptospira sp.; assembly: GCA_020831715.1. GTDB lineage: Bacteria > Spirochaetota > Leptospiria > Leptospirales > Leptospiraceae. The sequence continues at coordinate 1,541 of JAFIGA010000276.1, read as the reverse complement.
ATCGATCCCAATGCACCGGTCAAGGTGAAAAAGACTCCCACGACCAATACCCTCATCCTTAGAAAATTACAGAACTACAGAGATACCCAAGCGAGAAAACTCAAATGGAAAAAGTATATGGTCATGCAAAACAATGTTTTGAAAAAAATTGCCGAAGACATGCCCTCGTCCGAAGAAGAATTGTACCGCGTTAAAGGAATGGGTCAATCCAAGGTAGAGAAATTCGGTGCGGATATCCTTGCTATCTTGGAAAACTTTCGATAAATTCATTTGACGAAATAGGTTTTTCGTATTTTCTATAGTTTAGGGAGTATTTAATTGAAACTATCTTTAGATTGGATAAAAGAATTCGTTGATTTGAGTGATCTAAGCTTGGATCAGGTATTGGAAAAGATCAATACATCCATTTGTGAAACAGAGGAAGCAATACCCTATCTACCTTCCCTTGAAAAAATTGTACCGGTTCGTATCCTTAGCTTAGAAAAGCATCCCCAAGCTGATAAACTAACAGTTACTCAGGTGGATGCCGGTGGCAAAACCCTACAAATCGTAACCAATGCAACCAATCTATCAGTGGGCAACATCGTGGGAGCCGCACTTCCCGGTGCAATCATCGATGGAAAAGAAATAGTTAGCTCTGAGCTTCGCGGAGTAAAAAGCGACGGAATGTTCTGTGCCGGCAAAGACCTCGGTCTCAACGATGATGCGAGCGGTGTGATGATTCTAAACGCTGATCTACCGCTAAATACCGTTTCCGGTAATCTAGCGAACATCCAAAACATCCATAACCAAGATTTAGAATTGGGCTCACCCATTGGTAAGCAACTTGGCTTCGAAGATACAATCATCGACATCGACAATAAATCCATCACTCATAGGCCCGATCTTTGGAGTCATTTTGGATTCGCAAGAGAACTTGCGGCGCAGCTTTCCAAGCCACTCATCTACAATCCCTTGGAAATTTCCTTGGATGAGAAAGAGTTTTCCTCTTCTGTGAATTCGGTTTCAGTCAAGACAAGCGAAACTTGTATCGCCTACCATGCACTCCCTATACAAACTGTTCGAGTCACTCCCTCTTCTATGAAATTTAGATCCCGACTGATCAAATCCGGAATCAAAAGCATATCCAATGTTGTAGACGTATCCAACTATTTGCTTTTGGAATGCGGACAGCCCACTCATTTCTTCGATCGCAAGAGATTGAAAGGCAATGAATTCGAAGTGAGTTTTGCCAAGCAAGATGAGACTTTCTTGCTACTGGACGAAACAAGTCCCAAGCTCTCACCCGATATACTTCTCATTCGAAACCAAGGGATGCCTGTTGCAATCGCCGGAGTTATGGGAGGAATGGAGTCTGCTGTATTTGAAGACACAGTGGAATTGGTTTTGGAATCGGCATTATTTCGCAGAGAAGATGTTCGAAAATCCATTCGCAAAACAGGCATTCGATCCGATTCGGCAATTCGTTATGAAAAAGGACTGAATAGCTTTACCTGCATACCTGTCATTCACAGAGCCATCCAACTCCTTAGAGAAAATGG
>JAFIGA010000270.1 GCA_020831715.1 Leptospira sp. | reverse complement strand
AAAAGGATGTAGTCTTTCCGGCACCATTGGGACCTAGTAAACCCACAATTTCGCCTTTTTGGATGTAGAAACTCACATCATTTACAACAGGCTTGCGATTGTAGATTTTAACCAAATTGCTCATTCTAAAGGTTTTTGCATCTGGTGGAGGCGAAGAAATAGGCAAATCTTCCGATTTTTTAGCAGTGGTTTTCTTCTTAGTAGTCATTGCGAGCCCTTAATATTCAATCCTTCTGACAGAATTACACGATCGTCCTGGGGATATATGATAATTTTTCCGGAATGCAAATTTTTTCCATCTCTTTCCAGGGATGGATCACCTTCTAGCACGATTTTTTCCTCTTCCTCAAAATATGTAGCGTATTCTCCCCTAGCCTTACTAGACTCAGACTGAATCAAAACATCCCCACGAATTACCATTTCCTTTTTTTCTTCAAATCTTTCTATTTCTATACTGGTAATGGTAGTAGTTGTTTCGCCTTCGTCATTTTGAATTTCTATCTTGGGTTTCCCTGTGATATGAGAATAGCCGCGATCTTTAAAATGCTCCAAATATTGCCCGGAAATAACCGTTTTATTTTCCAAATCTACCATTCTCACATCTTTTTTAGCTTCAAGAATCTCTTCCTCGGTTCCGGTTTGTGTGTAATTTCGGATTTCATCGGCATAGAATTCAGAATCTTCCCGCAGGATTTGTGCGTTTCCTCTAAGCCCGGTGAATGGAATATCGCCCTTTGTGCTTCGAAGCATTTGATCAGCAAAACTCAAAGTCCTTACCCATACCTTTTCCTTTTTCTCGTCCTCTTTTTTGGATTTTGCTTCAGACTTCTTCGCCCCGGGGGCAAATTTCCCTTTCGGGGAGTCTTCTTCGTCCTTAGCATCTTCTAGGGTTTTTTGGACCAAGAAAGCATTTCCATCCAAAATAACTTCACCGGTTTCAGTATTATAAGTTAATTTTTCTGCAGAAAGAAATCGGTTTTCCAAAAATAACATAGGTTTGTTGTCTAGAAGCAAAGTTTTTTCTTGGTCGTTATAGACTGCGTCTTCACCAATGACTATAACTTCTTCATTGGTTATATAAATCTGTCCTTCCAGAATGGTTTTTCCTTCTTCGAGGTAGCGAATGATTCTTTTTGCCGAAATGTAGGTTTTCTTCTTATCGCTAGCCGTATATACCAGTCTAGGGCTTCCTTCCAAAACAATTTTATCGGATAGCTTATCATAATCACCTTTCAGTGCGGAGAGAGTGGAGCCATTCTCTTTGTCTTCGACGAGAACTCGCCCTTTCAGGTCAGCTTTAATCGCATCTTCCCCTATAATTTCAATGCGAGATGAAGAAATCCGAATGGTTTCGTGGTAGATCCACGCTCCACCACCTAAAATGAACACAGTCATGGGTATGCCTTGGATTACCTTTTCCGTTTGGGTGAGACTGCTTCCTCCCCAACGAGTGGGAGATTTCTTTTTCTTTTCTTCTTCAGGAAAAACACCTAAATTCGGTTTTTTGAATATATCCTCAGGTCCAATTAAAATAGGTGGCTGGATCACAGAGTTGAGAACCAAGAAAGCAATCATTAGTAGAAACAAAATATACTTGGATTGAACTCTTTTTTTATTTTTAGAATTGATTTTTGAAACGGGAGAGTTCATAGGCAAAACTAATCCTTTTGGAATGGGTTTTGTCCACCCCTGGTCACTGCAGATGGTTTAATGATAGTATAGGTATTCAAATCTCGTTGAGCTCTTAGTCCCTTTCCTTCGATATAAGTCCCCGCACTGAAAATTGCAACTTCGGCATCCGTGGTTAGCTCTTCCGTTTCCAAATCATAGTTGAGATATTCCGTTTTAAGGGATTTTTTATCCGGGGTTACCATGAAAATATTTCCTTTCAGCTCCAACTTTTTAGTGGTATGGTTAATTTCTCCCCAATCACTTTCCAACTCAGAGCTTAGTTTTCCATTCTCATATTGCAGGAATTTCATTTCATAGAAAACAGTTCTATCTTCTTCCGGAAAGACATAGGATTCTTTTGCGTTCAGCTTCCATTCCAAAACACCTTCCTCACTGTATTTAACTCTCGTAAAAGTTCTGAGAGCAATCTGTGATCCGGATTCTTTATCAGAATCAATTCTTTCAATATCCTCATCTTTACATTGCATACCTATTCCCAGAATCAAAATCCAGAGAATGGCATTGGCAATTGAGAATTTCTTCATAGCAATTAGTTCCGGAATGAATCTGATTTTACCAACCGGTCAATATCCAGCAGATTCTTAAGCAATGGCTTGATTTTGGACAATGGGAATTGAGTTGTTGCATCACTCAAAGCTTTTTCGGGATCGGGATGGACTTCCAAGAACAGGCCCTCCACGCCACAAGCAACGGCACCCCTGGTCATATGGGGTATGAATTCGCGAACACCACCGGTGATATTTCCAGCCGCGCCCGGAAGCTGTGCGGAATGGGTTGCGTCAAACACAATGGGGATTCCCAATCTGTGCATGATAGGAATTCCTCTTATATCGAATACCAAGTTATTATAGCCAAAACTGGTTCCTCTTTCAGTGACCAAATACTTTTCGGATCCACATTCTTGGATTTTTGCCTTGATATGGCGGGTTTCTTCGGGGGATAGGAATTGTCCTTTCTTGACGTTTACCCATTTGCCGGTTTTTGCCGATTCAGCGATTAAATCAGTTTGGCGACAAAGAAATGCTGGGATCTGGTAGATATCAATTATATCTTTTAAGGGAGAGATGTGTTTAGTTTCGTGAATGTCTGTTAGAACAGGCACATTGAACTTCTTCTTGATATGTTCTAGATGCTGAATGCCCTTACTTAGCCCCGGTCCACGGTAAGAAGAAACAGAAGAACGGTTCGCCTTGTCAAAAGAACTTTTGAAAACAAAGGGAATGTTTAATTCTGTGGTGATCGAAAGCATCTCTTCGCAGACTTGCTCTAATAAATCTCGGGATTCCATCACACAGGGACCGGCGATTAAGAAGAAAGGATGTGTGCCACCGATTTTTGCCCCGCCCAGAAATTCTCTTTCGCTCACCGTATCCATAGATTTATTCCCCTTTTTTGATAAGCTTGATGCTCTCTCGAACCAATCCCACAAAAAGCGGATGAGGTTTTGTTGGCTTGGACATGAATTCCGGATGAAATTGAACTCCGATAAACCAAGGATGGTTTGGAACTTCCACAACTTCCACTAAATCTTGGTCAGGTGAAGTTCCGGATATTTTCATCCCCTTTTTTTCAAATGCGTCTTTGAATCTAAGAGTAAACTCAAAGCGGTGCCTATGTCTTTCAGAAACTTTTTCCAATTTGTATTCTTGTTGGACCAGAGATCCTTTCTGCAATCGACAAGGATAGGCTCCCAATCTCATGGTTCCACCCATCTGCTCAATTTCAGTTTGTTCTTCAATCATGGAAATCACCGGATATTCCGACTTGGGATTGAACTCGGTGGAATTCGCATCCTTCATACCCAATTCATTTCGGGCAAATTCTATAACCGCACATTGCATCCCCAAGCAAATTCCCAAGAAAGGAATCTTTTTGGTTCTGGCATAGTGAATGGCAACAACTTTCCCTTCAATCCCTCTCTCCCCGAATCCACCGGGAACCAAAATTCCATGAATGTTTTTCAATAGCTCTTTTACATTTGCCTTGGTGATATCTTCCGGATTGAGCTTGGTTACTTCCACGCTTGCCTGGTTGGCAATTCCACCATGGGAAAGTGCCTCATAAACAGATCGGTATGCATCCTGGAGAGAAATGTATTTTCCAATCAAAGCAATTCTTACTACTTTTTTAGGATTGCGAATAGTATGAACCAATTGTTCCCATTTGGAAAAGTTTAATTTCTTCATATCCATTCCCAACACTTTAAGAACAACTTCATCCAGCTTTTCTTCCCTGTACATCTGTGGAATTTCGTAGATGGAGGTGGTGATGTCTGTTGCAGAAATTACATTTTCTTCTTTCACATTGCAGAAAAGAGAGATTTTGTTTTTCATCTCTTGGGAAAGTTTTTTCTGAATTCTGCAGATTAAAATATCCGGTTGGATTCCGATAGCTAAAAGCTCCTTTACAGAGTGCTGGGTGGGTTTGGTTTTTGCCTCGCCTGCCGCTGTAATTGTCGGAACCAGGGTCAAATGAATGAACAAAACTTGTGTAGCACCATGTTCGTAACGCATCTGTCTAATTGCTTCCAAGAAAGGAACCGATTCAATATCGCCGACCGTTCCTCCAATTTCTACAATGACAAAATCAGTCTCATTTTCCCTGGAAAGTGTATAGATTCTATTTCGTATTTCGTTTGTTATATGAGGAACCACTTGAACGGTTCTTCCCAGATAATCGCCCTTTCGTTCTCTTTCAATAACCGCGTGGTAGATCTGACCTGTGGAGACAGAATTCTTTCTTGTTAGCTTAGAGTGGGTAAACCTTTCGTAGTAGCCCAAATCCAAATCAGTTTCGGCGCCATCATCGGTAACATATACTTCTCCGTGTTGGTAGGGACTCATAGTGCCCGGATCCACGTTGATATAGGGATCCATTTTTTGTAAGGACACCGAATAGCCTCTGGATTCCAATAATGTACCCAAGGCGGCAACGGTTACACCCTTTCCCAAGGAGGAAGAAACCCCTCCCGTGATAAAAATATACTTTGTCTTCTGCATTCCTATCCCAGTTTCTTAGGGGCTAGGCTTTCTTCCAGTTTTTTTAATGTATTGGTTGTGGATTTCCCGGCTACAAAGGGCAAAATAACCACCTTTCCTCCCAAAGAACGCACCAAAGGAGTTTCGGGAAGCTTTTCGATATCATAATCTCCCCCTTTTGTGTGAACGCTGGGTTTCACGAGTTCAATGAGTTCCAGGGGTGTATCTTGAGGAAAAATCGTTACATAGTCCACTGATTCCAAAGAGGCAATTACCAATGCTCGGTCATCTTGGGAATTAATCGGTCTATTGGGACCTTTCAAGCGAGAAACAGATAAATCAGAATTGATTCCTACCCAAAGAAAGTCTCCCAATCTTCTTGCTTCTACCAGATAGGTAACATGACCTCTGTGCAAAATATCAAAGCATCCATTGGTAAAAATAACTTGTTTCCCGTTCAGACTTTCTCGAAATTTTGAGATATTATTCCAGTGGATGATTTTTTCTTGGATATTTCTCATAGATTTTAGCTTTTCATGTATTTTCTGATAACTTCCGGTGAGGGTGCGAGTATTTCAACCTGTGTGGTTCCGGGATTTTGCCTTAGCATGGAGGGTCTCTCCAATAGTTTCAAATAGTCTTGGGATTTCACATAGTCAATTGCCATTTTTTTCAATATGCCCTCGCCAATTCCATGGAGAATTTCGATATGAGTTTCCCCGGCAATATATGCCTCCTGGATCTCTCGTTCTAATTTTTCGCGAGCATCATCATAGCGGAGCTGGCGGATACGAATTTCTCTCATGTGGAAAACAATCCTCCGACCCCCGGAAATTTCAAAACCTTTTTTGCTATCGAAGATGGAAAATCCTTGGGCAAACGTTCCCAATCCGTCCAAATAATTTCAGCTCCCGGAAGAATATGATTTTTATCTGAAAATTCCTTGGTAGCTTGGTGCAAATAAACAGAAATCCTATGGTGGGTTATAGAATGTTTGGTGGTTCCGGGAATGGCTGTGGTCTTCAAATCTTCCAAGAGTTCTTTCAGATAACCCGGCGTTAAATATGCTGTCCCAAGTTTGGTTTCATCATCCTTGGGTAAAATGGTATAGGGAAGTGAATAGATATCCTTGAAAAACCTGCGGTTCTTGTCTTTTAAAAGCAGGATTTTTTGGTTTTTTTGGATGATATAGAAATGGATTTCAATATCCAATTTTTCTTTGTCTTTCTTGGAGGGTGGGTATTTTGAAATTGTGTTCGTGAGACTTGCCTTACAAGCCGATTGAATCGGACAATTTTCACAGATAGGATTGGGCAAGCAAACCAAGGCACCCAATTCCATCATTGCTTGGTTGTGGTCTCCCGGATTTTCTTTGTTTAAGAATTGATCGGCTAAAGTCTGCCATTTTCTTTCATCAGATTCAGCAAACAAGCGCGATACGACTCGCTTCACATTTCCATCCAAGACAGCGTAGCTTTTGCCATAAGCCATGGAAAGAACAGCTCTTGCCGTATAGGGCCCCACTCCGGGTATATCCATTGCCTCTTCGAGGGACTCCGGGAATTTACCGTTGTAATTCGAGATTACATAATTGCATGCCTTTCGGAGATTTCTAGCTCTGGAATAGTAGCCAAGTCCAGACCAAAATTCCAAGACCTCTTCTTCCTCTGCTTGGGCAAGAGATTCCATATTGGGAAAACGCAAAAGAAATTGATCATAGAGAGGAAGCATTGCCGCAACTCGAGTTTGTTGGAGCATGACCTCCGAAACCCAGATTTTATAGGCGGTAGGTTTGATTCGAAATGGGAGATCTCTCTTGTGTTTGTGGAACCATTCCAGCAAATTGAGGTTGGGAGAGATTTGTGAGGAGGTTTTCATGAATTGAACTGAACTAAATTCAAAATGATATGGATTGGAAAAAAGTCAAGGCAAACTGAAAAATCAAAACCAATTTGAAAAACCTGTCGATAATTTTATCATGGAAGCCCGTTCTTCACTTGCATCTAAAAAATACCAACCTTTTCCCCACAGAGATCCCTATGGATTGGACAGCATGTATATTTCCCCTCTTTCCGAGGCAGAAATATGGGATATTAGCTCCTTTCACAAGGCAGAGCTTTTGTCTTTTTCATTTCTTGCACTTCGCTCTGTTGTCTATGAAAAACAATTTCAAAAAAGTTTGGAAATCAAAAACCCCAGCCTAGAATTTAGAAAGTCACTGGGACGAAAGAACTGGGATCTGCACCTGCTTCCGGCTTCTTGGAGAGCTGTTTTCCCACAAATCATCCAAGAAAGTGAAGACAAAAAACATCCATTTCCCCTCGACATCCCCTTGGAACTTAGATTCGATTGGGAAGATGGAAAAGAAAAAGCAGGTATGGGAATCATTCCAGAGTTTTCGGAAGAGGTGTTTCCCCGAATATTGGATGCACTGATTGGTGTTCCCCACGCAAGGGTCTATTTACGAACAAGCAGGCAATCCTTTCTTTACATCCCGAGCCTAGGTGAAGAATCCAAAAAAGGGCTTTTCATCCAAGACAAAGAAAGTTATGGATTTCCTGAATTCTACTACTACTGGCTCACTCTTTAAGATTGATTTTTTGCAATATATTTCTTAGAATCTCTGCTCTTTTGATTTCGTCTCTTTCCATAAGAATTTCTTGTCTTTGGTTGGTGTCGTATTGCAAAAGAGATGTGATAAAATCAATTGGATGACTGTAGTTATGAATGTCTTCAATCATCTTCAAAAATGGTTCGGGGGCACCTTCATAGACTATGATTCTTCTTGTGAGTTGTATGATCTCATCCAAGACTTCTTGGAAATTCTCTTGGTTGCGATTCACAGAACTTCTTTCGTATTCTTTCACTGTGGCAATTCGAAACGGATCCATGGACTGGTACTCCACCAATTCCACGACGCCCTTTCCTTCCAAAACGATATTGGATCTACCATCCGGTAGGTATTCTTTTTGAACGATTTTACCCCAGCCAAAAACCGTATGGATATCGGTGATTAGTTTGTCTTTGGGAGTTTGGTTGCGGATCAAAGGTGCAATTGCCAATTCATCATCGGACTCCGAACAATACTCTATCATCAATCGATATCTGGATTCAAATATATGAAGAGGTAGATAGGTTCCCGGAAATAGGATGACATCGGGGAGTGGAAAAATTGCAATGGTAGAGGGAGCCACTCTTTTAGATTCTATGAGTTGGTGTATTTGTAAAGAATAAGTTTAGGGATTTACATGGAAAAGATCCAAGAAAAAAAATTAAAGCAAGCAATTGGTAATTTAAAGAATGTAAGAATTCTGGTATTGGGTGACCTTATACTCGATGAATATCTCATCGGAGAGGTAAACCGGATTTCTCCGGAAGCTCCTGTTCCCGTAGTATGGGTTCGTAAAGAAGAAATCACATTGGGTGGTGCAGGAAATGTTGTAAAAAATCTTCACACACTAGGCACTCAGATCTCTGTCATGGGAAGATCCGGAAAAGATGAAAAAGGAAAACAACTACTAAGTCTTCTAAAGCAAGAATCCATTGCTGAAAAAGATATTTTTCTTCTCCAGTCTTCCCAAGTTCCAACCATTCTAAAAACACGAATCCTTGCAGGTCACCAGCAAGTATGCCGAGTAGACAGAGAAGAAAACCATCCTCTCACTACTGAAGAGGAAGAAAGTATTCTAAAACATTTTCGAAGCATTCTACCTGACCTACATGGTGTTATACTCTCTGACTATGACAAGGGACTCTTTACACCCAACTTAATTGCCCAAGTCTTACAAGATTGCAAAGAACACAATACATTGGTAACAGTCGATCCTCAAGTAAGTCACTTCTTTCGCTACCACAATGCATCCATCCTCACACCCAACCACCACGAAGCAGGTAAAGCTATCGGCTATACCCTAGACGATGACAAAAGTATCGAAAAAGCTTGTTTTGATATAGCCGAAAAAATTGACCCTTCTGCTCTTATGATCACTCGTGGAGAAAAAGGGATGAGTGTTTATAAAAAATCAGATCGTTCCATCACCCATATTCCCACAGTCGCCAGAGAAGTATTCGATGTAACAGGAGCAGGAGACACAGTCATCACAACTTATACGGCATTTCACGCTGCCGGTCTTGACGAAGTAGAGGCAGCACTTGTCTCAAACGCAGCCGCCGGTGTCGTAGTGGGTAAATTAGGAGCCGCAACAGCTAGCATCGATGAAATTATGGACAAATTGTCTGAGTTGGGAGTGATTGAATAATTGTTAATAACAGAGGATTAAGGAGAAAAGAGATTCAGGAGTTTGCCATTGGCAAAAGGGGGTGCCAGGCAAATATGGTAGCTCCTGGCATTGGGGTGCTCACTTTCGTTCGCAGAAGAGGTAACAAGGATATTCGCTGCCGTTTTAAAGTCAGCGAATAACAGGATGGCTTCTTCACTTGCGTTCCTTGCCAACAGATTCACGGATATTGATTTAGAAAGGTAGTGGTTTTGATTGGAGTTATATTTTTTTTCTTTCCCTGTTTGCTTCAGCAAGCACCCCTTTTCGACAGGCGAAGCCGTAGTCGAACCCCCTAGCTTGCACTTCCTTTGGAGCAAGCTCCCCTGATTTTTTTCTTTTTCGAGGATAAAAAGGATGTGGTAGGTTAAGAAATTCGCTCCATCAGTGGCTCAGCCCTTAGCGCAAAGCGCTCAACTGACAACCCTTCCACTCATGTTGGCTAATTTCCCACGCATTCCGAATAACAAAATGGAGGCAATGATTCCGGAAATCGTAAAACCCAAAAAGAAAAGATCCGCTCCCCACTTGTCCATATAACCCGATATTACTCCTCCGATCATATGACTTACTGCATTGGATAGAAGCCATATTCCCATGAGAATTCCATTCATGCGTTGGGGGGAAAGTTTGGAGACCATGGATAGACCAACAGGAGAGAGACAGAGTTCTCCCCAAGTATTCAGTAGGTAGGCAAGAACCAACCAAAGCATGGAGGATCTTCCGAACTCGGATACCTCTTTTGAACCAATCACGAGACTCATAAAACCCAAGCTCAATAGCACTAGCCCCAAACTGAATTTTTCGGGAGAACCGGGTTCGATTTTCTTTCGAGAGAGGTAGCTCCATAGTTTGGCAAAAACAGGAGCAAAAATCAATATGAAAATTGGATTGATGGATTGAAAAATAGAGGCAGGAATTTCAAAACCACCAAACATACGATCTACGTAACGATCGGCAAATACATTCATGGATGAACCCGCCTGTTCAAATGCAGTCCAAAAAAATATGGAAAAAAAGGATAAAATCAATATGACTTTGATTTTATTTCGTTCTGATTTTTTTAGATTCTCATCCATTACTTCATGCATAGGAATAAGAGAATTGGCAAGTGGGGGTTTACCCAAATGCTCCGGGATCAACTTTTGACCAATGCTAAAAATGATGAGTCCTATAAGCATTCCGATGCCGGCGGCTCCGAATCCATAGTGCCAACCGACTTCTTCGCCTAAATAGCCACAAACGATGGGACCTAAAAAACCACCCAGATTGATTCCCATATAGAATATTGTATAGCCACTGTCTTTTTGTTCCGGGTTTTTCTCATAGAGACGTCCCACCAAGCTAGACATATTCGGTTTAAAAAAACCATTTCCAATGACTAGCAAAAACAAGCCCAAATAGAAAAACTCCAATCTCTCGATGGCAAGGCTAAGATGACCCAAACCCATAAGTACGCAACCAATCAAAATAGATCTTCGGAATCCTAGAAATCTGTCAGCGAGATAGCCGCCGATGATGGGAGTGAGGTATACAAATCCCGTGTAGGCACCGTACAATTTGCCGGCATCCAAGTCGGAAAAATTCAAATGCTTAATGGCATACAAAACCAATAAAGCACGCATCCCATAATAGCTAAATCTCTCCCACATTTCAGTAAAAAACAAAACAGGGAGAGCACGGGGATGTTTAGGTGGATTGGGTTTTAAGATTTCTTCGCTCGAGATTCCCATATTGGTTCTGAGAAGTTTTCTTCTTTATTGGAAATTCTTGCTGCCAAAAATAAGGCATCGCTCAATCGATTGATAAAAATAATCGAACGATTGGCTATTTGCAAACCATTATCTCTTTCCTCCACCATGGAACGTTCCAATCTGCGACAAACTGTTCTTGCTTGGTGAAAAAAAGATGCCGCATGACAGCCTCCGGGTAAAACAAAATGCTTGAGGGGCTCCAACATTTCAGACCACTCATCCATCCATTGTTCCAGCATGGATATATCTGAATCCAAAATGATAGGAATGTCTTCCCCTGAATCTGACTTTTTAAAATATCCGGCAAGTTCCGAACCCAATTCGAATAAAAGACTTTGCACCTGAGACATTTGACCGGAGAGACCGGATTGTGATGGCAAAAAAGACAAAGCTAGTCCAATCACTGAGTTCAATTCATCAGAGGTTCCGTAGA
>JAFIGA010000142.1 GCA_020831715.1 Leptospira sp. | reverse complement strand
TTCAAAGGGGCGAAGTAAAACAGCAAGGATCAATGCAATTGAGGGCGGAAATAAGAAGATCATCTTGCCCATTTCCTTAAAACGAAATATTCCTTCTTTCGCATAAAATGCAAAAACCACACCCACAGTTCCCAAACATAAAAAGGTTCCCAATTGATCAGCAATGATTCCAACACCTAAATATTCAGAACCGAAGTATGCTTGAATCAAGGGCAAGCCTACAAAAGAAGTATTCCCCAATCCTGCAGTTAAAATTAAAACCCCCGCGATCTTACGAGGAATATATCCGATTAAATAAAAACTCCAAAATATGATAAAAGCTAAGAAGAAAACTATCCAAGGCATCAGTGCTGCATAAATCAATTCTCCTGTAAAATCGATCGAGTGAATATGATAGAGAATTAAAGATGGAAGAGAAATATGGATGATAAATCCATTCAAGGCTTTGGAAGAACCAACAGGGAATCGATTGCTTCTTTTTAAAATATATCCCAGAAAAAAACAAAATATTACAAGAATTATGTTCGACATATTATTTGGAAAATATATGGAGAAAAGTTAAATCATCTCGAAGTGTGTTTCCGGATGCGATTTCCAAAATAGCGGAATATACTTCTGTAGAAAGTAGCATCTTATTATTTTTAGAATTTAAATTATGCGATATAGCCCCAATCAGATCGGAAAAATTCTCTTCCGTAAATATATTTCCATTTTTGTCCAAATACTCATATGCTCCATCTGTAAATAAAAAGATTTCAAATTCATCCGCCCAAGTAAGTTCTTTTTCTTTAAATTGAAACCCATCAATCATTCCAATTAACGGAGATTGTTCCATTCCAAATGGTAAAGGAAGACCTCCATCAATCTTATATAGTTGATTTGGATGACCGGCTGTTGAATAAATGATTCGATGATTCAGAAAATCTATATCAATAACAAGACATGTGCATGTATTTTCACTATTTTTAAATGTTGCGATCAAGCTTTGATTTAAAATAGTTAAAAGATCACCCGGTGAGATATTGAATTGAGGCTTGATTCTCTCCATCTCAGTTCTCATTGCCATTGTTAGCAAAGATGACTGAATTCCATGACCCACCGCATCCACAACCATAAACCTATAGCAACCCTGCGACAATTCATAGAAATCATAGATATCTCCACTTACATGAGAGAAGGGTTTGTAAATTATTGAAAGTCCAAAATATTTTTGCTGCAAACTACTGGGTTTTGGGAGTGTTGAAAATTGGAGATCCCTAGCCATATTGAGGTCATTTTGTAGTTCTAAGCTCTTTTTCTTCACATCCGAAATATCTCTAACTAAAAACAAAAATTTATTTTTTGAAAAAAATATACATCTGGCTTCATAATATTTTCTTTCATTTCCAATCATTAAACTATATTCTATAACCTGAATATTGTCCTCAAACTTTGCCATTGACATCATTCGCTCGGTTTTTTTAGCCAAATCAGTCGGAAGACATTCATAAATTGTTTTACCTAAAAAATCTTTTGGTGCCATGAGAAGACTTGAATCTTTATCAGAATTATAATCTATAAAAACATAATTACTATCCAAAATAAAAACAAGATCCGGAATGGCTGAAATAATAGCTTTATTTTCTTCAATCTTCTGAGAGAGATTAATCTGGGAATCTACCTGCATGGTTACATCGAAACCAATTCCTCCCAATCCACTTAACCTCTCATCCTCGAAAATTGGAAACCTGGTAAATTCAAAAATTAATTCTTCATTGAATTTTTCCAATGTTGGATAAGATTCTAAAGTTTCCAAAACTTGTATCTCGGAATCGCGAATCAATTTTCCAATCTCCGGATCTAAAATTTCTTCATCTGTTTTTCCAAGGATGGATTCTTTAGGAAGATTGAGCAATGATTCCATAGCCCTATTTAATCCTTTGTAGCGACCATTTAAGTCTTTTAGGAAAATTATTGATTTAGTAGAATCGATAAAAGTCTGTTGGAATTCAATATTTCGTTTAAGATTTTTTTTCCGAAAAATGGAGTGAGTCTGATCCACACCTACCAGTGAAATGGTCTTCCCGTTGGTAGATTCTTCCCATCCCATAGATTCCCATCGAATGCATATCTCTGTAATATGCCCATGAATTTGATGCCAAAGCAAACAAGAGTTTGTTTCATCATACTTGAATTGGCTATTTATGAAACGATTCCATATTATAAGAGAATCTATTCGAATAGTCTCATTCCAATTCTTATCTTTAAGTTGTTTTTTAGAGAAAACCCTATTAAATCCAAGATTTGATTCAACTACTCTGTATTGTGAGTCTAGACATACATAGAAAATATTTTTTACATATCCTAACTCATGAACCATAGTTCAATATAGTTTTCGATCCTACAAATAGCAACGAAAATAGCTTTCAATATTCAAGAATAATTTTGGACTTTTCCGGATGCAATATCGATCTATTCATATCTCTCGAACCATTCAATCCATTTTCTATGATTTCGGAATAGCTATCGGCAAGTAACCCATAAACTGATTTTTTTTCAGTCTTGTTCTTTTTATTTTCTTCAACAGCTTCCATTATAATTAAAGAAAGCGCAAACAGTTCATATGCCCTATCGGCAAGAAAGACTTGATTCATTTCTTTCCATTCTTTAGATCGTGATAAGCATTCTTCCCATTCTTTCTTTTTTGAAATAAATGTGGATAATGGTATAACCAATTCCTCTATTCCCTCTGCACCAAATACATTCTGTTCTAATTCTCGATTCCAACCTTCCAACACTTTTCTTTTTGATATGGCATGTAAAAAATGATCTGTTATAATCAGATGGGTTCCTTCCCAGGATTCATTTATGATCGAATCGTTCATCATTCTGGGAATAGGTGAAAAATCTCCAATGATTCCATTTCCTCCCAAGCAGAGTATTGCCATTCGGC
This sequence comes from Leptospira sp., assembly GCA_020831715.1. Classification (GTDB taxonomy): domain Bacteria; phylum Spirochaetota; class Leptospiria; order Leptospirales; family Leptospiraceae. The sequence goes on along the minus strand of JAFIGA010000142.1, from coordinate 20,379 downwards.
AAATTTCTGTAGCTTGTGATGAGGATTTGTATTTCATGAGTGGGATGAGTGCATCTTGAACAGATTCATTCTTATCAACTGCTTCCACCATCCGAAAATTCATAAATATATTTACACTCTGAAGAGTCATCATCTCAACAAGAATTCGATAATATGCAGGGAATTCCGAAACTTTCTTTCCATATGCTGTTCGCCATTTTCCATATTCCAAAGCTTCCATTACAGCTCTTCTGGCATTGCCGCAAGCTCCGAGTCCAACATGAATTCGAGAAGTTTTAATAATATAGCGAACCATATTTGCTAGACCATGACCGGGTCTTCCGAATTCTTCTGCCTCTACTCCATCGTAAATGACCTCAGCCGTGACTTTTCCTCTTGAACCAATGATATCTTTTTTTCTTAAGATATGATGGTTGTTTAGTGAACCATCTTCTTTAAATCTGGGAACCAAAAACATTCCGATTGTGTTCGTTCCTTCAATTTTTGCCGTGGTAACCCATAGATCCCCAGGGTTGGAACAAAACCATTTTTCTCCAGTAAGAATCCACTTCCCATCATCTCGTTTTACGGCTATAGTCCTATTGGCGCCTACATTACTCCCACCCACTCTTTCTGTAACATACTGTCCACACATTAAATGGGAATGGCTCCCCTCACCTGCGACCAAAGGAAGATACTTCTTTTTTTGCTCCTCCGTTCCAATATTTTTTAGACCGAGAATCATTCCATCAGTCATTGCAAGCGGACAAGTTACGCCTGCCTCTCCATTTAGATTCGCCAAATAAGCCAATGCATATCGATGAATATGAGGAAAATCATACTTCCAACCGGAATGAAAATCCAAATTAACTATACCATAATCGTAATGTATCTTTCTGGACTCCAATTGTTCTTTAGAATATAAAATATTATCTATACGATTACCTGATCGATCATATTTTTGAACTTCTCCGTATTTTCCTTCTTTGTGGCAAGCTTCTGTAAGATTATTTAGTAACCCACCCGCAAGTTCACCAAAACCCAGTAGGTGATTCTCTATTGCTTGAATATGTTCTTTCGAAAAAGATTGAGAATACCTCCATACCATTCTTTGCAGAGCTGAATCCTCAGAGTAAAAATTCTTTCCACTAGAGCCTTTGTATTCACTGATATCGTATTCTTTGAGAGCTTGGTTATCTTGAAAATGTATTGCCATATTACAAAAATATTTCCGCAAAATCTCTTGCCAAGCATTTCATAAATACTTCCATGGAAGTATCCATGACTTCGACTTCTAAACCGGAACAAATCCTCGATGATATAATATTTGAGATACAAAATAATTCTATTGAGTGCAAATGGTTCCTGGATTCAATGAAGCTTGCTGAACTACTCAATCTATCGAAAGAAGATTTTTTTCGTAAACTTTATAATTTTAAAACATCCAAACCCGACAGAGAAACAAGACATGGCTTCAGCGAAATAGATGGAGACTATCTTATTGAATTCCTACAATACTGCCTGAATGTCGGCGGAATACAAGACAGGTTTGCCAATGCAGGGATCTATTTTGATGAGAGAAGTCTCTATGAACTTAGAGAATTATTCAAGGCTATAGTTCGGGAATCACTTTCGCGTCATGATTTAGATAAAGATACATTGCTTCTTCTCTCCACTGCTTCATTAGATTATGATGATGCTGTGGATTCCTATATCAGCGAAAAATTTGAAATTGATTTTTTTGTTAAAAGATCGGTCTTCGAGTTTATGAATTTTAGAAGAATCAATACCGACATGGGAGCTGAGTTATTTTTAAAAGGATACCTCGAAGGACTTATACCTACAAAAATTCTAAATATAAAAGACATTACTCAAGAATTTAGAGATAGATCCTTCTATGAATTATTTGGCACATATAGAGAAGAACCAAGAGAAAAATCATCCAAAACTCGGAAACGAAAAAAGAGAATGGAACCTGATCTAATTGATTTGATTGAATTTTTTGGTTTAAAAGAAGGTTTTACCAGAGAAGATTTGAAAAAGCAATTTAAAGTCTTGCTTAAAAAATTTCATCCCGATGTAAACAAAGAAGGTCTGGAAAAGACTCAAGAAATTATTGAAAAATACAACAAAATAATTGTTATTTTGAATCAGATAAATACACGTTCTTACTAGGGCAGATATTCACCAACTCGCAACGGGCACAATTCGGTTTTCTCGAATCACATGTTTGTCTTCCATGAAATATTAAATATAAGGACAGGTTGTTCCAGAATTTTTTGGGAACCTTTTCCATAATCTCTTTTTCTATACGTATGGGATCTTTGTATTGAGTTAATCCCAGACGATAAGTAAGCCGTTTAACATGAGTATCAACTACAAAACCCTCAACTATTCCATAAACTTCACTGAGAACTACGTTGGCTGTTTTTCTTCCAAAGCCGGGGAATTTTGTCATTTCATCCAAAGTTTTGGGCAGCACCCCCTTGTATTCATGAAGTAACATATTGGCAAAACCTTTAATCGATTTCGCCTTGTTATGATAGAAACCTGTTGAAAAAATATAATGTTCTATTTCCTTCAAGGGTGCATTAGCTATGGATTCTAGGCTGGGAAAGGCTTCAAAAAGTGCAGGTGTGACTTGATTAACACGTTCATCCGTGCATTGAGCCGATAAAATAACAGCAATGGACAGCTCATAATCCTTGGTATAATAAAGAGGAGTCTCCACTTCACCAAACATAGACTCTAGTTTAGAATAGATTTTTTTTGTGTGACTGGTATAGTCTTGAATCCGTTCCCAAGGTTCACCGGATTTTTTAATATCTTTAGCGACTTGGGAACGAATACTAGAAGTGGGCGGCTTATTAAGCTTTTTTCTCGGAGGGTGCGATTCCTGCATATTTCTTAGGTGCCAATGCACTTAAATCCCCACCTTCGGAGATAATAGCAGCTTTCAAACCTTTTTTCTTGAGAGTTCTGAGTGCGCGAGTAGAAAGAGTTACTCTTACGTATCGGTTCTCGTCTTCCAAGAAAATTCTCTTGCTTACCGTATTCACTTTCCAATTTCTACGGGTCTTCTTGTGGGAGTGGGAAACATTATTTCCTGCAACTGTTCCCTTGCCTGTAACTACGCATTTTCTAGCCATAATATCCTCAGTTCGTCCATTTTTTTCTGAGATAGTGAGGAGTCAATTAAAATTGAATATTTTCCCTCAAATAGTAAAAAGCATCTTCGGGAGAGTCAGAATAGTGGAACAATTTCAGGTCGTCCTCATTTATCAAACCGAACTCTGCTAAATATTCCAAATTCACAACTTCCTTCCAGAATTTCGAATTGTACAATACGACGGGAATCTTGTCCCTTTTTCTTGTCTGAATCAGAGTTAGAGTCTCAAAAACCTCATCTAGTGTTCCAAATCCTCCCGGAAATGCAACCAATCCTCGACACATTTTGACAAACCAATATTTCCTCATAAAGAAATAGTGAAATTGGAATGATGTCTCGGCATCTGAGTAGGGATTCAATTCTTGTTCAAATGGTAGATCAATGTTGAGAGAAAGGCTTTCCCCATTTGCTTCCCTAGCCCCTCGATTCCCTGCTTCCATGATTCCCGGTCCACCACCTGTGCAGATGACCAATTTTCTGGACTTTAACTTGGCATCATGACTCTCTTTTTGAAGGTGAGCACCCCAATGAGTGACCATCTCGGCAAATCTTTTAGCATCCTGGTAACTCAGAGTCAAATCATTCATTTTTTGCAATTTTTTCACTATTTCAGGCTTATTTTCTTCTGCCGCTTTTTGCAATTTTTCCTTCAAACCTTCCGGACTGGGAATTCTTGCCGAACCAAATAAAACAATGGTATCCGTGATTTTATGCTTTTCTAATTGTAACTTAGGGTAGATCCATTCCGATAGAATACGTATGGGAAATGCGGGCTCTGAATTCAGAAATTCTAAATTTTCAAAAGATAGTGGATTCATCACTTACCATTGAAAGAAACCCTTGTAAAAATAAAAATGAGAAATTTTATGAGAAATAGATTTTTACTCTTCCAAAGTTTTTTCAAGCCATTGGATTACAAAAAGTCCATATTTTCAACTGTTATCTCTAAAAATGCCGTTGATTTGGAATCTATTTGGAACGATTTCAATTTTCAGTTCCATCCCTATCCAAAAGTATTTGAATTTGGGAGAGCAATTTGCAACAGAAAAATTCATATCCACCATGAAGTTGTTGGCAAATCCAAAATCGAAGTAAGTATTCATATTAGAGCTGAATATTTTCCTGAAAACATTCTTCTACGTTTATTCAATCAACTCATTCTAAATCAAATCAATTGGGAGATAGACCGAATTCAAGAATTCTTGGAATTCATGAAAGGAAATGACTTCCACGAAAATTTTCTAGAACTCAAAAACTACAAAAAACCAAAAATTTCACCTAATGGTTTTGTATTCTATATGGGATATGTATGGGGTCAATATATTCCTTACCGGTTTATTGAGAACTTTTTACCGGAAAGTTTAAATGCTAAAAAAAACTCGAGTCAAAATGTGAGAATCCAAGCAATTCACATCCCTATCCATTCTGTTCGATTCGATTTATGGGATGAGGAATTCGAGCTTGATAAAAAACCGGAACTTATCGATATATTTGTCGAAGCATTTGAAACATTTCCTCTATTAAAAGCAGAACCTATGTTTATTTATTTGGGTTCAATATACTCTCATAGAGAAATTGGAAATATATGTAAAAACTTAATAATGGAAAGAAAATTACTGCCAAGTTATTTGATGAAGAACATTCAATTACCGATGAAAGAAAGCAGATTGACAACTAAAATACCGGTCAATCCGCTATGCAGAATCCGGGAATACAGTGGAACCTATACTGTATCCCGGAATAGCAATGAATCAATATTTTTTTGCATTCAAAAGGGAGTATATAACCTTTCAAAGAATGAAATGGATCACGCTCCCATTGAAAAAATTGATTTATTTTTTTAAACCTTGTCTACCCGGTTTCCATTTTTTAGCATCTTCGTCTAACACTACAAATCTGGAATTCTTACCGATCACGACTTCTGTTAACTTTTTGTCCTGTAAAGCTCTATAAACAGAAGTACGACTTGTACCTTTCTTTTCTGCGAAATATTTTATTTCTAAAATATTTTTAGTAACTTCTTTGCATGATTTGATTATCGAATCTGTAGACATTTTGCCCCCTTGTCTAGTTTTTAGACTGATTCTAAATAAATTTTTCGTTAGGAAGACAAAAAACTAATTGAAAATTTGAATTTTTTTTTGCTACCGGGATCAAGTGTTATATTTGTACTGTTTGGAAGATTTTCCAAGTTTCCCGGAGAAGTCATAGGCTCTAAAGCTATTGATTTTCGATCTTCCGGTGTATAAATTTGCAAATAATTGAATGATATAACTTCTGTGTCGATAAATTCCAGTGAATGATCCTTTAATCTAATACCTACTTCATTGAATTCACTCCAAAGACTTACGTCTATGCCGGAATTCATTTCATACAAATAATCAAAATGCATATTTTCTATACAAATTGTTCGTTCATTCAGAACATGATAGAGTAATTTATTTCCTTTAGCCATGGGCAAAAGTTTATCGTTTAGAGATATCTGTTTATATGGAAGCGAGAATTCCAATTCAAGAGAGTCAATCAAAGATACCAATTGAAAGTATGGATGAAAACCCAAGGCAATTCTCCACTTCTCTTCGGAAAGATTGTACACGAAACCCTCAATCAGAAGTTTGCGATCCATCAACTCAAATCGAATTTCAATTTTCCCTTTTCTTTCAATTTGTTTTCCCTCATGGTCTTGATTAATTTCAATTCGATTACAAAATGTAAAATGAGTCTCTTGATGATCCAAAAGTTCCCAACTATTTTGGTGAATCAAGCCATGCAAAGGATATCCGTTGCCATCGGTTTCAAAGTGTTCGGCAATATATGAATTCGGAAACATCCGATTCACCCATGGAAACATGATAAAGCATCCCGAAGCAAAAAAATTTTGACTCGGATCGAAGGGTTTAACTACTGAAATCCATTGAGAATTCTTGATTTCTTTGTTTTCCTTTAAAAAGCTTAGCTCCTTCCACTGCAATCCGTGTTTTGGATCGCAAGAAAACTTGGAAAATTGATTGTGAATCGTGACCATTATAATTGCTAAAATTCACGGGATTCACTTTAAAATCTACAAAAAAGATTGAATCCAACTCAGGCTATCCTAAAAAGGTTGTATGACAACTTTTGGTAAAATCATCCATTTTTCAGTCTTTATATTAATGTTCAACCTTACGAATTGCTTCGTAAGCCTTTTTCCTGAAGGGGGATTCTCCGGCAGCTCGCAGGATCTAGAAGAAAAAGTAATCACCGGCAAGGATAAGGATAAAATCGCACTTATCTCTATTGAAGGGGTAATCACGGATGAAAAGAAAGAAAATTTCTTTGGATTTTCGCAGGAATCGCCTATTTCACTCATCAAAGAGAGCTTAAAAAAAGCCGAAAAAGATCCGGATGTAAAGGCTTTGATCTTAAAAATCAACTCTCCGGGAGGTACAGTAACTGCATCAGATATTATCCATAATGAGGTTATCCAATTCAAAAAAAGAAAAAATGTCCCTGTCATGACCATCTTCATGGATGTCGGAGCATCGGGTGCGTATTATATTGCAATGTCATCAGACATTGTCGGAGCACATCCAACAACAGTCACAGGATCCATAGGTGTGGTTCTTCAAGGAATAAATGTAAGGGAAGGTCTGGAGAAAATTGGAGTTTATGACCAGTCAATAACCTCCGGGGGGAATAAAGCAATCGGCTCTCCCCTAAAAGAACTGACTCCCGAACAAAAGCGCATTCTACAATCTGTAGTGGACTCGCTGTACAATCGATTCTTCGAAGTAGTGAAAGATGGAAGACCCGGTTTCAAAGGAAAGGAAGCATCGCTTAAGGCACTCTGTGATGGAAGAATCTTTACCGCAGATCAAGCCAAATCTCTTGGATTAGTGGATATGGTTGGATATTTTGAAGATTTTGTTCCGGCACTTATGAAGCATAAAAAATATAGAAATAGTGGGAATAATAACTTTCCTAAAATTGTAACCTATGTAAGAGGCAAAAGTAAAGTAGAAAATCTTTACCAAGCGAATTCGGATATTTACAAGGAAAACATTCTTAATAAATTAATGTATCCTTCATCTTCCGCAAAATTTTATTATTTATGGAGCCTGTAATTGCTCTTTAATTCTCTTCCCTATTTATTTTTATTTTCTATTACTTATCTGGTTTACTGGAATGTAAGCCAGAAATACAAAAAGCTAACAGTAGTAATAGCTAGTTTGTTTTTTTACGGATGGTTCAGTTTCCCCTTTTTATTTCATTTCATGGGAATTGTCCTTATTAACTACTTTGTTTCACGAATACTTTGGAAAAGGAAAGAATTAGGAATTGATACAAAGGCTCCACTTAGAGCTATTATTATTCTCAACGTTCTTAATCTGGGAATTTTTAAATATTTTTATTTTGTAACGGATTCCATTTACTTTTTTACCAAATCCGAATCGGTTCAAGGATTTGCTCAGTCTTGGGATATATTTCTTCCTCTAGCAATTAGTTTTTACAGCTTTCAAATGATAGCATTGCAAGTAGATATTCATAGAGATGTATGTAAGGATAAAATCAGTTTTTATGACTACTTCATCTTCATATTTTTCTTCCCTCAATTGATAGCCGGCCCAATTATGAGGACGGACAATTTCCTTCCTCAATTGAATAATCCAACAATCGATTCCGATCGAATGAAAAAAGGTCTCTTTCTAATCATTGGCGGGCTTTTTAAAAAGGTCGTAATAGCAGAGAATGTTTCTATGATAATCTATCCTCTGTTCAACTCTCCGGGAGATTATGATTCCTATTCTCTATGGCTGGGTATGTTGGGATTTGCATGCCAGGTATATTGCGATTTCAGTGGTTATACAGACATGGCAAGAGGATCTGCGAATCTACTAGGTTATGAGATTCCCGAAAACTTCAGAGGACCTTTTCTTTCTAGGTCGTTCAAGGATTTATTTACTCGTTGGCATGTTACTCTTTCTACATGGCTTAGGGATTACATCTATATTCCTCTTGGCGGAAGCAAGACAGGTTTTGGTAGATCGAATGTGAATTTAGTAATTACCAATACTATCGGTGGTCTATGGCATGGGGCAAATATTGCCTTCGTTATATGGGGATTTTACTTGGGATTTATGATCGCTATCGAAAGAACAATTTCTCGTTTGTGGGGTGAGAGAAATTTTCCTCAATGGAGGATTTTACCTGTCATCCAAACTTTTTTTGTTTTTATAGGATTCGCTTACTCCGGTATTTTCTTTCGATGTGCCGCTAGAGGGAGCGAAAGTTTATCCGTTGCAATCGAATACACAATTGGAATGTTTCATATTCCGGCACAGGGAGTAACTTTGGATCGAATCAGCGAGGTATGGAGCTTTTTGGTATTTACTTTTATTTTCAATGCCTTTCAATATAGTCCCATATTCTACGAAAAGTTGAAAAGATTTCAGAACATACTATTACCCATATCAGCGGTGATCATATTACTGCTTTTGGGAATCTTTGGAGATAGCGGAAAAGACTTTATCTACTTCCAATTCTAGAAGTAGATAAAATTTAATTTTTCAGTTCTTCGTCGGAGATTTCGAATACATCTTTGATGAAATCTTCGAGATCCACACTTCTAAAATGATCTCTCTCTCCGTCGCATTGCCTATTGTGTTGAACCGAAAGATTTCTTCCTGCTATGGTTATTGGCTTTAGAAATAGGTTGGGAGTTTTCGGACAATCTTTGTTTACACCCAATCCGTTGAACGCACACGTACTACTTGCAACAACATCAGCCGGCATGCGTCCTCCATAATCGGAAAACTTGGGATATCCCGTCTTCTCATAAAATCTTCTATGAACTTTTCCCCATACAGGGGCTGCAATAGCCGCTGCCGTCTGCCATTTGCCTAAAGAAAGAGAACTCTTATCAAAACCCATATAAACCACAGATGTGTAGACAGGGTCAAAACCACAAAACCAAGCATTTGTATAAGAAGAAGTGGAACCTGTCTTGCCACCTGCTTCTCCCATGAATTTTGCACCGAATTCTTCTCCCCGAAGAGCAGTAGAAGGTGTTCCGGATTTCACAACATTGATCAACATGTTTTTAATGATATAAGCAGTCCCTTCGGAAATGACTTGGATACTCCCATCTTCAGCTTGCTGAAATAATTCCTTACGAATCTCTTCTTCTCGGTTCATAAGATTATTACCACTCTGATCAACCACATAACGAATTGAAAATGGTATCACATTCTTTCCATCATTGGCGATGATTGCATAACCTTGTGCCATTTCAAAAGGAGTTAATTCTGCAACCCCTAATGCAAGTGCGGGACCTGTTGGAAATCTTTCTTTGGGAACTTTTGTTACCTTACTGGAAAAATCAATAACGGCATCTATTCCTGCTTTAAGTAATACTTGAACCGAAATGATATTCAGTGAAAGAGAGAGCGCTCTTTGCAGAGGAACCAATCCTCTAAAATCTCCGGAAATGTCTTGAGGTGACCACCCTTCTCCTTCTTCTGAAATGGTTGTGAGTGGAGCATCCATTAACCCGGTTCCGGAACCAACAACTCTTTCATCGATTCCTGCAGCATAGACAAAAGGTTTAAAAGCCGAACCTGTTTGTCTTCTAGCTTGCATGGCTCGATTGAATTGGTTTTTCGGTGTGAATTTCGAACCACCAACCATTGTAGTTATATAACCATTTCTATGGTCGATTGTAATTATGGCACCTTCCACATGAAGATTTTTGGAAAATACGGCAGAGATTTTTCTGTATTCCTTGATTGCAGAGTGTTCGTTTTCTGTAGGGGTCAAAATGGAAAGTGCCTCAAGTGCATCCGCCATTGGTCCTTCGAGAGCTTGTTGAAAAACTTGTCTCGAAGAAAGATTGGTAATCTGAGGAACACCAACGGGAAATATGGAACCGAACAGATTATACAAGCTAACTAAACTTTTATCAGCTCCACCCACATATGACTTATTGGCACCGAAAGATACTTTATCTTGTTTTTTTAGTGCAAGCCTCAACTCTTCTTCTGCAGCTTCTTGTTTGGTAATGTCAATTGTAGTATATACTTTCAATCCACCGGTATAAAGTAATTCATCCCCGAGTTCTTTTAGGAGAGCTTGTCTCACATATTCCGTAAAATGGGGAGCTCGGTTCAATCTTGCCGAAATGGTAGACCTTGATGGTGATTGCGTGATTACAACCGGCCAGTAACGCAACCAAAACTCTTTGTGGATTCCTTCAATACTAGATTCAGGGATATGGCCGTTTCTGGCGATTACCCTTAGCATTTCTTTATGTGCATTCTTGGCAATTTCCGGATTTTTAAAAGGAGAATACTTAACCGGAGCCTTAGGAAGCCTCGCCAAAATTGCCGCCTCTGCTATATCCAAATCCTTTACATCCTTTTGGAAATAAACACTTGCAGCAGATGACAATCCTGTTGTGCCATGACCGAGATAGATTAAATTGAAATAAATTTCCAAGATTTCTTCTTTTGAATAAGCCTGCTCGATCTGTAGGGTTAGAAGTGCTTCTATGAACTTTCTCGTGAAAGTCTTTTTTCTGTCTTGAAGAATAGTTTTCGCTAATTGCTGAGTGAGAGTTGATCCTCCTTGAACAATTCTCATATTAATTAAGTTAACAAAAGTTGCTCTAACGATAGCTTTTAAATCTATTCCAAAGTGATTGTAGAAATTATCATCTTCCACAGACAGAAATGCATTCACTACATGAGGAGGTATGTCCTCAAATTTTAAGATCTCTTGCTTATGGCGATATAATTCAGCAAACAAAACTCCATTTACATCATAGAGTTTTGTGGGTGTAGTGGGCTGATAACTTGCAAGTTTTTCCAGTTCTTTTCCGGAGGAAACTTCGGAAATTATATAACCAAAAAACAAACCTCCCAATAATGCTATGGAAAATAAAACACCTAATGTATAATTGAGTATTTTTTTATCATTCATAATTATAATTTAAAGACCATTCCTTCTCTTGCTAAATGTATTTTTAATTTACTATCACCGAGTGCCTTGGCATGCTCTTGAGATTCCTCCCATATACCATAAACCTTTTTATCATCATAACTAGGTTCATGATGCGTTAGAGCCAAGTTCTTAATCTTCCAATGATTGGCAATGTTTACTGCCATTGTATAAGCTGTATGACCCCAATCGAACTTGGCAAATGATTCATCCAGTGTATACTGAGAGTCGATTACCAGCAGATCACTTCCGGTAAAAAACGGAGTTACGCCCCGTATATATTCCCAATCATCACCTGTAAATTCCGCATCTGTAGCAAATATAAATATTTTTTCATTTTCAATGAACTTATAAGCATAAGAATTTCCGGGATGTTTCAATGGATGCACTTCAATCTTCATCCTCCCCTCTTCGAATTCCAAAGTTTCTCCGGGTTGAAATAAAATGAATTCTTTCTGCGATGATGTATCATGAAATTCGATTGGGAAAAATTCTTTTTTCATCTGATAGATGAGTCTCTCTTCCAAATCCGGATAGGGGGAATGAAATCGAATCTTGACTTGTGGAAAAAAAATGGGTTTAAAGAAAGGTAATGCTTGGATGTGATCCCAATGAGTGTGAGTTATAAATACGTTCAATTCAAAAAGCTGATTAGATGACAAAATTGCCGGAACCAAGCCATCACCCAAGACTCTAGAACCTGTTCCAAAATCCACAACGTAACACGCACCTTGGCGTGATTCGACAGACACACATGTTGTATCTCCACCAACTGTATATTTCAAATGATTGGGGAGAGATTTCCAGAAATCTTTCAAATTACCTGAATTTTTGTGGGTAGAATGAGTAAACAGCCGAAGAATTTCTGCCACTTTGGTTTTGTATTCGTTGTTTCGAAGTGGTGCAGGTAAAGATCCCCTGACTCCATGCAGATTTACTTTCACTAACTGCTAAGCTAATAAAATGCCCTAGAAAGTCACCAATAAATTGGGTTTGCCCTATTCGCTATTTCCTCAAATTTTGTCATTATGGCTATTGGCTCGCAAGTTCGTTTTGGTCCTTCCCTCACTCCCATGGTGAGAATTCTAATTGTATCCAATGCGGTTATTTTCTTACTTCAGATTTTATTTCGTAATTTAATTGGAGTCGGTGTTTTAGAAACCTATTTCTCTCTTCAACCGGATCAGGTTTCGCGACTCTGGATTTGGCAATTGATCACCTATTCATTTTTGCATGCTGACTTTTTCCATTTGCTATTCAACATGCTTGCCCTTTGGATGTTTGGCTCAGAGCTAGAAAACCATTGGAATTCTGAAATTTTTCTAAAACTCTATCTCTTTTCTTGTTTCTTGGGCGGACTTCTTACCTATATCGTAAATTTTTGGTGGTCACAAGGAGTGGTTGTAGGTGCTTCGGGTGGCGTTTATGGATTGTTATTGGCTTATGCTATGATCTGGCCTAACCGGGAAATTCTTTTTATGATGATATTCCCTTTGAAGGCTAAATACTTTGTATTCATCTTAATGCTTATGATTGCTTTCGCACAAGGTGGACGAGTTGCACATATGGCACATGCCGGTGGGTTTTTGGGTGGATTTTTATTTGTTCGGTATTTTGATTTATTTAGAAATCTTCTAAATTGGAACTTCTCTTTTTCCAGATATATGCAGAAGAGAAAATTCAAAAAATACCAAGAAGAGATGGATATGCGTGTAAATTCCAAGCAAAAGGTCGATGAACTCTTGGAAAAAATTTCCAAATATGGAATGAAATCTCTGACCAAAAAAGAAAGAACCTTCCTAAACGAAGCATCCAAAGATTATTACACTGAGGAATAAATTGCCCTCTGCTTCATCATTTCTTATCTGCCAAGATTCACTGAGAGACCCATACTTTCAACTGGCATGGGAGGAAGCTCTGGCTTTGTCCATGCAAGAGTTCGATATGAAACTGGGAGTGCGAATTTGGAAAACGTTTCGAACTATAGTATTGGGGATATCGGAAAAGGAATTTGAAACGATTGAAAAAAATACTTTGGAAGAATTTAATAATTTCTTTCCAACCTACCAAATTTCGTTTATTAATCAAAAATCAAAATTAAATGTAAAAGAAAAACGAGAACAACTTCTTATAGCCAGGAGAGCGAGCGGTGGTGGTACAGTATTCCATGATCATCCGGGCAATTTAAACTTTTCTTTATTCGTAGACATAAGTAATAATTCAGAACTCTATCCTATCAAAAAATCCTATGATGTGCTACTGGGAATTGCGAGAGATGCATTAGCCGAACAAGCAATCATTGCGACTACAGCAGGGAAATCAGACATTAGCGTCAAAATGGAAGATGGAGTTCTTAAAAAAATATCGGGTAATGCTCAGTTTAGAAAGAAAAATGTAATTGTGCAACATGGAACGCTGATCTTGAGCCCTGCTCTATTCGACCAAGTGGAAAAGATTCAGCTCCATCCTCCGGAAGAACCGGAGTATAGAAATAAACGAAGTCATAGAGAATTTCTAACATCTATTGATAAGCCATTGGACGAAAAAAAATACGCATCAAGCATGCTGATGAAATTAAAACAATATCTAGGTGTAACGGAGGCTAAAAGCAATCATACTTATACCGAAACTACTTCGTTCATTAAACAATCCCTTCGGAAAGCCAAGGAATTGAAAGAAGGCAAATACTCCGACCTAAAATGGATATTAAAAGATACCTCTGGACTATAAGTAATACATCTATTAATCAAAAATTCGTTTTTTGAAATAGCTATAACCTACTCACAATAACAAACGTATAATTTTAGCCAAGCTCTCTGGTGAATCTTTGTGTTTAAACAGGTATCTCGTTTTAAGCTCAGCATCCACAAGATAGGTATATGTGGAATGATCAATGAAATCTCCGTTCCATGAGAAACTTCCTTTATAATCATCCAACACTTTTGCAATTTCTTGCTCAGATCCCGAAAGACCAACCCCATTGGGAACATAGAATTTCACATAGTCGTCCAATTTTTCCGGAGTATCCCTCTTATGATCCAAACTAACAAATATATATTGAACTTTTTCTTGGTCTTTCCCCAGGATTTGATTCAGCTTCTTAAATTTTGCCAAGGTCATTGGGCAAAAATCTGGACATGCCGTATAACCAAAAAAAACTAAATTGATTGGCTTTGTATTTTTCGAAAGGACCCATTCTTTATCGGAAAGAGATTGCAGTTTTATCTCACCACCAATTCCCAGATTCTCAAATTTTTCTTTCTGTCCACAGGAAAATATTAATCCTGAAATAGTTATTAGAATTAATATAATTTTTTTTTGATATTGATATCCACTCATAACTGACCTACTGTTTTTCTATATTTCTAGTGATCGTGACTTTGATCATGGTCATTTTAATGATTGTGATCATGATTGTGAGAGTCGGAAATCGGTTCACCCATTTCTCCAACCGTGAACTCAACTGATAACGGTGCTGACTTGGCGAATTCAAGAACAATCGGAACTTTCATTCCCGGCTTCAATTCCTTTTTCAAACCGATCAACATAAGATGGTTTCCACCGGGAAGAAGGCGAATCCTTTTATGAGATGGTAACTCAATACCTTGTTCGAGTTTTCTCATCTGCATCATTCCCTCGGTTTCTTTCATTTCGTGGATCTCTACAGTTTCTGCAATATCCGATCTAGCAGCCTGCAATCGATCTAGTTCACCATGATTGGTAATTTGGATATAGGCTCCCGTAACATTGGAACTTTTGGGAACCAATCTTACCCAAGCACCTTGTATCTCGATTCCTTTCTTGTCGGAATGACTTTCATCACCGCAATGGATAGTTGTCAAAATTAAAACAAAAATTAAATACAGCTTTTTCATAATTACTACTCTCTGTTTCAAGGATTTCATTCTACTTAGGAAAATCCAGTTATTTTTAATAAATCGAATATCCTCTTTACGAATTCTCAACTATCCAAAGGCTGGAACTATGTTGCCGGCAATTCTTTCCACTGCATTTCTCCAAGGATTGGTTGGGTCCACCCATTGTATCGGAATGTGTGGTCCATTTGTCGCCCTATTACAAACTAGGGACGATGCAGGAATTGTATCAAATTTTTTCTATAACTTTGGAAGAACTCTATCCTATAGTTTTATTGGATTTATTATAGGTTTTTTGGGATGGGGGGCAAACCAATTCCTATTCGCCGAAATTGCCGGATGGATTGGTGGACTGGTTATAATAATTTTGGGTTTATCCTATATTTTTCCGGTATTCCCAAAATTATTCAATTGGTCTGCACCTCGTTACATTACCAATTTCGCCTCACAAAGACTTAAAAACACAAAAAATACAATCATTCTTTCCTTTGCAATGGGTAGCATCTCCGGCCTATTACCATGTGGATTGCTGCTTCCCGCATACGGGCTTTCACTACTAACAGGGAATCCTTGGGAAGGAGCATTAGTAATGGCTGTTTTTAGTTTAGGAACCTACCCCATGCTACTGAGCATTGGTCTTGCGGGTCAAAAGTTTATTTCCATATTGAGCAACCAACGCTATCGCCTGGTTCTGGGAATAGTTCTGGTTTTATTCGGATTGTTTACAATATACAATCGGGCTATTATGCAAGATCCCGAAGAAGAATGCCATACACCGACCGAGCTTGAAGTGGAAGAGACTATTAAAAACTAACCCTTGTCTTTGGACATTTCGGGAAGAATCCATTGTCCTTTTAAAAACTTTCGAAATGTTTCCTTGTAAGGCAATTGATTGAAAAAATGGTTTTCACCGGATTGGTAATCCATCTCCAATTCATAGATTAACTTTCTTTCAACTCCCTCATATCTCCATGATATATCTCGAACTGAATAATTGGAATCCTTGGAAAATAAATTTAAGCTAGTATCCTCGTACAACACTCTTGCGGCATCCTTTGATGATGCATCCTTTTCACTTGGAATATAGTGTTTTTTTAATATAATTTCATCTACAAAACTTCCATCTTCTTTCTTAATTCGAATTCGTAGACTACGAAATAAATCACCTGTTGGAAAATGATGACCAATATTGATTCCACGAACTCGGATTGTAAACTCATTGCCTATGATGGGTATGAGCTCCAACTCAAAAGATTGATTCAAGTATTCAGCGTCATGACCACCGGAGAATGAATGAGATCTTTTTTTCTTGGGAAATAAATGACAAGACTGACAATTCTTTCTGGGATAGTAAGGAGACTCTTTCCATTCCTCAAGCGTATTCTGCATAGGAAGATTGCTGTATTCGAGTGGCTTGGATTCTGAGAGAGAATCAATAGTAGGAAAATTAAATTGATGGCAATTCCCACAGAATTCTGATTCTTTCATCTGGGAAACTTCCTTATAGGCGTGCACGCCCTTTGGTTCTTTTGGAATTTCAGCTGTTAGTATATTACCATCTCGAACATGGCATGTGATACAGGAGACACCATCTTCGCTTTGGAATCTTCCCGAGAAATCCTTGGGATCATTCCCCGGTTCCATCAAGGGAGAATGACAGTTCAAACACCATGCCATGGGTTCTTTTTTGTGACTCACTTGGTAGAGCGGATTGCTATATGCGACATTGTGTCTGGATTTACTCCAATTCTCATAAATATTCTCATGGCAAGTTTTACAATCTGTACTAGATTCCCACAATTCTCCTGTTATCTGGTTACTAGCTAAATCTTGACTCGGTTGAAAACTTATAGGTTCTACTGCCTTCGTCCAGCGATGATTATTATTCTCTGTAAATCTGATTCCGGGAGAACAGATCAATATAAGAAAGCACATCCCCGCTAGGAAAAGAAAAATAAATAGTCTATAAAGAATCATTCTACTATTCACTCGATTGTTGCATCACGATCTATTCTAAATCCGAATCAATTTTGTTCCATTGAAGCTAAATTTCAATATTCCCAATCCATGATCGATAGTGACTGTACCATTATCTTCAATTTTCAAACTACATTTTTTCTGAGAATATTCTTCCGCTTGTTTTAGATTCACTTGTTTTCCATCCATCACCGAGTAGGAACATCCTTCATACTCCGATTCGAAGACTTGAATTAAGTTTCTCATACTTCCTTTTATATTACCGTATAAAATGTAACTATAATCACTTCTACCGGAACTGGTAGTCAACCATTCGCCGACCCCATCATTGTTGATATCTTGATAGACTACTGAGTCAAAATGATTTAAAATCATACGAATATCTTTTCCATGGATAAAAAAAACACCGGACGATCTTTCAAAAGGAACAAAATCCGTATCTCGATCGAAATAGTTCACTACATAATATATACCCGAATCATCCAGTGTACTAATTTTCTCCGCTATATTAATATCAAATGAACTTTTGATGCTATCTTTTGAATGTAAATATTCAGAAATCATTTGGATATCTTTATTTTTGATCTTGGTTCTGGAATAGTCATATAAGTTATGTCCACTGGCTTCCACATATGCAGAATCAACCCATCCTTCCTCCAAAGAGCCTTGTTCCATATAATTGATTCCGTATTCTTTGTTTTGTTTTTTAATTAAAAAGTATTTTCTTCCATCCTTTTCAAAAACTCGCTCGTAAGCGTAAACTTGACAGTCCATCTCGCATTCCAACTCTTCAGTGGACTTTAGATCACTATATCCTTCAAATATCTCAACTGCTGTTTTCAAATCTTTTTCAAGATTAGGAACAGACTTTAACAAAACAAAACCGGAATCACTGGTTCCTTCAGAATTGTAATCTTCATCCTCCTCTAACAAGAATCCGGCAAATGAGTATCCGATCTCACCTGCTTCTGTTCGAACTTGAGCCCAGGCATCATATTTTCCATCTGCCTGGAATTTGATAGCTCCCAATCCAATCATTTCCAATTCTGTTCACCTTAGTAGAGGACGAATGTTTTCTGCCTTCAGGGAAGGTAATTTTCGAAAGCGCAAACTTGCTACATTCACTTTCACTTTGACCGGTTCAGACAGAGGAACTATTGTATAGAAATTTTTCGTATCCAATTCTTCTTGGTAGGAAACATAGCCTTTGATTCCTTTCCACTCTACTTCGTAGAATTTTATCTTCCTGGTTTCGGATTCCAACGGATCTATGCTGTGTTGAGTCACTCTGACTTCTGCATTGGCAGGGATTTTCGACTCGCAAGGATGAGCCAACTTGGGCGTTTTGAATATACAAACATCGTCCATCACATAAGCTTTCGCATTCATGGATTTATCTTGCTTTATGTATCCTGTTCCTGTTTTACTCTCTTTGCAATAAACAATAAAAATAAAAATTAATAGGTAAATTGAAAAATTAAAACTTCTCAGCATGACTCGTATTCTCCGAATTTTTATACAATATTCTATGAATCAATATATATAAAAAAAATGCAACCTTATACTTTGAAGTTAATTAAATAAATCATCCTATACTATTATGAAATGGTCCGAATAAAGAGATCAGTTTGGTTTCACAAATTTCAATAGGGTATTTTACCCTATCAATTTTTTTAAAAAAATCTTTTCGATTTATCATATCAAGAAATTATATTCCCATGACAAATGTTCTAAAGTCTATCAATCAATTGATTCTTTTTTTTATTGTTATAATTCTATTTTATTCAATTTCATTTTCATCTCTTACTGCTCAGACCTCTTTATCTAAATCAAAATCCGAACCGTCTAATTCAACTTTCAAAGACAACTCATTGCATGTTTTAGAACTTGCCGCATCCATATACCCATCCAATGTGCAAGGAGGACCACAGAGTCTTCCAACCATTTTGAATGGAACAAGAATTGCCTCCCCTCTCGATGAGGCATTGGAGAACCCGAATCTAATTTTCCAAACAGGCTCTTCGAGAAGGCGAAGTTCCTATGCACCTGAATTTAAATACTCCCATCAGTTTTTCGATTTCTTTTTCATTGGTGTGTTCAGCAAGAATAATGATTTAAGGAGAGAAAATTATTCCAGCTTTAGCAATAGGGGAATTCTCACCTTGGATACAATTGATGCCAATATAAGAGAAACAGGCATTAGAGCTGGTTTTGGACCTTTGGATTATTTAACGGATGATTTCAGCATGGAAGGATATTTGGAATATTCAGAAATCAATACAAGAGCTCCCTATCAATCCTACCAAGCAGGAATTCCTACCGTTCAGATTGACACATCAAATATATGGGATGGATATTCCTTCTCTACGGGCAAAATGAACTATCGGATTCAAAAAGTAACCATAGGAGCCGGTGGTAGTATAGCCGTATGGGATGACTGGCTCAATGTATATTTCACAAGTGAATTCACTATGTATTCGGGGAGACTTCAATTGAGTTCTCTAAGCTATGAGAATTTTACCGTATCAGAAAGAATAGAAGAAAGCAATGAGATCAATTTAGTCGAATCTAGAAACCAATTCAGTATAACAGAATTTAAAACGGGATCCAGATTCATGGAAGATTTCTGGGGGATCAACTGGTTCGTTGAACTGGGTTTCGTAATAAAACTTTCGGATTCAATCGGCTTCAAATACGGTGGGTTTTTCCAAACAAATATATTAACAAATTTTGACAGAGCGAGTGGATTCAAATGGGATCAAGGTTCAGAGCCAATTCTTCTAGAAACCACTCCCATTTTAAATACCGGATTGGCGAGATCCGATAGTGGACTGGTCTTTGGTTACAGTTTTTCGATCGTCAAGAATTTTTAAGAAGAATATCATTTTACTACAACAAAAAACAAACAAGCTAGAATTTCACTATATAACAAATAGACAGAAACCCCAGGAGGTGATCAGCTCCGTGGCACTCATCCTCGGCTAAGGAGAATTATGGATTTAGATCTAAACAACCCCATTGCTACCGGCTGGTTCGCCATCCATGGCTCAAAAGCCGGGGCTACGCCATCGTGGCTCGCTGGTACGCAAATGGGTTTATTTAGATCCGGCAATCATTAGTATTTAAATACCTGATTCGGATAAGTGCCACTCCACCACAGTTTATTAGATATAAATTTTTATTGAAAAATCTAAAAATGTATTATTCCAAATCTACAAAAAACCCAGGAGGTGATCCATGCCACACAAACAGCGTGGTACGCTGTTTCTAGACGACGAGACCGAAGGTCGAGGAGTGCTTGCGGAACGCAAGCCCGAAGGTGGTGCGGCAAAGCTTCGTGGCACTCATCCTCGGCTCAGTGGCCAAATCGGTCTGCCAAAAGCCTGTGGTGAGTGCCACTCCGCT
>JAFIGA010000141.1 GCA_020831715.1 Leptospira sp. | reverse complement strand
TCTTTACCGGGTGGTAAGCTATCAGTATTCATTTATTCCGTGTCGCCGAAGGCGTTTCCGTTACTTCCGTTGTTAAATTCTTCCATCCGGGGCAACCCTGGGGTGGGAATCCTCTTAATCCCTCGCCAATAAAAAGAATTCAGGTGAGTTGCGAGCAACTGGGGGGTGGCTCCTTCTTGGGAATTGTCGGCATTGGAGTGCTCACATACATTCGCAGAAGAGTTAACACCCACAGCACCAATCACGCTGCAGATGGATTGTACAAATACTTTTGAAAATCGATAAACAATCTGCTAATATTCGCAACGTCTCCCAAGATTGCTTTGGCATCTTCGAGAGATTGGTATTTGTTTGTCAGAAGGATGGGAAGTTTTTCCTGATCGAGTTCTTCTACACCTGTTTCAATGTACTTGCCTAGCACGAAGCTGATAAACTCTTGCTGTTGTTCGTTGATTGCTGTGAAATAGGAGGCTTGCGCCGCTTTTGCTCTTGCTTCTCTGGTCATTGCAATATATTCACCATTGAACACGTATTCCAAGACATCATACAAGTCGCTTTTTTCCATAGAACCCAACTTTTGCAAACTGAGGAGATCTTCTTTGGGAAAGCCTGCAGAATCCAGATTTTCAAATAGAGTTTTTCTCGTAACAGGGTTACTCCAAAGCTTTCGCAATTCTTCTTCGTCTTTGAAAAGCTTGGGCAATTCACCCAAGAGATTGTTCAGAAATTCTTGGGATGAAATAGGCTTACCATCTGCACTCCAAAAGGATTGGGAAACCATATGTTGTATTTCTCTTTCTTTTCCATCTCGTAATTTTACTTTTATCCGCTTGCGTTTTGGATTTTTCTCGCCTTCTTCTTCACTGTCTTCCGGATCTTTGGGTTCTTTGGGAGGCTTGGTTGGGGGAGTTTCATTATTGTCTACCGGCTCTATAGGTTCTCCATCCCATTCCGGATCGGAAAAGTGTTTGTAGGCATCTACATAGTCGTAGATTGTAAAAAATTCTTTCCCATCAAAAAGCCTTGTCCCACGTCCAACAATTTGCTTGAACTCGATCATGGAATTGATAGGACGAAGCAATGCGATATTTCGAATGTTTCTTGCATCCACTCCTGTAGAAAGTTTTTGAGAGGTGGTCAATATGGTTGGCAATGTTTTTTCATTGTCTTGGAATTCACGAAGCATTCGTTCTCCTTCCATTCCATCATTTGCCGTTACGCGAACACAATAAAACGGATCTTTGCTTTGGGAGTGTTGATTCACCAAATCTCTTATCAATGCCGCATGTCCTTGGTTGGCACAGAAGATGATTGCCTTTTCCTTCTGATCCGCTTCATTCAAATAGATTGTTACTCGCTTGGTTTCTCTCTCTACAATCTCAATCGTGCGGTTGAAGTCTTTTTCTTCATAGAGCTTGCCTTCTTCTATTTCGCCTTCCACAATGGTATCGTCCGAAGTGTAAAGGTAGTCATCTAAGGTAGTTTTGATGCGTTTTACTTTGAAAGGTGTCAAGAAACCATCATTGATTCCTTCCTTCAGCGAGTAGATATAAACCGGTTCTCCAAAGTATTTATAAGTATCGACATTGTCTTTTCGTTTCGGTGTTGCCGTTAGACCCAATTGAACGGCAGGGCTAAAGTATTCCAAGATGCCCCGCCAATTGCCTTCATCATTGGCTCCTCCACGGTGGCATTCATCGACTATGATAAAATCAAAATAGTCAGGAGGATATTGTCCAAAATTATACTGCGCTTTTGAATGAGGGGATGCCGCCTTTAGCAAACCAGGGTTGTTAGAGGGTTTTGCCGGCAAGTTCAGTTGATGGATTGCATTGCCCATGAATGTTTGGAAAATAGTAAAAAATATGCTTCCGTTAGTGGGAACCCTTCCTCCTTTTCTGATTTCTTTCGGACTGATTCGAACCAATGCATCCTCGGAAAATGAAGAAAATGAGTTATAAGCTTGGTCTGCTAATATGTTTCTATCGGCTAAGAATAAAATTCTGGGTCTTCTGCTTCCGTCTCGCTTTAGATTCCAACGGGTTTGAAATAACTTCCAAGCAATCTGAAACGCAATTGCTGTCTTACCAGTTCCCGTAGCGAGTGTTAGTAATATTCTGTCTTTCTTCTGGGCAATCGCTTCCACAGTACGTTGCACGGCTATCTCCTGATAGTATCTCAACTGCCAAGTTCCGCTCTTGTCTTCAAAGGGAACATGCGCGAATTCTTCTCGCCAATTGTTTTCTTCGGCGAATGTCTTCTCCCAGAGTTCATCGGGGCTTAGGTAGTTTTCAACCAAGCCCTCTTCCCCGGTTTTCATGCAGATTTGGTAGATGGATGTTCCGTTCGTGCTGTAGGTGGTTTCGAGTTGGAGTTTCTCTGCATATTTCTTGGCTTGCATGACACCTTCGCCCACTTCCAAGTCATTGCTTTTTGCCTCCACTACAGCGAGCTTGATGCCTTTATAAACCAGAACATAGTCGGCGATTTCCTTCTTCCCACGCCCGCCGCCTATTTGAATCTTCCCCTCGGTTATATGGTATTCTCGAAGGACTTTCGAACCTTCCACAACACCCCAACCGTTTTCTCTTAGCTTGGGGTCAATGAGTTCTGCTCTGGTTTCTGCTTCGTTCATGGCTAATATAGATCCTTATAAAATTCAACACCAATATTTAACTGCTCGTTATCGGAATTTAGTCGGTTTAGAGCATGAATAATTTTAAGTTTTAATTCTTCGCTATAATCCATTTCATTAATAATTGATGTTACAATTTCTTCTAATAAATTCTTATCAATGATGTTGTCTGCAATAGTAACAGCAATATTCTCCATTTCAATGATAAATTTATCAACAAATACATCTAGCCCATTTAATTCCAAAAAGAAAGCTCCCATTGCAATTGATGTCCTTTTGTTTCCATCATTGAAAGCATGAAATTTATTAATGGAAAAAACTAAATGCGTTAATTTTTCTTCAAATGTGGGATAATAGTCATTGTTTTGAATATGAATAAGTGGACTTTCTAAATTTCCAAATGTTTTAACACCTTCCAAACCTCCCGAAATTTCTATGATTTTATCATGGATTTTAATGGCATAATCCGCTGTGAAGTAATTGTATTCCATGCCTATCTATCTTTTAATCGCTTAAAAACATCCTTATTGTCTTCCAACCTCTGCTCTAAATCCAAACTCCTTTCGCCCAAAAACTTTTCATAATCTTCTGAACTAACTTCATCAATGTATTCTTTCAGTTTCTCATGTAAGGCATCTCTAAAAGCTAAATCACGACTAGCCATTAAGCTTCTGGCTTTTTCTCGTAATGGAATCAATGTTGCTTCTGTTATTTGCTCAAACGAAACAAATAATGAATGTGCTTCTGGAAGACTTAATTTTCTTCCAATTTTTTCAAATTCGTTTTTCAAATAACTAGCATACCCATTTTCACAACCTGCTATCAAATCCAAAACTTCCGAATACAGGGTGCTTCTTACATTTTCGCTTGAATTGAGTTTTAAAATTTGCCTATATTCTTTTGCATTTTCTTTGAAAATACTTTTATAAATTTTATCAGTCAGTTGTCCATATTTGAATTTATTTTCGACAATGTATAAGTTCAAAGCATCGGTAAATTCTTTTCGGTAGTTGTACTCACGTATCGCACTTGGTAGAAATTCTTCTTCTCTTTGATTGATGTATTTTGTTTTTCCGCCCAATTTCTTGTTTATTACATCTATTGCAATATCCAAAATGACAGAACGCAGCTTCTGAGCTTTCTCGGAATCCGTTAATAGCATTCCGACATTTAAAAAAGCCCTGTAAGTAAAAACGGATAATTGTGGGACTTTTGCCCATCCTTCTAGTTCCTTTTCATAAAGCTTTACTATGTCTCCGACATGGATGTCGGAGACATCCTGATCTTTTTTAATTTTGGTAATATACCCTGAAACTTCTTCCTTGAACAACCGAAGTTGACTACCTGAGAAAATCTCATAGCCACTTTGCTCCAATTCAGCTTTATTATTTTCAACAATACGCTCTATTGTTCTGATATCTACTTCGAAGTATTGAGCTAGTTGCTGACGAGTAAATCGGTATTTTTCTTTGAACTTAACACCATAAAATCCAACCTGCTCATATACTTCCTGTACAGCAATTTTGTTGTTTAGTATATTTTTCCTGTCTAAACCGGAATTAGTTAGATCTTTTTTCACACCACAGCCTCCCCATCCGTTTTCAACTCTCCGGCAAACGCCTTCTGCAAGATTGACTTCTTCAATTCTTCCAAGTCATCAATCTTCTTCTTATATACCGCTTCCAACTTCTGTGTCTCAGCACGCAGAGCATCCAATTTCTGAACAATGGCTTGTTGTTCTTTGATATTTATTAAGTCGTAAATCTTAAAGGCTCTTA
>JAFIGA010000261.1 GCA_020831715.1 Leptospira sp. | reverse complement strand
GTTCATTTTCGTCCGGTAAATCGGAGAAAACATCATCGGTAGAAAGATCATCCGATTCGTCCAAAAAGGGACTGGCAGAACTATCCCCACCCTCACCTTCTTCCCCACCAGCTCCATTGCTATCGCTGAACTCAATCGGTTCGGCGTAACCCATCTTCTGACGAAAAGTCTTCGCCATAGGATTGAGTTCTTCCGAATTCTGAGGGTTTTTATTCAGAGGTTGGAGAATTCCGTTTAGAATCTCTATATCTTCGTCGGATATATTGTCTTTTATTTCTGCCATAAATCCTTAATCACATTATCGGAAAATTAAATAAAACCAAGAGAATATTTTGATTATGTCTAATCTGATTTTTTTAAGTTTGGATTCTTCCAAGAGTTCGACAATATAAATGTGAACCAGTACCGATCTCTATTTTTTAAACTTTTCTTTGTTTCAGTTCTTCTGTCCAGTGGAATATTGCTGTCTGATGAAGCCAAAAGCTGGATTGGCGGATATTCATCCGAAGAATGGGAGGCTTCCGAGAAATCAGAAGCAGATAAGGAAAAAATCTACTACCAATGGCAGATTGATAGCTTAAAAAGAGCGATTTCTCCAAGATACATAAGACTTTTGGACATTCATAAGTATGCAAACTCCGGTAATATCCTTAACAAAGGAGTATTATTTACCTATTCAGGAATTAGAAAAAAACATGTGGCTATATGTGGGAATTTTTCGCAGTGGGAATGCCTTCCTATGAGAAAAAATCGTTATGGAATTTTCTATATACTAATACCCCCTACAGCCATAGATTCAAATTATTCTAAATTAGAAATATATGATTATAAATTTAAAACGGAAGGGATCTACGAATACGACAAAACAAATCCATCCAAAATACCAGATGCTTCCGGCTCGGAGATGTCTAGATACTATCTGGAAGATGTTGATCCTGACCGCTATGCCTCGGTTGAAGTATTGGAAGATTCAGCTGATGAAGAATCATTATTGAGAACCGTTCATTTCAAACTCCATCTACCCGATAAAGATACTGTTGCAATTATCGGAAGTTTTAACAATTGGAACTATGAATCGGATTACTTGAAAAAGACAAAAGATGGGAGCTTTGAAATAAAACTAAAACTATTGCCCGGAACCTATCACTACAAATTTATTGCAGACGGAGAAGAAATAACAGATAAATACAATCCTAATGTAAAAATTCGGGAACCGTTCCAAGAATTAGTTTCGGAATTAATCGTTCCCTCCAGAAAAACAACCTTGGAACGAAAATACTAAAACTCTTCCTCTTCTTCTTTTTTCGAAAATGAAAAGATACCTTTTATTGTTGACATAGCTTTATTTATATAATCCGACGCAGCAGATCCTGCAATTCCTCCCACAGCTGCTCCTGCCGGACCTGCTAGAAAGACTGTGCCTGCATATACTGACCCCAACCAAATAGGATCCACATAAGGAAGATTTCGACCAAAGATACCTTTATAGATAATTGGAAGTTTTAAAATTTTACCAGCTACACCGGATAAAGCAACAGTGATTCTAATATCCATTTTACCATCTAAATCTATTTTTCCAACACCTTCCGCATCTAACCCCACTCCTTTCATTTTCATGTTGGTAAATTGTATCAATCTATTTTTATATGAAAATGTTCCTCTCAGGGAATCGTATTCCAAACTATTCCCCGGTGGACCGGTAAAATTTATAATCTTACCCAAACTAGCTAAAGGTTTTAAAAAGTTCAAATAACCGATAAGCTCTCCTTTTGTTAAATTATATTCCCCTCGAATGGATAGATTGTTTAATATTGTTTCCTCTGTCGAACCTGTTGATTTTAATTGAAAATTAGACTCTAAATTTCCGGTAATGTATTTATTGTCAGTTCTTCTGGCAATCAGAGAGTCTACAGCAAAATTTAACATTTTAACATCTAGATAGATTTTCGGTTCCCCGGAGAAAAGTAATACTTCACCGGAACCTGAAACATTCCCTTCATTAAAAGCGAAATCAAAATAATTTAATAAAATCTTGGGATAATGATAATTAATTCGAGTATTCAAATACGGAAATCTAAGATCACTGTAGAATACATTCTTTAAATTCAAATCCATGTTTAATCTAAATTTCTTATCATATCCGGTATCCGGTAAATCTCTGAATAAAGCGGATCTATCCAAAATTGTATCCGTCCAGATAGAAACAAATTTAAAGATATGATCCAAATCAGCATACTCTGACTTTACTTTAAATTGAATGATAGGATTGGAATCGAAAGTCAAGAAGCCATTTCCTGTTAGTGAAGCTCGATTCTTCCAAAAAACAGATATATCATCGAACATGAGCCTATGTTTTTTTGCTGAATAAGCTATCCAAGTATTGACTAAAATTTTGCCAAAAGGCTTTCTTTTCGGTAAGGCAAAATTTTCAAATAAACAGTCCTTCACCTGTAATCGAGAGAGATCTTCTTCTTTTTTTTCGAAATATAACCTGCCTGACACTATTGTTTGATTGAAATCTCCATTGGGGAAGATTACAAGGACATCATCCAATAAAGAGAGATTGAATACATCTAAAATTACAGTCGCTTTACCTCGTAAACTATTATAAGAGAATTCGTTCTCTTCCCAATAAAAGTCACTGTATATTTCAAATTTTCTGTTATTAATTTTTCCATAAATATCAAGATTGGCAGTTCTTGTAAATGGAGATATAGAAAAATTGGATTTCCATATATAAAGGCTGTATCTATTTTTATAGAAATCGTCCACGAAATCTATATGAATATTATCCAATTTAGTAGTATCCGGAAAGTAAACATATAAGCTTTCCGGAGTTAAATCTATTTTTTGGGATTCTATCTGATCAATGTTCTCTTCATCTAATTTAGTCTTGATATCATCAGGATTGAATTTCGATTCTTTTTTCATAAACCCGGATAGGACATCTAAGTTCCCTAGACTATCTCTATATAAATATAGCTTACCCGAATGCAATTCCATACCATCTATTTCGAACTTTCCTTGGATTAATTCCCAGATTGAAAATTGAATTAATAATTTATTTAGTTCGGCAATTTTTTCATCATTATCGTAAATATTTATGTATTCAAATTCTATACCCGGAGATGGAAAAATAACCAGTTGGTTCGAAACGTATTCAATTTTTAAGTCCGATTTTTCTTCAAGAGCCTTCAAAACGTCTTTTTTTAATTTATTCAAATCTACAGATTGATATATAGCAAAACCTATAAGTAGAAAAAAAAATAAAAAGGTAATGATCGAATAAAAAATATACTTTAAGGAAAGAAAAAAACCTGTAAAACTGGATTTTAGAAAACTCATTTTACTTATTAGACATTGGAAAATGACAAAATGTCCAGTTATCCCCCTCCGAATCTACTTTAGGAGGTGATTCAACTCTGCAAATGTCTTTGGCGATTGGACATCTTGTATGGAAATGACAACCTTTCGGTTTATCCAAAACGGATGGAATCTCACCTTTTATAACTACCCTTTCTTTATCTCTATTTTTTATATCAAAGGAAGAAGAAAATAAAGCTTTTGTGTATGGGTGCTTAGGATTGTTTATTAAATCATTTTTATTCCCATACTCAATAATTCTACCTAAGTACATAACAGCTATAAAATCTGAAATATATCTTACAATTCCCAGATCATGAGAAATAAACAGATATGACAGATTTAACATAGACTTCAATTCTTTTAGTAAATTGATAACAGACGCTTGAGTGGAAATATCCAATGCGGAAACTGCTTCGTCACAAACCACCAGCTCCGGTTCCAATACCAAAGCCCTCGCAATAGCAATTCTCTGCCTCTGACCACCACTAAATTCATGAGGATATCGTTGAAGAATATTCGTAGATAGATTCACTTTGTTCAATATAGTGGCGACAAGTTCTCGAATTTTTAATTTATTCAATCCGGGAAAATGCACAATCAAACCCTCTGAAATAATTTCTTCAATGGTCATTCGTGGATTCAAAGAGGAATATGGATCCTGAAATATTACTTGGATTTTTTTTCGAATCGGCAACCATTCTTTTCGCGATTTTTCGTGAATTGGTTCTTCATCCAAAAAGATGGAACCTGATTCGATAGGCACCAAACCAAGGATTGCTCTTCCTAAAGTGGATTTACCACAGCCACTCTCGCCGACTAAACCCAATGTTTTACCTTTTTGAATTTTTAGACTTACATCCTCGACAGCGACAATTCTTTTTTTCTTAAAACTCAAACTGGATCCTGATGTATAAACAACGTTTAAATTTTTAGTTTCCAGCATTTTGACCACCATATAAAAAACAAGAAACCTCATGAGAAGCATCAGTAATTTGCAGTTTAGGTTTGGAAAGTCTGCATTCATCCATAGCCTTCACACATCGATCAGTAAAATGGCAACCCTTTGGATAGTCAGATGGAGATGGAACCATTCCGGGAATCGGCTCCAAATCTTGATTGTCATCTTTGATGGATGGATATGCTTTTAATAATGCCTGAGTATAGGGATGTTTGGGTTGATCAATAACTTGCTCCACATTCCCCGATTCAACCATACAACCTGCATACATTACATTAATTCTGTCGGATAGATAACTGACCAAAGCAATATCATGGGATATAAAAAGAACGGAAAGATTCATCTCCCTTTTTAATTCAAAAAGTAACTCAATCAACTGAGATTGTATCGTAACATCTATAGCAGAAGTCGGTTCATCGGCTACCAATAGAATTGGATCACACATGAGTGCCATCGCAATAGAAATTCTCTGTAACATACCGCCCGACATTTGATTTGGATATGACTTCAACCTTTCATCAATATCGGTTATTCCCACACGTCCCAGCAAATATCGAGCTTTTTCAATTGCCTGAATTTTAGAACCTTTATTGTGAGCTATAAAGCCTTCAATCATTTGGTCTTGGATTCTATGAAGCGGATTTAGAGAGCTAAACGGTTCTTGAAATATATATGAGATATCATTTCCGCGAATCTTTTGAATAGTCGCGGACGATTCCTCCAACAAATTAGTCCCGTTAAATAAAACTTCTCCGGACTTATAGACAGCTAATTTCTTGGGCAAAAGTTTAGTAATTGATAGAGCACAGACAGATTTTCCACAACCACTCTCACCCACCAGAGACAAAAATTCCCCTCGCTTGATATAAAAATTTATATCAGATAGAACCGGTAAGTCTCCCGCTTCTGTTCGAAGATCCAGTGAGAAATTTTTAACTTCCAGGATTGTATCAGTCATACTCAACCTTCTCCTTGGAATCGAATGCGTCTCTCATTCCTTCGCCCACAAAAGCAGTTAATAAAATAGTAATAAATAATGCCATCGAAGGAAAGGCGATTAACCAATAAGCGGTGAGTCTTTCCCTGCCTTGACCAATCATCTCACCCCAAGATGGATTAGGTGCAGGGATTCCATACCCCAAGAAGTCCAAGGCTGAGAGGATTGATATAGCCGATATCAATGTAAATGGCAAAAATGTCACAAGTGGTGTTATCGCATTTGGTAGGAGGTGGCGAAATAAAATTTTAGTAGTAGAAACCCCAAGAGCTCTAGCTGCATCGACGAATTGCAGATTCCTCAATCGTAAAAACTCACCTCTCATATAATAGCTCAATCCTATCCAACTCAAAGCTCCATAGGTTACTAAAAGTACCATAAAGCCCGTTCCCAAGAAGGAACCCATTATTAAAATAATATATAAAAATGGAATACTGGAGAGAATCTCAATGAATCTCTGCATACTAATATCTAGAATGCCTCCAAAGTAGCCCTGGATTCCTCCAATGATAACGGCAAGAAACATTTCCACAACGACAAGCAACAAACTAAATGTCATGGCAATTCTATATCCATAAAAAATGCGAGTGAACACATCCCTACCCCTATCGTCTGTACCAAGTAAATGATCTCTACTTGGAGGACTAGGAGGATTTACACCAAATTCCAAACTTTCTAAATTGTCTTCATTTACGCCGTAAGGTATAGGAGGAAATAACATGAAAGACTCACCGGACTGAAAGTCTTCTCTTTGGGCGAGTCTTTTATAGTTAATTCTAGTTCCATGCTCACCACCAAAATCTCTTTCGGTATAAAAAAATAAAACGGGAAAATGCCATTTTCCCTCATAAACCAATAGCAACGGTTTATTATTCGAAATGATCGGAGCAAATAAAGAAATGAAATAGGATATAATCAATACCAAAAAAGAATAGTAAGCTCTTTTGTTGTTTTTGAATTTTAGCAATCTTTTTTTTGTATTCGGATTAAGCATAATCAATCAAAATTAATCCTTGGATCAATCCACACATAACAGAAATCGGACAGAATTTTACCAAGAAGCCCTATAAAAGACTGAGTTAACAATAGACCCA
Source organism: Leptospira sp. (assembly GCA_020831715.1). GTDB lineage: Bacteria > Spirochaetota > Leptospiria > Leptospirales > Leptospiraceae. The sequence goes on along the minus strand of JAFIGA010000261.1, from coordinate 1,741 downwards.
TCATAAGATCGGTATCTCTTTCTTTCACCGCTTCGAAACTTAAATACCCCATTCCGTCAATATTAAATACCAATTCTATAAACAAGGAACCGGCAAATATTAAACTAAGATTACTTCCAAAGCCGGTAGCAATGGGAATCAATGAATTGCGAAATGCATGACCAAATACCGCTTGTGTATAGCCAACACCTTTTGACACAGCTGTTCTAACATACTCTTTGGAAATCTGCTCCAATAGAGAATTTTTCATAAGTAAAGTTAATACTGCAAAAGAACCAGACACATAACAGATTACAGGTAGAAACATATGATGCAATCTGTCGGTTACCTTCCCCCAGAAATCCAATTCTTCGTAATAATCCGAAACCTCATGTCCCAAAGGAAAGAATGAAAAAACCTCTCCGGATGCGAATACGTATAATAGCAACATAGCAAGTGCAAATACAGGAATGGAGTAAGCAAAAAATATAACAAAACTCGTCCAAAGGTCAAATCCTTCTCCATGTTTCATAGCTTTGTGTATGCCCAAAGGAATGCACACCAAATAAGACAGAAAAAAACCAGATAAACCGAATATTAACGAAACAGGCATTTTTTCTAAAATCAAATCAGTTACCTCCCTTGAGTGTAACCTAGATTCGCCTAAATTCAGCACTGCTACTTCCTTTAGCCAATAAAAATAGGCTATATAGATTGGCTTATCTAAATGCAATCGTTTCTTAATGATTTCTATTTCTTCTTTGGAAACATGTTTTGCCGTGGCTCCTGAAAGATTGGCTACACCTTTTAATTTAGCGATTTCTCTATCTAAGGGTCCACCCGGAGCCAAATTGGATATCAAAAAAACCAAAAAGGTAATACCTATTAAAGTAGGAAATATCAGAAGAAATCTCTTTAAGAAATACTTACCCATATTCAATTCTTTTCCATTAAAGAATTTAGTTCTGCATATCTATTATAACCGGGAAATAATTTTTTCATCTTGAGCAAAGCTTCATTGTATTTAGAGACATTACCCAACTTAGCATAAACCCTTATTAAATTATAATGTATGCCGGGATGACTGTCATCCATATACAAAGCTTTTTTAAGTTCGGATTCCGCTTTTTCGTATTCCTTCTCTTGAAAATGACAAAAGCCAAGTATAAAATGGGATTCATAGTCATGCATCTTATATTTATTGTAATTCACCAAACAATCAATCGCTTCTGTGTATTTACCTTCCTTTGCAAGAGATTTACTCAACAACAATATGTTTTTCATGTCTCGTGGCATAATTTTAGTTGCAGATTGAAAGCATTCCGTGGCTTCAGAATATCTTTTATTCTGATAGCAAGTGTTACCTTCATTAACCAGCTTATTAAACCGGTCTATATGAGGGCTGAGAGAAAAACCAAATATTGTTATATCATCCCCTTGATCGGTTCCCATAGTAAATTCATTATATACTGAAGTTATATGTTCAATTGATTCTTGGATACTCATATTAATAGTTTGCAAAATTGCACTAATAAGACGCTCTTCTCCAAATTGTTCCCCATCATCGTTCATTGCTTCGGTAATACCATCAGTATATAGAAATATTTTATCACCCGGCTCCATCTGAACATTTTGATCTTCATAATAATCATTAGCTTCCGGAAACATACCCAAAAATGTTCCCTCTCCTTCCAAAAGCTCCGCTTGAGATGTTTTGTGTCTCAATAAAATTGGTCTAGGATGACCTGCAACCGAATATGTT
>JAFIGA010000011.1 GCA_020831715.1 Leptospira sp. | reverse complement strand
TTCTCCCAAAAGCTATATTTTATCCAATTTAATTCTTGATATTGAAAAAATAGATACATCCAATTTTCCGAATATTCATGTTATGTTTCAATTGAAAAACAGACGTGGACAATCCTTACCAGGCTTAAAAAGAAAGGATTTTGAATTCATAGAAAACCGGAATGATAAAAAGTTTTTTGATCTTACAGACATGAAAAAGTTCAATCGAAGAATTACTGCCTCTATGGTTTATGAAAACTCTGAAAATCTAAACCAAGAACTTGGTAAAATCAATTCTTGGATGGATGTTTTTTTCTCTAAGCTTACATATGATGATAGAATCGAAACCATTAGAAGTGGATTATCAGCAACCAAAATCTTACCCTACTCTGTATCCAAAAACGAAATATTTTTCGCCATGAGAAATTCCAAGCCTGAAAACAATATAAATTCAGGAAAAGCAATTTATCAAGCGATCAACAATTTAAGCAAGGAATTGGGACCAAGGGCTGTCATTTATTTCGCCAGTGGAAAAGAACCTCTCTTTACCAAACAATTTTCATTACAAAAAATTACCCAATTCGCCAAAGCTAATGGAATTCAGATTTATCCCGTTTTGGCACATAAGAATTCAGATGATGATTCTTGGCAGAGTTTAGCAGAAGAAAGTGGCGGTAGAGTTTTTCATTTCAATGATTCATCAGAGGAATTGTTAAAATCGATTCAATCTAATTTGGACAATCGCTATGTTTTATCTTATAAAACCGAAGTAAAGGATACTATCTCCGATCGTTGGATACCCCTAAGATTAGAGGCAACATTTCGAAATTTTGGTGGCACGACCACAGGAGGATATTTTGTTCCGACAAAATAAAACAATCGCAATCCTACTCAGCTTGGTGATTTGTTTGGGTTTTTCAGTATCTGCGGAAACTCTGGAAGATATTAAATTGGCGGATGAGTTCTATCAGTCTCAAAATTACAGAAAAGCTCTGACTCATTATCTCAATGCCTTGGAATCCAATCCAAATTCTACAACTGCTCTTGTGGGTTATGGCTATACTTCTCTTGCTTTGAATTCATTGAATGACGCCAACCAAGCATTCAAAAAGGCATTGAAACTCGACTCCAAAAATACCAAAGCAATGTCCGGAATTGGTCTTGTCTTATTGAAGCAAGACAAAGGAGTTGAGGCAAGAAATTACCTCGAATCCGAATTGAAAAACAAATCTTACGACCAAAATCTGCTACTCGCATTGGCAGAAGTATACGAAGGTTTGGGAAAACCGGATTTAGCTACATATAAATTAGAATCGGCAAGATCAATCAGTGAATTCGATCTCCCCATGTTGGAAAAACTCGGAGAACTCTATATTCAACAAAATAAGTTAAACCGAGCAGAAAGTATTTCCGAAGAAATCATTCAAAAGAATTCCGATTCCTTGGTTGGCTATAGATTATTGGGAAAATCCAAAACCATCTTAGCATACAGATCAAACCCGTCTACTCGCCAAGCAGAACAATTATTCTCTCAAGCAGAATCGGCTTTCAACTCTGCACTTGTTATATCCAAAGATGATGAAAAGACACTTTTATGGAAAGCTAAATTGTATTTATGGAAATCAGGGAGTTATCGACTCGAAGCGGAACAAATATTTCGAGATCTAAAATCCAGATTTCCCGAAAACATTATATACTCATTTTTTATTGCAAACATTTCATACGAGAAAAACAATCAATCCAAAACTGATAAACTAATTGGGGAAAAAGCTTTTACCGAGATCCTGAAAAATAATGATCTGGATGAGATTTCCAGATTCCAGGCGGAAGAATACGCATTGGAAAATTTCCCAACCGAATCTACTTTTAGAAAAAAACTAGGTCTTTATCGACAAGAGAGATATATTGCAGAAAAGAATTCGTTAAACTACCAATCCTCTTTGTTTCATCTATGGAGAGCTAGAGATCTAATTCCCAATCACCCCCAAACCAGAGCTTTATTAATGGATGCCTATAAGAACAATTCAGACCTTGTTGAATTTATAAATCTACTTTCTCAGATTGTGAAGGACGATCCAGGTAATTTTAAAGTTCAAAATAGATTGGAATATTCAGTGAATGCTTCCAAGAAAACTTTGGAATACAAAGAAGGATATTTTTCTCCAACAAGTAGAAATATTACTTTCAAGAACCCATCAACCATTCCTAAATTGGTTGTTTTGGATTTTCATCCACAAGATGAAATTTCCGAAAAGATTCATTCCCCTACTATGATGCGATTGGCACTTAATCTAAGTTTACGAAATCAATCGGGAATCAGACTTGCTTCACTTCAAGAAGAGAAATCTATTTTCGAATTGATTCAATCCAGAAAACAAAATTCTTACAATCCATACCACAATGCAAAATTTTTCGATCTAAACGAATCTCCCGCTTATCCCAAGGATGTAAGATTTATTTGCATCGGAAAATACAAAGACACATCCAAGTCAATACATATTGAATTTCAAATCTACGATAGATTAACCGGAAAGTTTTCTGAACCAATCCGCTTGCGAGCAGAAGGGAGAAGCAGCCTTGCTTTTTTAAGCACTAGTCTTGCACAAAAAATACAAGATTTTCTTCCTAAAGAAGGGAATATACTTCGAGTAAAAAAAGAAGGTGTGATTATCAACCTTGGTGCTAAAAACAAAGTATCAGGTAAAGACAAGGTAGTATTTTTAAAAAACGGAAAGCAAGTCATGGAAGGAACCATCACTCAATTAGGCGATATCATCAGTCTGGTAAAACCAAACAGTTTATATTGGGAAAGAGAATTGGCTACCGGTGATCCATTGGTAATTTCAGTCCCGACGCAGTAATAGAATAGGCTCCGGTAAGGTTTCCAAGTAGTCAATTATAATATCTGCAATTTTTTCTTCATGATCTTTCCAATGGGTTGATTTTTTTAGTTCAATTTGTATGATATTCTCTGTAAGATAAACTGATTGAATGAATTTATATTTAAAAAGATTGACTATGAACATGGGCATTTTTACCTTTTCGCCTCGTTCCCAAGCACCATATTTGATCTCCGATTCTTTTGAGAGCAAAATTTTATTGGTATTAAATGCCATGATTGATGGATTTGGTGTTTCTTGAGTCTCCAGATCAATTCGAGGATATATTAATACATTACCCCTATCATCCCAGTCAACTCCTGCATTGATAAGAATCTCTTTACTTTTACCAACGAAAACAGTATTTATTCCACGAATCGATACTATATTGGCATTGTATGCCGGTTTGTCGAAACCTACCAGAATGCGACCTTTACCGTTTTGATCCCTTGCAACTTGTAATTGAAAGCAAGACTCTGGATCTAAAGTGTTCAAGTGACTTTTTATCTCTTTATATGCTTTTTCGGAAAAAACTAGAATGGGTTCTGATTTTTTAGAAAATATATTTTTTAACCAATGAAACATCTAATTCAGTCTGATTATTAGACGATGAAAACCTTTCAATGCATATCAGAATTTGAAATTTCGGTGGAAGAACTTTTCCGCTTTCACGAAGAACCGATAGGTTTTAATACCTTGGTTGGTTCCTCTCCCGGGGTTGAGGTAATCCAAGCTCCCACATCCCTTGCTGTGGGAGAGATTGCGATTCTAAAAATTCCTATCATTCCGGGACTGAAAACTCGTTGGACAGCAAGGCATACAATCTATAAAGAAAATGAAATGTTCCAAGATGTCCAGGACGAAGGACCCTTTCGAACATTTCAACATTCTCATATTTTCAAACAATCACCTTCGAACTCCAATCATTCCATATTGGAGGATAGAATAGAATTTGAAGCGTTTATGCCATTCGCATCGAATCATATAGTTCCAATTTTTTTAAAGATGCAGTTTTCCAATCGTCATAAAATCACAGCAAAGGCACTTAATTGCAATTACTCCAAAATTTTCATTGGAGTAAAATAATTAATTAAAGATTTACTTGTTTTCCAGAGGATGGATTCTTGATTCATAATCAACTAGCACTCGGTTATATGTTTCATCCAACATAGGAGAAGAAATCAAGAAATCGGCACTCGCACGGTTGCAAGCCATAGCAATATTGTATAAGACTGCAATTCTAAGCAATGCCTTTACATCCGGATCATGAGGTTGAGCGGTCAACGGATCCCAGAAAAATACCATAAGATCAATTTCTCCTGCGACAATTTTGGAACCAATTTGTTGATCACCGCCCAAAGGCCCGGATATGAATCGGTGGACAGGAAGGTCTGCTTTCTCTTGAACAATTTTTCCGGTAGTTCCTGTCCCATACAATTTATGACGAGAAAGAGTCCCACGATTGTATAATACCCATTCCAAAAGATCCTGTTTTCTATTATCATGGGCTATGAGGACTATATTTTTTACTTTTTCCATTTTGCAAATGCGACTATTCATATCACCAATATGTTTTTTTGGGTAATTAGGGCAAGTTAAAGGTTTTCCCCAATTGGCCGAAATTATTAAGAGACCATGAAAAATATTTTTTTAATTCGAAGCATTTGCATTACTTTGGCATTATTTTTTTTATTCTCCGGAGCTATCTATTCCCAAAAAAAAGAAGAATGGAAGTCCTCCGAATTGATTCTCCCCGACAATCCGGATTACGATCCGGGCTGGGGATCGGGGACAAATGATTTTAAGAATCTAAAAATTTTACAATCTGTTGATCCATCACAATCCTCTGAATGGTTGGAGAAAGCAGGAGAAGAATACCGCGAAGCTGTTGAAACTATGAATCGAGTCAATTCTGAAGTAGAAAACAAAAGGGAAGATTATGCGGCTGAGAAAAACCCTGAAGATCGTTATGAATGGCAGAAAAAAGCCAGAGAAGATGCCAGAGAGAGAGAATTGGCAAGACTTTTGGCTAATGCGAGAAATACATCCATCCAGCATTTAATTCGTGGAATGAAGCATTTGGAAAATATAGAAAATCCAACAATTCGAGAAAGCGAAACTTATATTGATCTCAAAGCCGGATTGTATAGAGAGTATGCCAAGCATCAATTCGCTATGAAGAATTATGTTCAAGTAGCAGATATTCTCAACCGCTATATTCAGATAAATGATAAATTTTATAATGAAAGTGAAGCTCACAAACTCCTATCAGTCGCTTATGAAAGATTAGAATCTGTTGCAAAAAAAAGCCGAAAAACTCAACTGTCTTATGATTTAAAAGAAAAGAAGAAAAGACATTTAGTAACCTATGCAGAACTACATTACGGCAAAGAGTCCCATGAATTCCAAAGAATTATGGACGCAGTAATGAAAGATTATTGAAAGGATAATTCCTGAAGAAAAAAATTGGACTATTTGGATATACCCAATTTTTTCTTAAGATCCTTATTCTCTTCCAATAACGCCATAATTTCTTTTTCCGTATAGGCGAATAATCGATCTTGCGCTTGGATGATTCGATCCATATGAATCTCCTCGATTCGAGAATACTCAAGCGCTTTCTCTGTAGCCTTTTTTTCTTCCAATACTTCTTTGAGTTCTTTTTCTCGAAGCTGATCCAATTTTTCCGAGGCTTGGATTCTTTCGTGAAGTTCAATAAGCTCATGATTTTTCAGCTCATTGACTTTTGCCATAGCTATATTTATATCATGTTGATTTTCTTTAATCTTATTTTCGTATTCCAAGATTGACTTCAATGCATGATTTTCTTTCTGAGTGTCTTCATATTCTTTATGAGCCAATTCAAATACACCCTCGAAAAATCCTACATTTGCCAAGCAACCATTTCCAATTTCCATAGCAGATTGTTTATAGAATTCTGCCTGAATGATTCTATCCAAAATAACTCTTAACTCGCGAAGATGAAGTGGATTTTCCAGGACTAAAAATTTAGAGTGCCCCGCTACAGATTGATGTACTGACTCACAGTCATCGGGACATGATATAATGATAATCGAAACAAACGGATGTACGCTGAAATTTTTAAAGATCTTATCTTTGATCTGATCCCATTCTTTCTTGGTGATCTTTATGAAAAATATATTGATCATGTCCTCGGAAAGAACAAGGCTTTGTGCATCTTTGTAATTCACATTGTTCAATTCTATCTTGATTTTAGGGTGTTTCCAGAGCTCAATGGGAAACTTGTCATTATTGGAAATATTCCAGATTACCGACTTTTTCAATTATTTTCTCCCCTCTTTTTTTTCATTTTTTGAATAAATTTAAGCTTGTCCAGTACAATATCTTTAATTTTCATTTTAAAATCATATACCCTATCCATAAAGGACTGCAATGGCTTGGGCAATTTAGCATCGGTACGAGTGACCATAATATAAATAGAAATCATAGCAATCACAAAATTAGCAGACCAGGGACCAATCCAATCCGGAACATTTTCTTTATAAGAGATACCGGAACCAAAGATGAAAAAGAGATAATAGATAAGTAGAAATACCACTGCTAAAGTAAAACTCATACCCTTCCCCGATCTTTTTACAACGAGACCCAAGGGAAATGAAAGAAAAAAGAAAATCTGACAAGATACAGGAGTGGCAATTCTTTTGTGAATTTCAACATTGAATGATGTCAAAGTTTTCTTGGACTCGGTCAATAATTCATTCAACTGAGTAAACACAGTGAATTTTTGGGTGAGTTCAGCCGAGTCCATGGTTTTGTTGGTAGTTCCAACTACAATATCCATTTTCATCTGATCTACCATTTGTTTCAGTCCACCCACACCTTTAATGGATAAACCCAATTCCTTTAACATTTCCAAACCGGGGATTTCTTCGAGGCCTTCTTTTTCGATACTGTTTCTAACCTTAAAAAGCATAGGCATAGAAAAGGTATCGGGTTTAACATTTATCTGTAATGTAGGCTTTTCTTCTTTGTTGGGAACATTATAGTCCATTTCACCATTTATGAAATTAGTTACAGTAAATGAATTATCCACCTCATCCCATTCAATGATAAAACCCTCTTGCAAGCGAATTGCTTTTTCGAATTCTCCTTGGGAATTTTTTTTCTCGACCAAGAAACCTGTTTTAGCATTGATTATCTGGGTAACTCGGGAACCACCCATTGGTATCATCAAATTATTGAAGGATAAGAAATCTGTTCCACCGGGATTGATAGTCCATTCCCTGATCTGAACACCGGAAATCAAACCTGTATCTTCATTGAATCCGCCGGAATACATAGTCCTTCCTTTAGACTCAGTGAAATCCTGAGATTCATCTCCACTAAATTGACCGGGCTTAACAGCTAGGAGAGGATTGTAAGTTGCAATCCAATTATTGAATTCTTTCATCTTTCGAGTATTTTCAGGGGCTAAATAAAAATTCAAATAACCAACAGTACTAGCCATTAAAAAGCCAAAAAATAAAAAGTTTAAGTAAATCCTCGGAAAACTAATTCCAGCAGAACGCATAGCTGTTATTTCAGAATCTCCGGAAAGTCTACCTGCCGCCATGATCCCACTCATCAAACATGCCATTGGAATTGTCATGGGAAGTGTATTCCCCAATATATATCCCATATAGTCCAAAAGTCTGAAAATATCTACGCCCTTTCCGATAAAAAGACCTACCATCTTCTGAATGGCAACAACCATATAAATCATGGTAAAAAATGATAAGGCGACCATGAAAGGACTCAGTATTTCTTTAAATATATAAAAATCTAAAATAGGTAACTTAAATCTTCTTAATATTCCTCCCGAGTCTGTGTGTATTTGAAAATCTTCAGGAAGATCTTCAACAGATTGGAGACGAACAGTTCTTAAATCACTACCCAATTTAAGCTCCTACAAATTCCCCTTTCAATGTGGCACTAGTCGCTTGTTTAATTTTTACAGGTAAAGTCTTCCCAATCCAATCTTGATAGCTTCCCTCCGGTACAGGAAAAACAACCATTCGCCCACAATGCGTTCTCCCCGATAAATCCTTATCGCTTTTTTTGGATCTATTTTCAACCAGAACAGAAAAAACTTCTCCAATCTTTTCCAAGTTTTTCTCCTGAGATATCCGAGTTTGAAGATCAACCAAACGAATCAATCTTTCTGATTTCACTTCTTCCGGAACTGTGTCGGGAAATTTCTTCTGAGCAATTGTTCCTTCTCTTTCAGAATATTTGAACATATACGCCATATCATAACGAACTTCTCGAACAACATCTAAAGTTTCTTGGAATTGTTCTTCAGTTTCATTGGGAAAGCCCACAATGATATCGGTAGTAAGACCAACATCGGGGATAGCATTGCGAATTTGTTTCACCAAGTCCAAATACTCTTCTTTTGTATAACTACGATTCATATCGGATAGAACTTGAGAATTGCCGGCTTGGAGAGGGAGATGTATATTCGAAGAAAATCTTTCTTCTCGTTGCATAAGCTCAATCAAATGCATTGGAAAATCTTTTGGATGGGGAGAAGTAAAACGTATTCTTTCCATACTAGTCTCGTTGATTATAGTTGAAACTAAGTGGGCAAAATCCAAACCTTCAAAATTGTAAGAATTCACATTTTGTCCCAAGAGAGTCACTTGCTTAACTCCTAAATCACTTAGTCTCTGAATCTCGCGAACAACGGAGGACACCGGTCGCCCACGTTCCCTTCCTCTAGTATATGGCACCACACAAAAAGTACAGAAGTTATTACAGCCTCGCATGATCGTTACAAAGGCTTGGATGCCATCAACCACTTCAGGCTCAATATCATCATAGGTTTCAGTTCTGGATAAATGAGTGAGTTGAATAGGGGCATTGACTTGATTGGATTCACGGATTTTTTGAATTAAATTTGGTAGATCCCGATAATTATCCGGACCGACTACAATATCCACGGGCAACTCTTGGTTGAATAAATCGTCACCTAAATTTTGAGCCATGCAGCCTAAAACACCAATCACTAAATTGGGATTCTTCTTTTTCAAATATCCTAGATTTTGCAACCTTGCATATATTTTCGCATGGGCATTCTCTCGAATTGCGCAAGTATTTAAAAATATAACATCAGAATCTTCCGGTGTGAGAGTAACCTCATAAGAATCTTTCTTCAATAGACCTTTCACCACACCAGAATCGTATTCATTCATCTGACAACCATAGGTCTCGACATAAACTTTATCCAACATAGCAACCATACTGTCATTCTGGACATAATTATGCTCTTGTAAAGAAATAATTCGTCTCTAGGTCGCTCAAACACAGTCTAATAATTGGTTTGAATTTTGCTGTAGGGAAAAGACCTAATTACTATGAAATTTTGGGAGTCGATAGAGACTCAACCCAAGATTTAATCAATGAAAGATACAAATATCTCTGTGAACACAATGAAATGTTGTCTAGGATGGATCCTTGGCTCAGAATCGAAGAAAGCATAGTAGAACAATCCAGGGCTTATAAAGTTCTGGGTGATCCGCGCTCCAGAAAAAACTATGATAAGAAAATCGATTTTGATATAGTCGTATTGGATAAAGAAATAGACAAGACAGATCTTGCTGAAGTTTCCCTGAATTACAAGAGATATTGTGCGGCTCATTATGAAGACTTAGTTAATAAATTTAATACTTTCAAAAAAGAAATGAATGAGTCCTTGTGGCTAATAAAAACTACTTCAATTTTTTTGATATTCGATGTTATAAGTTCAGTTATTTTCACTTTTATGTTTTATGAATATACCCGAATGAATTATAATAATTTTTACAATATAATGAAGCCTTGGGCATTTACAGTTTTTGTCTTTTTTGTTTATATTCAATTTTTAATTTTTAGATACAGTTGGCAGCTTAAAAGAATGAAAGTATTATTTAAAGATTATTAATATATTTTTTATAAATATTATTTACAAATTTATTTATATATTTAAAGTTATCATAAAGATAGAATGGAGGTCTAATGAAAATTTCACAAAAAGAAGCAATTGAACTTTGCAATACTGTAGAGATAAAGCTTGTAGAATCAAGTTATCCACAAGGACTCAAAGAACTTTCCCCTAAAAAAATTAAAACAAGAATCAAGAATTCTGAGGATGCATCAAGTTATTGGAATGATAGATATATAAAATTATCCAAAGAACTGGGTGATAAGAAAAAATCCGGAAAGATGGTTCCGTTACTACCGGAATTAAAAATGGAAAGTTTTAAACGAAAATCTCTTTTATTCAAAGAATGTGCAGACAGGTACAAAAATGCATTAAGAGTTTTGGAAAAAACAAAGTTACCTAGGAATACTGCTTCCAAAAAGAGAAAATAATTCGGGATAGCAAGCACCACTTAAATGCACGCTATCGACAAAAGCTCTACATTTTAGCCTCTCATCATTTTGAGGATCCAATAACTCTACTCTCCAATGCGGATGTGTTTCTTTGATTTTTTGAATATCTT
>JAFIGA010000241.1 GCA_020831715.1 Leptospira sp. | reverse complement strand
CCCAACGAGCAAACTCTCCTGAAATTTTTTCTTCCATCTGCGTGCATCTGAGTTTATCTGCGGCTAATTTCTTTTTCTTCATCCTCTTCCATCCGGGCAACCCAGGGGGGAAATCCTCTTTATCCCCTGAAATTTATTAAGAGAAGACTTCAATGGATGAAGAGGATTTTTGGGATTGGGGTGGAAGCGATAACTACAAGAGAGTTTGTTGTGTTGGAGGAAAGATTACATAGATGAAGTTAACAACCACAGCACTAATTGCTTTGCAATGTAGTGCTGGGCAGGCGGAAGCAAGGGAAAGAATGGCTTCGTCACTTCCTTTACTTCCCAACAGGTTCACGGATTGTGAATGGGTATTTTATCTGTGTTGATTGTTTTTTTAGTTTTTGTGAGGTTTTGTGCATCTATGCACAAAAAAACGAAATGATATAGGATGAATTAACTTGAACGGAAATCGTATGGATGGAATTGTATTTGAAATAACAGCTCGAGGGACGCACTTAAGTGCGTTGCTTATGGCATCATTTTCTTACCTAAATTCTATGATTGCTTAGCAATCACCCCCCGTTCGACAAGCGGAGCCGTAGTCGAACCCCCTCCAGCACCATTTTTAACGCTCAGCTTTGCCTCGCTAAATGGTGCTGGACATTTCCCAACGAGCAAACTCTCCTGAAATTTTTTCTTCCATCTGCGTGCATCTGAGTTTATCTGCGGCTAATTTCTTTTTCTTAATCCTCTTCCATCCGGGGCAAAGTGGGAGCGAAATCAGTCTAATAAAAAGACGAAATGTCCAGATATTGAAAATACAAATATTCAAATCAATAGGGGGAGAATATGAAAATAATCCAAACTATGACAATGCTCATTTGTTCTATTGCGATCGGAATGCCCATTTATGCAGATGGGGCTTTGGGTACCAATCCCGGGTCGGGGCAAGGAAAACCGGGAAATCAAATCGGAACTCCAGGTTCAGGGCAAGGACGTCCCGGTAACCAATTCGGAACACCCGGATCCGGTCAAGGTAGACCGGGCAACCAATTTGGGAATCCGGGTTCGAGCCATGGAAATCCGGGAGGGAATTCCGGCAGAATGGATGGCGGCAGACGTTTCAGCAATCCGGGTGGGAATAATCGCTAGCGCTGCTGACGCTGCTGACACTGCTAAAGCTGCTAGCGTGGCTATTTCTGAGGTATCAGTCTTTCGAATAGCTTCAATTCGGGGTATAAGGAACTGATGCCTTCTAACTGCAAAAGTTTGATGATAAATTCCTGACCTATGATTGAGTCTTTTAGTTTTAAGATATGAATTCCGGAGCTTGCCACTATCTTTAACTTTTGAGCAATTTTTTCATCCATAGTATTTAGTTCAGAGGTCAATTCTTGCCTATGAGAAGAAAGATTTGGATGTTTGTCTTCAGAGAGAATTCGAGTAGCTAAACCCGATAGTAAAAGATGGAAACAAAATCTTTCCCAATAAGGAAGATATCTTGCGTGCTCTTTGTAATTTAAGTTCAATATATTATCTTCGGGGATCGCAATGTCTTTAAAACGTATGATAGCATGGGTTGCCTCTTTGGATTCGTCCAGGTCGAATGGCTCAATCTCCAGCCCTGCCGTATTCCGCGGAAGGAATATGATTTTGTATTTCTCTGGATCGAAAGTTCTGGCGACAACCAAATACACATCAGCTTGCCTGCCATTGGTGGCAAATCCTTTCTCACCATTTAATATGAATTTGTTCTCGGGGTTTAAGTTGAGATTGGTTTTCGTATTGGAGAGACGTCCCCTCCACCCTTTCTCTGAGACAGCGAAAGAAAATATTTGCCTGCCACATGATAAATCCTCTAAAGCTTTCATTCTTCCTTCAATTCTTAGAATATTTCCAGGAAGATTTGTCTGAACCATGGAAGCAAGTCCTAATCCATATGCCGACTCATGCTCATGCCCACCTAAATATCTTAAGATATCAGCATACAACTGTAGATTATTATCATTGAATTCTCGAATATGAATGAACATTCCTATTTTGGAAAAAACCGGGAGTATGGCTCGAAATCTTCCATAAAGAATGGAGCCATTCAGTTTTTGGAGTTCATTGTTGAGAGTTGTTTTCCAATCCAATAAGAATACCTTTACTTTTTGCTAAAAAATGAGAAGAAGCCCTTTTTCTCCTCTTTTTTTTCTACTTTTTTAGTAGATTTGGACTTCTTGGGAGGCTTGGAAGTTTTGGAATTAGATTTTGACTTGGTGCTTTTTGATTTTTTAGTATCGGATTTGGCTTTTGATTTTTTTAAGGAAGACTTTTTCACAGACTTCTTCTTAGATGCGGCTTTCTCTTCTTTTGCTTTCAGCTTGGCTTCCTTTTTTCCACGAACGGAAGAAGCAGCTTCTGTCACGGCAACTTTGAAAAATGTTTTGTGAAACTTGCGGTTTTTGAATGATACCAAAGTACGGGCGATCAAATCATCCAATGATATCTGCTTATACGTGGATTCAATGAAATCAAAACATAGATGAGCAAGTCCAATTCGCAGATAGCTGGTAAGCTTTTCCTGGCTTGCTCCTTTTTTGTACAACAACATCAACCATTGCCGAAGCTCTGCATCTCCTTTGGAAAAGGTTTCTTCAGTGAGGATCTTACCATTTTTTCGAACATGACTGTTTAGAAAGCTGTGAACCTTTTTGAAATCGGAAGCAAAATTCTCGTCTACCAATCCGCTCTCTATAAGTTTTGCATCTAATTTTATAATATTCTTAGAATCTGCCATTTACTAACCACCTTGAATTGGAACCTTTTTTAGAAAGCTACAATCTTTTCCAATGTTCATGCATGCTGTGGTTTGTGTCTAGAAGAAAACAAAGATCTCTTGATCCTTCCAAAAAACCATAGCACATCTCGATTCACTAGATACAAAACAGGAATTCCAAATAAACTAATCAAAGTTGAGGAAATGATTCCATAGGCAAGAGCCAAAACCATTGGCTCTAAGAACGGGTCCGACCCTCCGATTCCATAACCGGTAGGCATTAATCCTAATACAGTTGTTCCTGTTGTGATCAAAATGGGTCTTAGTCTTCTGAGTGAACCTTTCATCACTAGGACTGTTTCTTTAGCTGAAGCATGTTTGGTTCTTCGAATGGGCTTATCGCGAGGAAAGAATTTATTGATAAACTCAACCATCATAATCGAGTTATTCACGACAATTCCCGAAAGTCCAATGATACCGATTGATGCCAAGAAAGAAAAAGGCAATCCATGTTCCCAAAAAGACCAAAATACACCGATTAAGCCAAAGGGTACAGCAAGTAATACCAAAATAGGCTGAGAGAAACTGTCAAATAACAATACGATTGCGAAATATATGGCAACAAACCCAAGCATAAAAGCGATGACCAATGATTGAAAGGACTCTTGTGATTTTTCTGCCTCTCCTCCATACCCTAAATTCAATTCAGGATTCTCGTCTACTTCCTTTTTGAAATGTTTCAATGTCTCATCTACGATTTGTTTAGGAACAAAATCCGATTTCACATTTGCGGTAATAGTTGTCGTCACTTCCGCATCTGTGTGGTAGATCTTGGAATCTGCACGGGTGGTGGAAATCTTCGCAAAGGATCTAAGTGGAACCAGTGATCCTATTCTGTTCCGCACTTCCAGATCCAAAATATTTTGAGGAGTTTCCCGATAGCGCTGGGGAAATTTCACCCGAAGACCGACTTCTTCACCGTCTTTTACAATGGATGTGGCAACCAATCCATCGAAGGCTATTCGTAAAGTTGTCGTTACATCTTGAACAGTTAGCCCCAATTGCCCTAGT
>JAFIGA010000236.1 GCA_020831715.1 Leptospira sp. | reverse complement strand
AATCACCTGCATCCACTGCTGTAGCCCCGGTCGTTGAACGGTTCCCGGCAAGTATAACGAGAGCGGCAAGCGCTGAATCATCTTCACTATCTTCCTTGCAATTCACTGTGCTTAGTAACAGTAGCAAAGCTACCATAAATATTTTAATTTGTTCCATTGTTAAATCTCCTTTATTTATACAATTATTAATCTGATATTCTTCCCTGTCCCTATATAGATGATTCGATCGTTCTATATAGGGATGAAAGGTCATTGTTCTACACAAACAAGACGAGGTTGAGCTAACATCCCAGCCTCATCACATTCAACTATGCCGGAACTTATAGCACTAGATTTCGCAACGCTCGACCCATCCCCCCTTCTACCTATTGCAGTACCAGTACCATTCCCCCAATTTACACAATGAGCCGCAGCACTTGTGAAGTCTGTATTCAGCCCTGTCCAATAAATATAAGTAGTGGTATCAGGCGAAATGCCGTTACTAAGGTCATCGGTAAATATACCGTTCGAGTTCGTTACGAAAAGTGCAGTTGTACCGACGGCACGCACATAGCTGGTATTTGGTTTTAAAACCCAGTCTATATGTTCACCGGTTCCTCCGCTACAGTTTGCCGTAGTGCAGGCCCTTCGAGTTCCTGCGCCATCTACGATAAAAGCTTTGTATGTTCCGGTAGTAGGTTTATTCGTATCACCTGCACATTTAGCATCAGCACCGGAGATACCACCCAGGTCTCCTGTATACCTAGTTGCACTTACAAATATTCTTTTGGGATTATTGATCGTATAATCACCAGCCGCTATGCTACTATTTGTCATCCCATCTTTCACAGCGATTGCTTTGATTGTCATTGTAGTACCCTCCCCTGCCACAGATATCGCTGATCCGAATTTATTGGACTCGGTGGTAGGGTCACTCCCATCGGTCGTGTAGTGGATTGTTGCACCCTCGGTTGTGGTGGCAATTGATACTTCTTGATCGCTAGCGAAAGTACCTGCAGGTGGATCGAAGGTAGGGGTTGCCACGGTATTAGTATCTTGTTCACCGGTTGCGGTTGCGGCGTGCTGTTGATTCAAAAGAAACAACCACAAGGGATTTTGTTTCTCGCAGGCTGATTTCGAAGCATCCATTTGACATTTGTACAAAGCTTCGATATCATTCGAAGGTCTCGTTTCCGTGTCAGATAAGCATCCCACGGTAGATAATATGCTCATTAGAAAGATTCCGAGAATACGTCTCTTTATTTTAAATATCGCTTTTGCTTTCATTATTATCCTTGTTCCTCTTGATTTTAATATATATCATCCTATCAGGTATTTGAAAAATGTCTGGACAATGCTTGTCCGGACAATGTTTGGCAATATTTTTTTTTTAAAAAAATGGCAAAAGCGAATATAATTGGATATTTAGGGAATCTTTCTTGAATAATCCGCAGTCTCATTGCGAAATAGTCGAAATAAGATGACAGATAAAATGAAATACCGACCCTGAGTTAAATAGTATGCTGTATCTCTATATCTTTGCAATCCTATCTCTTCCCCTTGCCTTGGTATTACCCTACCATTTTGCTTTCATTAGTTTAGCACTTGGTGGGGTGATTCATATTTTCTCCGAAATGACTTACTTCACTAAGGAGAAGAAGATTCTTCGCAAAAGACAGAGCTTTCCACCAATTGTTATCTTAGGAGCTGTATTCTTAACGGCAGTGGGGATTGGTTGGTATCTGCGTGGTCTAGGTGGGACCGATATAGAAACGGAATACTACTACCGAGGATTCTACCTTGTTGTGGGATTTTACACAATCCTTTCCATATATCCTGTTATGCGAAAAAGTAGCGATAATCTATCGAAGTTTATTCTCGGATTCAGTATTTTACTATCCGCTGTATTAGGGAGTGTTTACCCAATCCTATTTGCTTTTGTATTGGTTCATGGACACAACTTAGTTCCCTGGGTGTTTCTTGCCCAAGAGAAAGGGAAGTTTCAGTATTTTCATAGTTTGGTGATATCTCTTATCTTGCCTATCTTCGGAATCTTCATTTTTATAATAGGTGATTACGAAATATCTTCTCTAACCTTGAGCGATGGTCTGGAAACCGATTTATTTCGCCATGTGGTTCCTCTACTTTCTCCTTTTTCGCCTGAATTGCTATTGCTATCTTTCTTTGGATACTCTCAGGCAATTCACTATGCACTCTGGATATTCTTGATTCCAACAAGTGGTTGGAGAGAGAGGTTTACGGGATTCTTATCGGAAGTATCCTTTTTCTTAGGCTATTCCAAAGTGAAAATGCTAACAAGTGCATTTGCCATTTTACTTTTATTCGTATTGTCCAGTCTTCTATTTCTTTGCTATCCGGTAGAGTGGAGGAGATGGTATTTTGTTCTCAGTGCGGGGCATGTGTATATGGAATTGCCATTGTTGTTTTTAATAAGGCGCTGATCTCTAAGTACTAAACACTGCGGGCTGAGGGCTGATCACTGATCATTCTCTACGCCTAAATAACGATGACAGGTTTTTATATGAAGATAGAATTCTCTTATACGTTTAATAGTCTAAGGAATATGAAATATTTTCCACTACTAACCTACTCTTTATTCTCTGTAATCATATTTTCTTGCACAAGTATTGACATTTCATCCTTGAAAGAAAAATTGCCTTCTAATCTTCCGACTTCTTCCTCGAATAAAAACCCTTCTAAGACTGCAGCAGGCAAAACTTGTGGACAAGCTCTGTCTTCAGGAGAATTTAGCCAAGGCAGAATGACGAAATGTGACGGGTCAAATGGGCTACCTCGCAACGTTCGAAACCGCGATGAAGTTTCAATCGGCAATGTCAAATATGTGGTAGGATTTTCCCAAGTAACATCTAACAGACAGGATGCTTTCGCTTACAAGATGACCGGTTCTCGCATGGATTGGTGCCATTACTATGACCAGTCTCCTGCCGACACAAGAGGGGAAAAGGTTGCTGTATCCCAAGACGGATCAGAAGTATTTGTTGCTTTTACAGCAGATGGTGGCAATGCCCACTACCGTGCCACAAAATCCGCTGTTCAATCCAGCTATGGTCAAGGGGGAGGTCCCAAGGTAACTTTCTTGGCTAGACTGGATGCGGTGACAGGTCGCATATGCAATGGAACCTACCTTGCCGGAAGATTGAAAAATAACAGAACCAATACACTTCGTCCGGAGAGAATCCAAATTGGAAGAGACCGTGTTACATTTACAGGACAATCCGCACATGATGAAGGAAGTGCAAGAGATAGCATCAGCCCGGGAAAGGTTTGCAATTCCGGTTCTACTCGCACGGTTATCATGCCTTTGAATCTGACCAGAGAGGCTCCCTATTCAGCTAGTTGTCGGAAGTAGATACTTCCGTTTCCCATTCCACCTTGGCATAGATATCCTCAAGATTGAGTGCGACCTTGAGACTGCGAATGGGAAAATCTTGGGCTTCCTTGGACGAGTCCATATAACTCCAGTCATTTTCTCTCTTGAGATAGGACTCTATTTTTTTTTCTTGGGTGGATACTAGAATGTATTCTTTGATATGCGGATTGTTGCGGTAGAGTTCGAATTTTTTTCCTCGATCGTATTTCTCGGTTGTAGGTGAGAGGACTTCGATAATAACTTCCGGATTGAGGAGAACATCTCTGGTATCATCATAGAATTCAGCTTTTCCACAGACGATGGATACATCCGGGTATGTGAAAAAATCTTCCTTGTGGACATGAACCTTCATATCCGATGGATAGACCTTGCAGGGTTCCTTGATGAATATTCCATGAAGCTTTGCCACCAAATTGGCAACAATTAGATTGTGTGCTTCTCTGGCTCCCGCCATAGCGAAAATCTCGCCTCGGCAGTATTCACTCTTCTCCAATGCCTCTCTTTCCAAGGCAAGGTATTCTTCCGGAGTCATATATTTGATTGCTGGTTCACCCATGGGTTGATTTTACTCCGGAATCTGAATTTGTCAAGGAAAAAGAATTTCCCAATTTATAAATATTTATAAATTTGTTCTAATAAGGTAAATACTATGAAACTTGCAAAATCTATATTTCCGATCATCCTTCTTGTTCCGATTTTTCTTTTAGCCGATGCCGCTCCTGAGTGGGGATTCTATGGAATTCGTAAACCTATAGCCAAAGCATCTTCCATTTTAAAAGAATCCAAAAAATCTTATCCGGCAAGCGACGCAATTGATGGAAGCTTAATTACCGCTTGGTGTGAGGGAGTGAAAGGATCTGGGATTGGAGAAACCTGGGAAGTCCAGATGTCTCCCACACCGGGTTCGGGATTGAGTGTGTTCCCCGGGTTTGGTGGAAATAAAAGATTGTATTTTTCCAATAATCGCATCAAGGGCTATGAAGTAACCATAACTACTAAAAACGGCAGAACCCAAAAATTCAAGGGAGCATTCCAAGATGATCTCTGCGGAAATTATGATGAAAGAGAATGTTCAGAATATGATAAGGATATAAAAAAATACGAAGCATGCATTGCTCGACTCGACGCCCTCTGCCATCGCAACGACTACAACCGAGCCGGAGTCATTCATTTTCCCAAACCGGAATGTGTTACAAAAGTTCACTTCAAGATCCTGTCTGTTTACAAGGGAAAAAAGCACGATGACACATGCATCGCTGAGATGGATTTATACAGACCGATTGATACAATGCCTGAAGATCGAAAAGCATTTGAAGCTGTAGAAAAGAGTTGTAAATAAAGAGGTCTAAGGGCTGATCTCTGAGTGCTAAATGTTAAGTGCTGAGGGCTGAGGTTGAACGCTAATCGCTGATTATAGAACCGTCTATATATTCGTAGATTGATTTAGGGATTTAAATTTTTTGAAATGGTTTAATTTTAGGACTTCCTTTTTTATACTATGCATCTTCATGTTATCATGCAAGGAGGAACTCCCACGGATGCAGTCCGAAGTGGTGGAATTGACAGAGCTTGCGAATGGCGACTACTCTGTTCGCGTCACCTATCAATTTCAGGGAAGAATCTGGAGTTCTATACAGTTGGCTTTTCCCGAGCCCAAAGAATACCGACTAAAAAATTTTCGTCGAACTTGGAACGGAGAAAATGTTCCAGTGGAGAGAATGGAAGCAGAACCCGGTTATGCCTTCTATTTAGGTTCAAATGCAAATTCTTATATTGCAAAACATATATCCAGTCTGCCATGGACCATTCGAAAACATTCAGTTCTAGTTGATGAATACAAATTTACTCCTCCCCATTATGAACCGGGTAATAAGTCAGAGATATATCCGGGAAAATTCGTCGAGTATATCCTTATTACAGGCTCTGCATGGGATGGTGTAATTGAATCCATAGAAGTAATCGTTAAGTTGAAAGATGGCAACTGCAGTCGCATCCAAATCATGGATGATTCCTATTGGGGTGCATGTGAGGATGATGGTGTTTGGCGTGTAATCTTGAAAAATGTAAATCCTAATAAGAATATTAGGTTGGTTGTGAAACAGGATACTATAGATTAGATAAATTGTATTGTGATAGATTTTAAATTTTAGAATCTAACTGGGATATGCCTATCACTTCCACTTAACTCTACAAATGCGATCCTTCCGGCGAGGCTATCCATGCTTGAAATATCATAGAAGAACTCTGATATTTCAAGCATTTTTTGCTAAAAACAATGAAATTTCAACTTATTTGGGATGAAATAGTAGTAAACTCACTTGATTTAGAAGAAAATTATTTAAAATACAGTTTTAAATATCATCTCTCTTCATCCCCAGGGATTTGGAAAGATGTCCGTCAATTTCATCTGAGATATCTTTGTCGTATTGAAAACCTTTTATTAATCCATTCATCACACCTATATTATTAAGCATAATATGCCCATGAAGCTGTGTGAAAATCAGCATGGAGGCAGAAAATACATCTTCAATTTCCATCAATCCTGCAGTTTTCATGGAGGCAACCTGATTGACCAAAATCGAAAAAGATTTATTTGCAAAAAACTTCAATTCGGGATTGTCTTCGTTTTCCGGAAGCTTTGTATTAAATATAATATTATACAATTCAGGATTTTCTGTCGCATATCGAATATAATTATCTTTTAATTTTTTAAATCTTTTTAAGAGAATTTCTTTGGTTGTGGGTACGGGAAGATCCGACTCCAAAGTGTCAACAAAGAGTCGAAATCCAATAATTCCCAATTCTATCACTACATCCTCTTTTGTTGAAAAATGTCTGTAGGGGGTTCCATGGGAAATTCCCAGATTTCTTGCCACCTCTCTCATGCTGAGATTCTGTATCCCCAATTCTGTGATGATTTTCAGAGATTCTTTGAGTATGAGATCCTTGGTTTTATCGACATTGAACTGAATATCAAAGTGATTCGTGGATTTTGGAGTTTTAGATATAGAATTCCCATTTTTCTTGATGGATGCTTTCGTCGGTTTTTTAGCTCCGATTGATTTTCGGGGGCTGTTATGAGATTTATCCGAAGTTTTCATCTATAGCTACAAACAATATAGTATTGCTTATTTTGTAAACAAAGCTTTAAAAATTTCCTTTCTTGTATAAAAAAATGTTGACACTGTCTACATTATTGATGTCAATGTCAATTACTATGAAATATGAAATCTTTCTTCGCAGATCACGCTTCTTCTGGTTGATAGGAATATCAGCTACTATAATAGGAATTATATCATGGACTATCATTCCTAAAGAAGAAGACCCACGATTAAAAAACAGATTCGGTAACATACAAATTGTCTATCCGGGAGCTAGTGTCGGTGATATTAGAAAGTATGTCGTAATAGAAACTGAGAAGGAGCTGGCTTCCATTGATGCCATAGAGAAGATTTCAACAACTATACGATCCGGATTCATCATCATCCAGATCAATCTCAAGCCGGAGATAAAGGATGATTTTGTAATCAATCGAACTTGGGATGAAGTGGAAGAAGCTCTGCAAATCTCCAAGAGGCTCTATCCTTCCGGGGTTCAGGAACCTGTATTAAATCGTAAATCTTCGGATCAGGAAGCCGTCTTGGTGTCGATTTCTGCCGGGGAGGATATCCGTCATGGAATCCTTTTGGATCTGGAGAACGAACTTTTGAAGGAATCAACTGTCTCCAGGGTCAAGAGACTCGGCGAGACCGGTGAGGAAGTATCTATTGAGGTCAATGAAAGATATTTGGCTTCTTCCGGTATGGATCTGAACCTACTACTTGGCCAGATTCTTCTTGCCAACCAACAACTCTCCAGTGGGTATATTGAAAATTCCAATCAAAGAATCAATATTAAGACAAAGAACTCTTTTGATGATGTGGAAGATCTGAAAAATCTTCCCATTGCCACAAGCGATGGATACTCCAAGCCTCTTTCTTATTTTGCGGATGTCAAGAAACAGCCAAAAGGCCCTCAATCCGAAGAAATGAGATGGAATGGCAAGGAAGTGATTGGTCTGGGAATTGTTGCCAAACAAAACATTGATCTTAGAAAATTTGGGGCTTCTATTGATAAAATAATTGAAAAATATTCGGAATCGATTCGTGATACTTGTCCGGATTGTAAGATTGAAATTATCAATTCGCAAGCATATTATGTTTCCGAAAGGTTGAGTGATCTGTCCTTTTCTCTTTTGAGTTCTATTCTTCTTCTGTCAGGATTTATGATTCTATTCATGGGGGTTCGGGTTGGTCTTTCTGTATCTCTGATGTTGCCTCTTATCAGCTTAATTTCCTTCGGGATCTATGCAATAATGGGGGGAATTCTTCATCAGATTGCCATTGCCGCCTTTGTATTGTCATTCGGAATCTTAATTGATAATATAGTCGTTATCGTAGAAAATATCCAAGAAAAATTAAACCAAGGTGTTAGCCCATTCCAATCAGGATTGGATACAATCCAGGAATTTTTAGCTCCATTATTTTCCTCTACTTTAACAACTATTGCTTCTTTTCTACCCATGGCACTTGCCAAGGACACTTCAGCTGAATTCACCGAAGCAATTCCCAAGATTGTGATTACATCTTTGATTGTGAGCTATATTGCTTCCATTACACTTAGCCCCAGCTTTGCTTTGAAATTTCTAAAACCAAAGAAGAAGAAAATTTCCAAAGATACAAACTCGCAAGCAGGGAATTCCATAATCGAGTCCGTCGGAAGAATGCTCGCAAGAATTTCTTTACATCACAAGTTCAAGACTTCTCTATTCTTACTTACGGTCATAGTCTTGATTGTATCCCTCATTCCTTTTATGAAGTTCAAATTCTTTCCGTCCGCGGATAGAAACCAAATGATCATGGAAGTATCTTTTGCCGAAGGAACATCATTTCTAAACTCGAAAAATAATGCATCCGTGATAGAGTCCAGACTGGCAGAGATGGATGAGTTGGCAGGATATGCCAGTTTTATCGGTAGAAGTACAGCTTACTTCTACTACAATCTTCCCCAGAAACCGAATGCACCTCATCTAATTCAGTATATTTTAATCTCCAAAGACAAAAGCTTTCCGGTCTCTCTACAAGAAAAAATTTACAATTCCTTGGAAGATCTGGGAGCAAGGATTCGAATCAAAAGTTTGGAACAAGGACCCCCAGTGGAAGCATCCATAGTTCTCCGAGTATACCATAAGGATAGAGAGCTCTGGAAGAAAAGAATTCAAGAATATATTGATGATCTCTCTTCTTTGGATGGGGTATCCAATGCATGGTCGGATTCATTCGGTCTGCAAGAGGAAGTAACATTCTACCCCAATGATAAAAAATTGGTAGAATTGGGAGCAAGTAGACGAGATTTATCCGTTTCCTTGTTAAAGCAGACTTATGGACTAAATGCAGGGAATTTCAAATCAAGTCAAGAGACAATACCTATTGTCTTATCATCCAATGGCAGAGAGAATTCGGATATTAAGTCTCTCAATGATTCACTGGTTTCACAACTTCCCACAATTGCCATACGGACAAAGGACGTGTCCAGACTTGTGGCTTCCGAGAGTGAGGCAGTACACCACCACTTCAATCGCAAGTCTTATGTATCTCTCTTAATAGATCTAAAGAAAAATGTAAATCCAAATGGGATCATCAATAAAATTGAAGATATGCTAAGAGATGATGGACTAATTGCCGGGATAGATTATGAGTTCGATGGTGATAAGGGTAACAGTGATAATTCGAATAGTGCATTATTGGAAACTCTTCCTATAGGGATTACAATACTCTTGGCGGCACTTATGTGGGAATTCAATAGTTTTGTTCTTCTGGGGATCATTATGACTTCTGTTCCCTTCGCATTCTTAGGCATGATACCCGGTCTTGTGTTTGCCGGACAGCCTTTTGGATTTATGACCTTGCTTTCGTTATTTGCCCTGATTGGAATTGCAGTCAATAACGGAATCATCTTGATTGATAGGTTCAACAATTTATCCAAAGAAATGGAGGTTGAAAAAGCAATTCAATTGGGTATTGCGTCCAGACTAAGACCAATATTCCTCACAACAGGTTCTACCATTCTGGGAATGCTACCACTGGGATTTTCGAATTCTACTCTATGGCCTCCCTTTGCTTGGGCAATGATATCCGGGCTACTCGTATCCTCTATCTTCACATTGGTTGTTGTTCCCATTCTATATTCCACATTTTACAAAAAGTCCAAGAGTGGTGATTCTTCTCAACCACTCGTCGAATCGATAGGGACTAACACATCTCCGAAGAAAGGAAAGAAAGGAATATTAACCTTGTTTCTATTCCTCCTATCCATTTCGATACTTTCACTCAGTCTATCAGCAGATGACACTGTTGAAAAGATTGGATTTCAACAAGCAATTAGCTTGGCAAAAAATTCTTCACGAGCGAAGGCATCCTACCATGAAGCCGGCAAAGCAAGGCAAGGATTGGATACCGCCAAAAGAAGTGTCTACTATCCAAAGGTAGGAGTATTTGCCGAGGCAGTTCATAGAGACAAAGATTTATTCTTAAGTACTCCCATAGGACCCGCCGTATTCGGAAACAGAACATTTAGTCAGACAGGATTGGAAATATACCAAACTCTCTGGAGTCCGAAAAACATAGATCATTTGATTCCATCTGTGGAGAAGTTAGCCGAAGCCTCCCTTAAGCGAGCCAATTGGGAGAGTAAGAATGCAAGCTACCAAGCTATCAATTCTTATATTGACTGTTCGATTCTTTTGAACCGCAAAAATATTACAGAAAAACGGATTCAAAATTTTAAAAAATTAAAAAGCGAACTTATCGCATTAAAATCTCGAGGAAAGTCTACAGACAAAGATGTCGTTGGTATTGATAGAAACTTGGGAATTCTTTCTAGAGCTTTCGACAATCTAAACATCGAATACAATACTTGTAGCCAAAATCTAGGAAGACTTCTCGGTAAAGAAAATCCGGTTGAGCCCATAATAGACAGTATCCCCAATTTCTCAATTCCCGATTCAAGCGTTTTAAACCAAATGCAGAGGGAAGATCTCCAAGCATTGGCTCTTAGAATGGAAGCTGTTATGAAAGAGAAAAAGTTGGAATCAATGGATTCTCTTCCCGAGTTCTATGCCAGAGGTAACTTGAATTATTCGGATCAAGCAAACCTGAGACCATTTGCATTCAGCCAGATCAGTGTGGGGGTAAGGATGAATCTAACAGATGGTGGAGTTAGTGATTCCAGATCCAAAGAGAAAGATCAGGAACTAAAGATCCTTCAAGAAGAATATAAGGATGCAGTGAATCT
Organism: Leptospira sp.; assembly: GCA_020831715.1. GTDB lineage: Bacteria > Spirochaetota > Leptospiria > Leptospirales > Leptospiraceae. The sequence continues at coordinate 551 of JAFIGA010000236.1, read as the reverse complement.
AATCAATATATCAAAAAAAGATTTTAAAAGCAAATTGGATATGATTATACAACATATGGAAAATTTGGAAATAGAAATTAAAAGGACGGAAAGCACATTAAAAGTCGAGAGATCTCGCGCAAATTCGGGAAGAACTCCCTATACGGATTACTTCCAAATCAAAGATACATTTCTATCTATAACTGAGGATTATTCAGTTATGGAATGGGAATTCTTAAGAGCCAAGTGTAGCTATGCATTTAGTTATGGTTGGATTTCGAACAAAAATCAGGAGGAGTTATGAAACTCAAAACAATCACAATCTTAATCTTATTTATCGCACCTTTGTATGTTCATGCATTGGATATAACTACAATCATTACGAATAGAAAATCTTCAAGCTCGACGATTCATTGTGGATTATTCAAATCTCAAGATGGATTCCCTACAGACTCTAAAAAAAGACTGATGGGGGCTATCGCTTCAATAATTGAAGGAAAAGTTATTTGTAAGTTCAACAATGTTCCTCAAGGAAAATACGCTATATCTCTTCTAGAAGATTTAAATGGAAA
>JAFIGA010000223.1 GCA_020831715.1 Leptospira sp. | reverse complement strand
GGAGCAGGCAAGACCACCACCCTTCGAATACTGACAGGCTATCTCATCCCCAGTTCGGGGGATGCTCGCATCAATGGAAAGAGCATTTTCGATGAGCCTTTGGAGGCAAAGAAGAAAATCGGTTATCTTCCGGAATCTCCTCCTCTTTATGAGGAGATGTCTGTGGAAGATTATCTGACCTTTGTGTCTCGAATCAAGGCTGTTGCGGATGAATCCATTCCCGAGGAGATCAATCGAGCCATGGAGAAGACCGGAACCTTGGCGGTTCGAGAAAGAACCATCGGCCACCTATCTTTGGGTTACCGAAAGAGGGTGGGCATCGCACAGGCATTGTTAGGCAATCCCGATGTCATCATAATGGATGAGCCCATATCCGGCTTGGATCCCCAGCAGATCATCGAGATACGAAATCTCATCCGAGGACTTGCCGGAGAACACACGGTACTGATCTCCAGCCATATTCTTCCGGAGATTTACCGTACCTGTGATAAATTCCTATTCATCCACAATGGAAAATTGCGCAATACTCTGACTCTTCCGGAATTGGAAGAAGAGATGGAAAAAGTGTCCGGGTTAGAAATTACATTGAGTAATGAGGCTAGTGATGGACAAAGTAATGGCAAATCCCAAAACGAAATTGAAACCTATCTTAAGTCCATCGTTCCTTCTGCGGAGAATGTGCAATTTCTGGAAGAAGTTCGAAATGGATATAGCTTTTTGATCAATGTAATGGACGAAAAATCCTTTAAGACCAAACTTTTTGAGACCATCCGAGAGTCGGGATTGTCCTTGGAATTTTTGAAGAAGCAGGTTGTGTCTTTGGAAGATATTTTTATGAATCGATTTCAGGAGAAGAAATCATGAATTTTGTGAATGTGAAATGGATTTTCTTTAAGGAAACCAAAGTGTTCTTTGGAACTTTTCTTGCCCCTTTGGTGTTGGGAGGGACTGCATTTTTGAATGCACTTTTTATCATGATTTTAAATTTCAACAGTAGAACTAACTATCATGATGCGACGATGGCAACAATCATCGCTTTCATGTCCACCATCATCATTGCCATGGTGATTGTGTCCATGGGTAGCATTGTGGAAGAGCGCAACAAGGGAACCTTGGAATTGCTTTTTACCAGCCCTATTACGGATGCTGAAATTGTTGCAGGCAAATTTCTATTCGGAACCATGATTGCCGGACTCATCACGGTCTTTATCAATGGACTCTTTCCTGTGATTCTCTATTCCTTTTGGAAGGCACCTATTTATCTGGTGGTGAGTGGTTCGGTAGGAGTATTTCTCTTGGGAGTTTTTACATATTCCATCGGAATGTTTGGATCCAGTATTGGAAAAAATCAAATGGTTTCTCTTCTTGTGAGCGTTCTAGTTATACTCACTCTTTGGGTAGCCGGGTATTTTTCGCATTTGTTCCAAGCAACAACCAGGAAGGTACTATTCCATCTTCATATCTTCAGTCACTTTATAAGTTTTGCCAAGGGGGTTCTTCCTCTCACCGGTATAGTCTTCTTTTTGAGTGGGACATTCTTATTTTTATATCTCACGGTCAAATCTCTGGAATCTAGAAGGTGGAGGGGGTAATTATGCAAAGTCAACTTTCTAAATTAGATAAATCATTGCCGATAGTAAGCCTTTTAGGTTTATTCATTTATTTCTTGTTTGATGGATTTTTTACAAGCACTACCGGTTCCATTATTTTTACCATTGTTTCTGTGATCTTGGTTGCGTCAGACTTGATCTTTCGCGTAGTTGTGCAGGGTTTCTCCAAGAAGCTTACCTCTCGCTTGGTTGCCGGAGGATTGGGGCTTGGTTCGATTTTAAATTACTTGCTTCGGGGTTGGTTGGATTTCCCTTCTCAGCCGGGAGTGAACATTGAGACTACGGCAATCCCCAAGGTAAGAGAATTTTTACTTGCTCTAACGGTAGTATTTGCCATTGCATTTTTCGCTTATACAGTTCTTCTGGAAATTGGTCGAAGGTCACTGGAAGCTCAGTCTCAGTTGTCGGACAAAAAGCACGGACTACTTCAGAACACTGTGATCGGCTTTCTACTACTTCTGCCTATCTTGGTAGCTGTGAACTATGTCGCTATCATGAGGAATTATAATTTTGACCTGAGTTCTGTGGGGAAATTCTCTCTCTCTCCTATCACAAAGAATATCTTGAAAGATGTAAAGACGGATGTGGAAATCATTGGTTTCTACCCAAGACCACTCGAAGCTGATGGCCCCGGTGGATCCCTATCTCTCAGTCGAGTTCGTCCGGATGTGGAGATTCTTTTGGATCAATACAAATCTGCGAGTAGCAAAATCAAAATTCGATTCATCAATGCAGATGTGGAGACTGACCTATTGCAGGGAATGGGGCAGGTTTCCAATGGAAATATTCTCATTCGCAGTCCCAGAGAAATGCTTCCCGGTGAAAGCAATGCCTACAATGAAGAAAAAGTTGCCGTTCGCGAAAAGGAAGATTTAGAAGATCTGGAGCGAAAGCTAACAGCCGCCATTTTAAATGTAACTACTCCTAAGAGAAAGGTGTATTTTACTTCGGCAAATGGTGAGAGATACGGGCTTGCTTTTAAGAATCTAAAGAATGAACAGATTACAACATTTGCTAGCTCGCTGAATTATTTGAATTTTCAACTGAATGAGTTGGGATTTGCCGAAGGCTGGCCTAAAGATGTTCCCGAGGATGCAGACCTAGTAGTTCTAGCAGGACCAACTGCGAAGTTGAGCGAGAAGGCTCAATCAGCTATCTTGGATTATGTGATCAAGCGAAAAGGAAAGGTTTTTGTTTCGATTGAGCCCAAGGGAAATGAAGATTTTTCTTGGCTATTGGAAAAGGCGGGCATAAGATTTGACGCTACGCAAATGTCTCAGGAGAAGGCAAGACCCAACTTGATTGTTGCCAAGAAATTTCCTGAGCATCCCATTTCTGATTTCCTCGCGAAAAAAGAAATCGGAATTGTCTATCCACACGGTGGATTCTTGGAGACCTTCAGTGACGGAACGAATCCATTTCAATTTACTTCTAAATTCTTCTTGGAATCCGGTGCCGGAGTATATTTGGATCCCCAAGGCACAGGGAAAATGGCGGCAGGAGATGAACCCAGAAATTTCAAGTTAGGCGCTGTTCTAAAGACCATTCCTGAAAGCCCCGGTTCTGATCCCAAGATCGAAGAAGAAGGAAGAGTTGTGGTTTTCTCGGGAAC
>JAFIGA010000212.1 GCA_020831715.1 Leptospira sp. | reverse complement strand
ACTATCAACTATAGGATCTCTGATGTGAAATCCCAGAATGGAACCATTGGTTTCAATCTCCCTAAACTCTCCTCCGACGGGACAATATATCAAATAGGGGTGACCGGCATTACCTAGGGACAGAGTTTTGTTTTGGAAGTCAATGAACAAGTAAATAGCCGAAGCATGGTAACTATTTAGATTCTGCTCCAAATGTGTATCTAGATGGGAAAGTAATTTAACAGGATCGAGTTTCAATCTATAAGGAATAGTAGCGACTACTACTTTCATAATAGATGCAACCATAGCCGAAGAAATTCCATGACCGGCTATATCAGTTAAGAAAATTCCGGTATTCCCTTCCCGAAGTTGAATGAAATCATAGAAATCTCCACCAATGTAATTATGACTCTGACGAAACACTTCAAATCTTAAACCATTAATCTCAGCATCCACAGGAAAAAGTGTATCTTGCACTTTTTTCGCCAATTGTAACTCTTGAGCAAATACCAATTTTTCTTTATTCATCTCTTCAATTTTTTGAAGATCACTTCTTCTATAGATAATTATTCCTGTACCTACCATCATAGACAAGATATAGCTTCCCTCAGGAAGGAAAGCTTGGACGGAAAGAAAATCATCTGAATAACGAGAGAGGAAATACAAACTGATTAAATGAAGTACGATAAAGCTAAATCCCGGGATAATACAACTGCTTTGGTGAAAACGGAATGCATGAACCATTATTAAGATGCTAAGAGAAATGTAAAATCCATTCAAATATTCTACAGATAAACCACCATTCATCAAATATTGCAATTGACCTATTGTAAGAAAAATAATGATATGAATCATTGTAAGCAATACATTCAAGGCAATAGAAACCAGTATTTCATAATATGCGAACATTGCCAAAAGAAATGAAATTAAAGTTATACCTACATGATTAACAAAAACTACAGGAATAGTTTCATGTGGGAGATAAAACAAAATGAGAAAAAAAGAAAATTGGGTAATAAAAACTATATAGGCAAATCTTTTGTCTATCTTAAGTTCATACTTTGCTTTATATTCTTCGGAAAAAATAGGTTCAGCATGACCAAGAAATATATGTTTAAACAGAAAGACTGCTTGTTTTTTTAATTCAGGGAATTTCTTCATAAGGCTCATGAAAGATTACCCCCTTAATTTCTGATCCATTCAAATGAATTGTCATAGCCTCACCGGTTTCCAAATAATCAGATATTTTTTTCATTAAATGAGTCGCTTCTTTTTCATTTCGCAAACGGAAGAAGAAAGGAAAACTTTGTTGCTTATAATTATAAGGATACCTATCACTTGTCAAGATAACCAATCTAAATTCTTCTTGTCTGGGATCAATAACGATATGGCTAATGTTTTTTCTTGTAAGAATTCTTTCTTGAATAGATAATCTCCAAGGGTTTAAATCTTTGGACTCAGCAAATACAGCATTAGATAGAAATATGATACATATTAAATTTACAAAAAGCGAAATATGCAATCTTATCAAGTAATGATACATCAGTGAATATGGACTCCCGTTCCACTTTTAATCTCACCGATTTCATAAGAATTGATTCCAGTTTTCTTCAATTCTTGGATTGTCTGATCCACATAACTTGGATCAACGACAACTACATATCCAATACCCATATTGAAAGTAGAATAGAGATCTTCTTTCTTTACAGAAAACTCCTTCAACATAAAATCAAAAAAAGGAAGGATGGGGAAATTTTGGGACTCTATTACTGCCGATAAATTATTTCGCAATATTCTGGGAATGTTTTCTTGAAATCCTCCTCCCGTTATGTGAACCATACCATGAACGGGAACTTTACCCAATAATTCCAAAATATAAGGAACATATATAATGGTCGGCTTCATAGCATATTCTCGCAATACTTGAATCATCTCAGGCGAACTAGGGAGTTCCCTTTTTCCATCCAAAAACAATTTCCGAATCAATGAAAAACCATTGCTATGTGGACCGCTTGATTCCAATCCAATCAATCGATCCCCTTGCTTCACCATTCTTCCGTCAATCATCTGCTCTTTTTCAACAACTCCAACTACAAATCCTGCCAAGTCATATTCGTCGTCGTGCATTATACCGGGATGCTCGGCAGTCTCACCACCCACCAAGGAAGCGTCTGACTGCTTACAGCCCTCCACAATCCCGGAAACAATAGCTTCCATCTTTTCTAGATTTAATTTTCCGCATGAGATGTAGTCCTGGAAAAATAGCGGCTTGCCACCCATCACTAAAAGATCGTTCACACACATCGCAACCAGATCTATACCAACTGTGGTATGATGGTTCAACAGTCTTGCTAATTCCAATTTAGTTCCAACGCCATCTGTGCCGGACAGAAGAACAGGTTCTCTGTAGTCTTTCAAAAAACTTACATCAAAAGCTGCGGCGAATCCACCCAAACCACCCAATACATTTTTATTATGCGTCGAGTGAACCATTTTCTTAATGTTATTTACAAATTCTGCTCCCTTTTCAGTATCTACTCCGGAGTCTTTGTATGATATTGTCTTATCTTCCATCATTAATTTCCTAATATTTAATATACCATTTTATATCTTTTTTCTAAAAACGACAAAGCTTTGTTGGAGTAATCTTCTCCGGAATTACTTATATAAATAATAGAATGATTCGGTTTGATATTCGAATCTGAATTATTTTTTTTCTCAGAGAAGGATAGGGATTTAAAAATATGTCGAATCGTTCCCGCATTCCCATGAAATATTTTTATATTTTTTCTCAATCTCGAAATCATCGATTCCAAAAAAACATAATGCGTACAGCCTAAAACAATAGAATGAATTTCATCCATTTCAGGCTTAGAGAATATTTCAATGAGATAATTTTCCGCTTGAGTCCATTCCTCTCTTTCAATAATATCGGCAAGTCCGGGACAAGCTATAGGTATAACTCGATTCATGGGATCCACTCTATTCTTCAAGGAAAGGAATCTATCTTCTTTTAACGTCAATTGTGTTGCCAATACTGCAATTTTCTCATCCGGATAAGCATTGAGAGCAGGTTTTATTGCCGGCTCCATCCCAAAAATAGGTAGATCGTGATTATTTCTGAGATCATCAACAGCAACTGATGTGGCAGTGTTACAGGCGAGTATGACTGCTTGACAACCTTTTTCGATTAATGTAGAAACTGAGTTTTCAACAAGAATTTTTACTTCAGATTTGGATTTATTTCCATATGGAAGATTATTAAAATCTGCATAATATACTATCTCCCATGGAATACTAAAATGGAGCATATCAGCAAGAAGTGATAATCCCCCCAAGCCGGAATCCATTATTCCAAGTCTTGGTATTTTGGTGTCAGTCAAGACTTACCGGACTCCAGATATTTGGCGATACTATCCCTCAAAGTTTTGAAGACCCAGTGAAATTTTTCCGTATCGGTCTCCAGTAATGTTACTCGAAAACCATGCTTATCGCAGCAAAAAGATGTTAAAGGAACAACGCAAATACCTGTAGAAGCCAAAAGGTATAAAACCAAACGTCTATCTTCACTTGCATTTGTAAGAATAGATTGAATATAATCATCTACAGCTTTATTTTGAATAGGAAGCTCCATATTATTTTTCAAAACACCCGGTGGAAAATACACAGTTAAATAAAATGCACCTTTGGGCTCAACAACCTGAACACCTTTCATATTATCAAAGTAAGAAGTCGCGATTCGAGCTCTCTCTTTGAACATTTCATTTCTTTCTTTAAGATGATTCAAGAAATTTGGATGGGAATAGACTTTTGGTATAGATAGTTGTGGCAGAGTAGTAGAACATACCTCCAGCATTTTAGCATCTAATAAAGATTTAATGTACCTTTCAAAGTTTGGATCTCTTTTCTTATTAAATACTTCAATCCAACCACAACGTCCACCCGGCCATGGGAATTCCTTACTGATAGAACGAAGTGCCATTCCACAAACTTTATCTCCTATAACTTCAGACAGATGAATAGAACCGGTGTCTGAGTAATTCACATGTGCATAGGTTTCGTCACAGATCAGCATACAATCGTATTTCTCGCAGATAGCTACAATCTCTTCCATCATACTCTTTGGATAAACGGCACCGGTAGGATTGTCCGGATTGATAAGAAGTATACCTGCTATAGAATCATTGTATTTAACCTTATTCTCTATATCTTCCAAATCAGGCATCCATCCTTTCTCCGGTAACAGATCATAGGTTAGATGCTCATATCCACTATGCGCGGCCTCGGCAGAGGAGAGCGTGGAATAAGCAGGACTGGGGCCAAGAATTCTAGCTTCTCTTCTCATAAAGCCGAAAATCTTAGCTACAGCATCTCCTAATCCGTTGAAAAAGAAAATGTCTTCGTCAGTAATACTTGCACCGCCCCTTTGGTTTACTTTCTCGGCTAAAAATTTCCTTGTATGAGAATCACCTTGGGTTGCTGTATATCCCCAAGAAGTATCTTCTTCCACCAAATCCTTAACGATTTCTTTTATCCAAGGAGCTATTTTTTCTCCTTTCTGAATCGGGTCACCGATATTCTCCCAAGTCATAGTAACACCTAGTGCTTCTATCTTTTTTCCAATTGCTACAATTTGGCGGATTTCATATATGAGAGCATCAGCTCCGGAATGTACTATATTTCTTCTCATTCGTAATATTTCTTCTCTATTAAAGTAATTTCAATATCTTTAATCTTTGATTTTCTAATTATATTTATTCGTAAAACTCCACCCAATCCGGCTAGGCTTACCTGTTCTCGAAGATCATTGGTATTTCTTATTAGATTGCCATTGACTGATCTTATAAAATCGAATTTCTCCATTCCTCCAAAATGAGCTGATGAATCCGGTTCGATATCATAAACCAGCACACCTAAATCTTGTAGAGGAATACCCAGAGCTTCCCTATGTTGCGTAATGGGAACAGTTGCCACAACACCTAAGGTGGCTGGACGAATATTTTTACCAACATTCATTTCTATGGTTTTCAATACTTTCTTCGCATAGTTAATAGGAATCGCAAAACCAATTCCGGCACTCGCACCGGACGTACTTCTGATCAAGCGATTGATTCCAATAACTTCACCATAGATATTTAGCAATGGGCCACCGCTAGATCCCGGGTTGATTGCCGTGTCAATCTGTATATGAGTCTGACCTGTTTCATCCAAATCTTCTCTTGATCTTGCAGATACCACACCAACTGTGAAAGTTTTTTCCAAGCCATAAGGGGAACCGACCGCAATTGCCCAGTCTCCCACCTGCACTTCATCCGAATTTCCCAAAGCTGCATAACCATAATCATCTGATTCGGAAATTTTTAAAAGAGCAATGTCCGCTCTCTCATGGCTTCCCACAAACCTAGCCGGTGCAACCCTTCCATTATGCAGTATAACTTCGATTACTTCAGCAGAACGAATAACATGATAATTTGTTACAAGAAAACCTCTTGGATCAATGATGATTCCACTCCCGACAGCAGCGACTCGTTCTTCCAATGAATCAAAGTAATGATAAGGATTTTGGATGGTTTCTGTTTTTTTTGTGCGGATTGATACTACTGATTTTCCGGCAATTTGGTAAACATTACGAAAAGAATTCTGCAATTGTACAGCTTGCATCTGCTTTCTTGGAGGAATGGGACGACTCGAGGTTGTCAAATGGCTCAATGATTCCCTGATTTCGGGAAAAAATATTGCAAACAGAATCACAAAAAGCAAAACCACATTGATATACACAATTTTTGGAATTTTGCGATTCGAGAACATAACTTATTCCAATATAGTAAATGCTTTATTCATGTAAATTTTTAATCTATCCATATGAAGTTTTTTCTATTCATTTTATTTTTCTTCAATAATTGTGCACTTTATCTTTCCCACTTGGGAATGGAGCAGGTGAATCAATTTATGATTCGGGAAAAGATTGATGTTGTAATTCAGGAAAATAAATATGATTCTAAAACGATTGAAATGCTCTCTTTTGTAAAAGAAGCAAAATCCTATGGAATAAAAGAACTCGCTCTCGCCGAAGATTCAGGATTTATTTACTTTGTGAACTTAGAACGAGATGAGGTGGGTTGGAATGTTTCGGCAAGCTTCCCATTGGAGTTCAAATCTTATACTTGGTGGTTTCCCATCGCGGGAGAAGTCCCCTACAAAGGATTTTTTTCCTACGAGAAAGCTAAAAGCGAAGAGGACATTTTGAAAGCAAAAGGTCTCGATACTAGAATTCGAATCACCGGAGGATATTCAACTTTGGGTTGGATATCCGATCCGATTTTTTCTCCGCAACTGGAATGGTCTAGACCAAAATTAGCAGGTTTGGTTTTCCATGAGATGGCGCACTCTACTGTTTATATACCCGGAGATAGTAAATTCAATGAATCCTATGCGAACTTCGTCGAGTGGAAGGGTGTTGAGAAATTTTACGAAAATAAAGACGATCCGGACTATTTGGAATACAACAAAAATAAAAATCTTCAAAAGAAGAGTTTGGAATTGATCAAAGAAACGGCAGAAAACTTAAAATCAATCTATTCTTCGGAGCGTTCGGATCAGGAGAAATTAATCGCTAAAAAAGAAACAATAGATATGTTTAAAGAAAAAGTAATTTCTTTAAAGCTTGTTCCGGAAAAGTCTATAGAAAAATTTCTGAATAAAGATTGGAACAACGAAGACTTTATCGGAGTTCTAAGATACAAATCAGGAAATAAATTTTTTCTAGATAAATTTAACGAATCAAATGAGGACTTTTCTATATTCCATAAATCGGTTCTTGAGTATCAAAATCTAACTGAAGAAGAAAGAAAAATTGCTATGGAAGAATGATGCTAGTTGTATAAACTCTGTAACCTGTCCAGTATCTGTCGAATAGGTATCTAGTCTTGGTATTCTCTCTTGCATCTATAAATCTATACCTTAGCTCAGTGTTGTTCTTTTTATTCTTTAACATTGATTTCATAAAAAATGTATTATTGAAATCGGATTGATCATCAATGGAGATAACTCCCACTCCATTGTGGATTTTATCCAAGTGGAAGAGAGAATGATTCAGGTTGTTAGAAAGAAGATAAGGATAGCCCAGTTGATTGGATGATATCACCCAAGCTGACGATCTTGTAGATTTCTCTTTAACTCTAGATACTGGAATTCCGCCAAAAACCAAAGTTCCATTTTCATTCACTCGCAACTCTTCTTGGGAAATAGTAACTCTATTCCCTGATTTTGAACTAATGGAATTCAATTCCCAGTTTTCAATGGATTTCAAATTTTTATACCAAGTGGGATTGAAAGAGGTTTCCTTCTTAGCAAGGATATTGCTATCTTTCCAGTCCAAAGAGCTCAATCGAACCGGTGAATTGGTTACTATGGATGTTAGGTTCTGTATTTGAAATATCTTACCATCACTTTTTTGTAAAAATGGAATACCTATATGATAGTCTGTTAAATATAAATAATGTAATTTATCTTTGCTAAGCCTTAATGAATTTCTGTATCTATCTTCCAGAATTTCTCTAATTCTGGATTCGGAACCACCCTCATATGCCGATTGATGAAATCTTCGCAAATTTAGTTTTATATTACCGGTTTCTGGAAACAGTTCTCTACCTTTGGTTTTTCCATCAGCTACTTGGATCAGGTATGTTTTCTGTAGAAAATCATTCACAACAGACAACTCTTGATCTTTGGGAATTACCTGAGTCAATCTTTTATGAATAGATTGAAATACCGGTATGTCTCTATGAATTGGTTTTCTCCCGATGGTTCTTTCGCTATAGGCTTTTAGCATTTGTTCAAAATGAATGGCATCCAAGAAACCTTCCGTACTATCATAACTCAGGGAAAGCCTTTTCATATATTGAATCAGATCTTCTGCCTTTCTTCTGGATCTAGGTGTATAAGGCAGATTGTTTTTCTTGCGAGAATGTAGCCATTCATTCATTACAGACGCAAAACTTTCAATTCCTTCCTTTTCCATTTTAAGGAAAAGCTCATACACTTCTTTATCATCTTCTCGCAGAAGATTTACACTATCTTCAAAAAACACTATCCTATCATTAAATCGAGATAGTTTCATTACCAAATAACTGTATTTACTCTCCAAGAGAGGATGGGATTCTTGTTGAGCCTTGTATCGAGTTTCAAAGTATTGTATATATTTTATAGATCTATCCATATGTCCATTACGCATGAGTTGATCCGCATAATGGAGAGCGTAAGAAAAGGCACGGCTATAAAAACCTTCCTTTTGTTCTTGTTCAATCAGTAAATCGATCAATGAATCGGATTCATTATTTATTTGGTGTTTTGATGATTCTAGAATAAGATAAAAATAAAGGCTACGATTCAGGTGAGTGAATTTGGATAGAACAGAGCCCCCTCCATACAACTCATCGGGAATCAATGCTGAAGATTCAAATTCTTCTCCATACTCCCAATCTCTCCATTTCTGGTACATTCTCTTCCTATTGTCTTCAAATATATTATCAGATTCACCTAATCTCCTAAATGTGGGAGAATACACTCTTGCAAGATAAGCGTCCCAATCTCTATTGTAACCAAGGGCATAGGTGGTTCCTGCATTGATTTTGTTGTAGGTAAAATCTGTTTCACCCAAAAGGTAGGCTTTATGAAATTGTATTTCAAGTCTTCTAGCTTCAACTATTGATTTTTCTCTGGGCGATACTGTAATTTTTTCGGCTAAATCTGCAAAATACAAAGATTCTTTAAAAAGAAAATTCTCTAAGAAAAGATCCGAAATCTGCATTTTTTTAATATATTCATCAATATCTTTGTATTCCATAGCAAGATTAAGATCATTCAATATTTCTCGAGTATGTCCACGATACATTCTATAAAAAAACCTTACAGGGGTGTCTTGGTTTTTGGTTTTTTCTACCCAATCATAA
>JAFIGA010000194.1 GCA_020831715.1 Leptospira sp. | reverse complement strand
TCTATCTTTGCTTGCAAGATGATCTAATGAGGATATTCGGTTCTGATAGAATTTCGAAAATTATGAATTCTTTGAAGATGCCGGAAGGTCAAGAAATCGAGCACCCTTGGGTTTCTTCTGCTATTGCTAAAGCACAGAAGCGAGTGGAAGGGCACAACTTCGATATAAGAAAACATTTATTAGAATACGACGATGTAATGAATCAGCAGAGAAAGTATATCTACAAGCTAAGAAATGATATATTGGAAAAGCCGGATGTATCCGACAAATTGATCGAATTTTTGGATGAGGTAATTGAAACTCAAATAGTATCTCATTGTGAAGGAAATAACCCAAGTGCTTGGAATTTGGAACCCTTAAATGAATGGGTTACTTCCTTGGGAGTTCAATATCCACTGGACTATCTCGAATACGAAAAAGTTCCTAAACCTATGGTTAAATTATTCGATGATCTTTTAGAAGCTATCACCAAAGCCTATAAGGCTAAATCAGAATCTATTGGGTTGGATCTTTGGAAATCTTTGGAAAGAAATATCTTTTTGGAAATTTTGGACCATAGATGGAAAGAGCATCTCTATGCTATGGATCATCTCAGAGACGGTGTATGGACTGCAGGTTATGCCCAAAATAATCCTCTAGTAGAATACAAGTTACAAGGTTTTAGAATGTTTGATGTATTGGTTGAAAATATCAAGCAAGAAATTATTGCATTCCTATTCCGTGTAGAGGTTACTGAATCTGCTCAGATTAGTGATACACCAAAGGAATACAAAAAAATCGGGGAAGAGCATCACCAAGGTGTGAGCACCTTTGGCGGAGGATCTCAAGGTGGTGGGGTGATACCCGGAACCAATCCGAATGACTTTTCATCCAACAAACCAAAAGTTACTACATCTGTAAGTGCCGGTGGTGCCAGTTCGAGAAAATCAAGTAGAAGAAATAAGAGGTAAGTTTAGAAAGTCTTTTGTCTAAACCCTTTTTTGTTACCAAAAGAGGTTCTAAGATAGATTCTATATATAGAGCATATTTCTCTATTTTTATAGAACTTTTTTAGTTCTATAACCTCTCTTTTTGTAGATAGGTAAGGATGTCCTGGGGATTGTTTTTCAGGGTATCCTGCCATATCAAGTCCAAGGTCTGGTTTAGAAACTGACCGATTTCTTTTCCTTGAATGGTAGGAAAGTTTTCCTTCAGCCAATTTCCATTGATCGTAAGCTCGGATAGAACTAGGGGAATTCCATCTGTATAATATTCTTGAAGGGAATTAAGAATTCCACTCTTTGATAGAATGGAATTCGGGTAGAGTTGGGTCAAATACGCAAGCAATTGTTGCATTAGGAAGAGCAGCTCTTTATCCTCCATAGTAGGATTTTTATTGGCAAAATCTCTCATGGGAGAAAGAAAATTCCTCCTTAAATTATATGCATTCGGTGTTTCATTGGATACAAACAATTCTTCCCAACGATTCCATTGATCTAAGAAAAAGATTGATTCTTTTTCTGTCTGAAGAGATAGTTTTAAATTCCTTAGAGGATTGTTTTTTTCTGTTAAGGAAAAATCTTCCATCCAAATGAGAAGGAAGAAAAACCAAGCAAGGTTCTCATAATTCCAGAAATTATTTTCTATGAATTCTTGGAAGAGTGGGAGCAGTTCCAATCTAGGTTTTGATTTCACTTTAGTGGATAGAAATATTGGAAAATAATTATAGCGAATCAAGTAATTGATGCCAATGGATGGATCTTTTGATTTTAGAATTTTATTCAATTCCACCTGGAATCGTTCCACTGCTATTTTCTCTGTTATGTGACGGGTGGGTGAGAAAGCCGCCTCTGTTTCCTTGTCAATTTGGAAGCCTAAACTACTGGCAAATCTTATCCCTCGAATCGGTCTAAGCCCATCTTCGGAGAATCTCTCAATTGGATCGCCTATGGTTCGAATGATTTTGTTTTCAATGTCTGAAGTTCCACCATGTTCGTCTATGATCTCCATCTCCAAAATATCCAGCGCCAGAGCGTTCATTGTAAAGTCTCGCCTTTTCAAATCCTCCGAAAGACTTACACCAAAAACAACCTGATCGGGTCTTCTCCCATCACTGTATCCTTGTTCTGATCGATAAGTAGTTACTTCATATCCAACTCGATCCAACATAACGGTAACTGTTCCGTGTTGGATTCCTGTTTCAATAACTCTCTTGAATAATTTCTTGACTTTTAAAGGATCGGCTGAAGTTGTTAGGTCATATTCTTTTGGAATCTTACCCATGTAAAGATCCCGAACACTTCCTCCGACTAGGAAGCATTCTTCTCCGGAATCTTTCAGAGTTTTTGTGATAAACTCTAATCTCTTCTTTTCTTCGGCTGGAATATTTTGGATTATTCCTGGGCTTCTAGCCATCTCTCTGCTTCAAGTGCTGCCATGCAACCCGTTCCTGCGGCGGTAATTGCCTGTCTATAATTCTTGTCTTGAACATCTCCTGCAGCAAATACTCCGGGAATATTGGTATAAGTTGTTCCGGGTTTGGTTATGATGTAGCCTGTTTCGTCTAGATCTAAAAAGTCTTTAAAAATATCCGTGTTTGGTTTATGGCCTATGGCATAGAAAAGTCCACCAACGGGAAGTTCTTTGGTTTCATTTTTTACTACGTCTTTAATCATGATAGATTGTAATCCGCCGGCTCCACCCTTTGCCTCTTCCACAACCGTGTTCCAAAGAATCTCAATCTTAGGATTTTCCATTGCTCTTTTCTGCATGATCTGCGAAGCTCTTAACTGATCTCTTCTATGTATCAAATAAACTTTAGAACCAAATTTTGTTAGGTGATTGGCTTCTTCTATTGCACTATCTCCACCACCAATAACTGCCAATTCTTTATTTCTGAAGATTGGTAGAGCACCGTCGCAAACTGCACAAGCGGAAATTCCTCTCTGCCAATAGTCGTGCTCTCCCTTAACATTCATTCTTTTTGCTGTTGCACCGGTAGCAATGATCACAGCTTCAGCCTCTGTTACTTCATCATCACGATAGATTTTAAAAGGTCTTGTAGAAAAATCCACTTTGGTAACAGTTTCAGTATGAATAATAGTACCGTATTTTTCTGATTGTTTACGAAATAAATTAGTGAGTTCCGTTCCATCTACTCCATCCGGAAATCCGGGAAAATTCTCGACTTCGGTTGTAGTTGTGAGCTGTCCTCCTGCGGCTATACCACCCGCCATGAATCCTTCAAACATTACAGGGTTCAGATTCGCCCTTGCCGCATATATTGCAGCTGTGTGGCCTGCAGGGCCTGATCCTATGATTACAATTTTATCCGCCATTTTACTTCCTTGAAATTCTTAAAATTACTACTCTTTAGACTATCTGCTTTCGCATCGTTTCTTCCAAAACTCCGGTATAATAGGGGATTCGTCCACTGTTTTCTGAAAGGACTTTTTGCGAATTGTTTTAGTCTCACAATGGAATAAGGCTTCCATGTCTTGATAGATATCTTCTTGATTGGTTGTTTTCCAGTAAAACAAAAAGTTCTCCGCTGAATCAAAATTCTCTGTTGCCAGATATAGGTAGAATAATTCTTTTCTGAGCTCTTGATCTAAACTATCTAGTTCTAGAGCTTTTTCCAAATGCCAAATTCCCACTCCCCAACTTTCAGGATTACGGGAAAGCAACAATCCCTTTCTTTTGTGTGCAAGGCGATTTTTGAAATTCGATTTCAGAGCTAAATCATAACTAAACAAAGCTTTAGTGTAGTTCCCCGAGTTTTCAGCAAGCATTGCTTCTTCCAATAAGCTGGATTCCGATTGGCAATTTATCGGCATGAGAATGATGATTCCGAAGAAAAAAAATAAATTCCGTAACATTTGATAGTAGTGTTTTTGTTGTGGCATTTTTTATCTATCCAAAAAAAAGTTTCACGCATTTTGTCTCATTTGTCCGACTCTTTAAGTAACCTAAGAGAGTAAAAATGGAATCCAAATTGTCAAACGCACATAGTCGATTACTCCAGAATTTTCAAGAATACCTATCTGTCGAGAAAGGTTTGTCCGATAACTCTATTCATTCTTATGGATATGATTTGAATAAGTTTGCCGTATTTCTGGGAAAAGAACATATTGATTTTCTTGAAGTTAAAGCAAATGATATCATTCGTTTTCTTGCCGAAGAGAAGAAGAGAAAAATTTCTTCCAAAACCTTGGCAAGAGAAGTGGTTGCAATTCGGCAATTCTACAAATTTTTAAAAGATGAGAATAAACTATCCAGTAACCCAACCGAAAAGATTGAGACTCCGGAAGTAAACAGAACCATTCCGGATTATCTGACCCAGGAAGAAATCGATGAATTGTTTTTGAGTATCAAAGAAGACAATATCTACGAATTGAGAGATAAATGTATATTCGAATTATTATATTCATCCGGTCTTAGAATCTCCGAAGCATGTAATCTTAAAATTACAGATTTGGATATGGACGGAATGTCCTTGGTCGTGGAAGGTAAGGGCGGAAGACAGAGACTTGTTCCTTTTGGCGAGAAGTCCTTGGAGATAATGAAAAAATATCTCAAAGAATCCAGAATTCAAATTCTGAAAAAAAGAGATTGTGAATATTTATTTGTTTCCAAGAAGGGATCATTTATAAATCGAAAGTCTGTTTGGAGACTGTTGAATCACTATATCGAGAGAACAGGTATCAAGAAGAAAGTTACACCACACACTCTTAGACATTCTTTCGCCACTCACTTGATTGAAAATCATGCTGATCTAAAAGCAGTTCAAGAACTTCTGGGTCACATTGATATCTCAACAACCCAGATATATACTCATATGGCGAATAAAACCTTGAAGGATATTCACAAAAACTATCACCCTAGAGGATGAAAGAATATAAAAACACGAAGAAGCGAGACTATGAGAATATTCTGCGGTTGCAGATACCATCTCATCCTCGCTATCTATCACTAACAAGAAGTTTTGTTTTTAATGCGGCTCGTGATAACGGTTTTTCTCTTTATGATTCCGCAGATATAAGACTCATTGTAGGGGAAGCAATTCAAAATATTATTAAACATGCTTATCTTAATCAATATGATAGGCCTATTTTCTTAGACTTGTATTTTCTTAAAGAAAAGCTGGAAATTCGTATCCGTGATTATGGTATTAAATCCAAGCTTGCCAATATGAAATCCTATGACATTTCCGATTATAGGGAAGAGGGTTTGGGACTTTATCTTATAAGAAAGCTTACGGATCATTATTTTTTGGATCAATCCATGGAAATTGGAAATCAATTGGTTCTTATGAAGAAAAAATAATATACGATTTAAGCAGGAAATTTTTTGTTGGAATGGAGTGAACTCTTTCCAATGAATATTAAAAGTCTATCAATTGCTATTTTCGTTCTAACTATTTCGATTTTTTCTTTTCATTGTGTTAAAGAACGAAATCAAGAAGAGGAAGATATTCTGCTTTTTCTTCTAAACAAATCCAATGAATCACCATTAAGAGATAGTTGTCTGGATTGGTCCTTTGCTGAATGGGAATGTGTCCAAGATGGAGACGAAAAATCCAAAGATGTCTCCATTCTCTCGGAATGCAACCAAGAAAGAATAGAAAGTTTTCGATTATCCCTTCTGCCTGAAAGTAAACGAAGTGATGAAAATGTTAGGACTGCATACTCTTGTTTAGTCAGTTGTAATAGAAATTTTCATCTCGCTATTCAATGCCCTGCTCAATTGCGGTTTCGTTCAATTGAAGAATATAGAAAACCTAGATCAGAATCTACTTCAATATTCCATCAAACATGGCAAAAGTGTAATTTGAAATGTAGGCTACAGGGTAACTCATAGATGATTATGGTTAGGTTTAAAGAAAAATTTTCGTCTGTAATCTTAATTTTCCTTTTTCTGTTTTTTATGGTTTTTGAAGTTCATTCTCAGGATGAAGAGCTAAATCCTGAATCAGAATCATCGAAAGAGGAATTGGAATCAAATATATCTTCGGATAAAAAACAAAACCAACCCGAGGTTGTGAAAGATACTGCAGTGGAATCCGAAGGGTCTGAATCCAGTTCCAATAGAAAAGCAGATGACATTGACGAGGATAAGGAAGAGGCAATGCGAAGTCTTATTCCTGATCTTACTTACCAAAAAAAATCCGGGCTTGGGACAGCTGTTTCCAAAATCTACTTTTCGGATCAGAGGTTTACTATCAGCGGTTTTCTAGAAGCCAATAGTGTCTCTTATCGAGGTGAAAAAAGTCGAGAAGGTGGAGATTTGGAATTGTACTATACCAATCTCTATAGGTCAGGAACATATTTTGGCTATAAAATTACAGATAACATAATTTTTAACAGTGAAGTTCAAGTTGAGTATTTGACAGATGGGAATAGAGAAGACGATGTTGAGCTTAATGTGGAAGCTTTGGTGGATTTTCTGATTCACCCATCCTTCAATCTTCGAGTGGGAAATTTCCCAATTCCTCTAGGTTATATTAACATTAATGAAGAACCTGTAATGTTTCACTCAGTAAACAGACCGGATGTAGAAAGGATTTTGATACCGACACAATGGTTGGAATTCGGTGGAATGATTTTTGGATCTATTGTTGCCGGTTTTGATTATAACATAGCCGTTATGCAAGGTTTGAATGCATCCAATTATACCGAGGGATCTTGGATACGATCAGGTCGTGACTTTGAATACAATGGTATGCAAGACCTTGCTTACATGGGAAAATTAGAATGGAATGGACTAGATGATTTTACCTTGGGTATTGGTGCCTACATTGGAAGATCAGGTCAAGGGGAAAGAACAGCTGATGGAAAGAAAATCGAAGGAGAAGTTTCCATTGGTGTATTAAACATGTTTTATAAATATGAGCTTCTTCAATTTACAGCTGTTCTTGTTAGTGGTAGAATGACTGATACAGAGAAGATTTTTGAAATCTCCGGCAACATTATGGGTGAAAGAGTCTATGGAGGGTATTTGGATATTGGTTTGGATGTTCTTCCATTTTTGAAAGAACCAATGCCATTTTTAAAATCTTCTTATGGTGTCATTGTTTTTGGTAGGTATGAACGATTGGATACTCATGATAAAATTCACCAAGATCTAATTAATGTAGATAGATCTCAGAAAGATTTAAGTATATGGACTTTTGGATTCAACTATAAGCCAACGAAAGAAATGGTTTTTAAATTGAATTATCAAAGACGAAACAATGCATATAAAAATCCAAATATATTGGATGATCCGGATAGGATTGAAGTAGGATTCGGATTCATTTATTAGAATAAATTTCCATGCAACCCATCGAATCGTAAGGTAAGCTGGTTATTTTTGCGTCGCCCGAAGAGTCATGATCATCCAAGTTTATATCTAGATACTTGGAGATATCACTGTTAAATTTATTCTTGTCGCATTGAAAAGAAATTCTAAACACATCATAATCTTGATTTTGTATATTTTTTGGATTAGGATTAATATATAAGGGAATTTTTTTCTTGTAAAATTCAATTGCTACTGCTAATTCCGAATCCGCTCGATTCACATGATTCGTGTCAATATCATTTATTAGTATAGTAGAACGAATTGAATGCTCTTTTGCAAGCCGGGAAGTTTTTAAAGGGTGCTCTCTTATGTCTTCCTTGTCTCCTGCGTAACAAACATTCCATTTTTTATTATAAGAATTAAATAAAATAAAAAAATAAAATAACGCTAAGGCGAAGTTTGAGAAAAATTTCATCCTTTTTGAATCTGTTATATCGAAAATATGTATTATTCGAATGAAAAATAGTCCGATCCCCAATAGGATTGCTGGATACAAGTGATAGATATGTCTTTCTTGTTGGTTAGGAGAAATAAGTGAGATGCCTAAAATTGTAATCATGGGAAATAGAATAAAAGGTATCCATTCTGAAGCAGTTTTAAAGAAAGATATTTCTTCTAGTTTGATTTGGGAAATGATGTTTCTTCGTTGCAATATATAGATTATGAATACAAAAGAAATCATCAAGATTGAAATCATCCATAAAAAAGGTATATCTTGATTTAGAGTCTTTGTATAGGTAAATACGCTTTGTTCTCCTTGCACATGCTGTATGGTTTTGGAGGTTGCAGTGAATCTATCAGGGTGGATTACCAGCCAGATTAGGGATGGCATGAAAACAAAAGAAAATATAAAATATAAATCAAATGATAGATATCTTAGGAGCTTTCTGTAATTCCAGAGAAATCGAACACTGTCAATTGTGATAAGAATAAAAATAGAATAAAGCAACAAAGAAGGAGCTTTTCCATTTAATTCAATAAACTTAATTTTATAAAGAAGAAAAATCGTTATAGGGATAATAGCAAAGAGCAAAATCGGATTTCTATGACTATGTTCTTTTGATTTTTTCAGAACAGCACAAAAAAATTTGAATAATTCTTTTCCATATAGAATCGGTAAGTAGAATAAGAACGTAAACAAGAATAAAATAGCATAGGGATATTTTGCCTGAAGTAATAAAAATGCAAAACCGGGTAGAAGAATTCTCTGTTTTGGAAATAAAATAATGCTATAAACTACCCAAATGAATATGAGACCTCCCAAAATTTCAAGCATCCCCGAAAAACTATAAAGTAGTAGTGGTTGTATTTCAAGAATCCCCAGACAAAGAATGGATCCAATCAAAAGGGACGAAATGTAGTTTTTGGAAATCCGGTAAAGAATGATATAGAATGAAGCAAATATACAGACGAGAAATAACAAATTTAGATAAATCGAAATTAGTGGGCTTGGTCCAAATATTAAAATTCCGAAAGATTCAACGAAACTTCTAAGAGAAGGCCAAGTGGGCGAGTCAATGAGCTTCCAGAAAGGGGATATCAGGTTACCTGTTCTCCACGAATCTGCCATACTTAAAGAAACTTGAAATCTTGATCCAGGATCCCATCCAATAAATGGCGCGTTTATGCAATCGTTACAAAAAATTGAAACAATCGAATAGAATATAATGATCAATCCGGATCCAACTAAAAAAGATAGAAACAATGGAATGAAGCTGTAGTTTAGTTTTTTCATTCTTTAAATTTGTTGGAAATATTGAAAATGTTGTTGAATTAATACAAATATGGTAGAAGTTGAAAAATAGAAGATTTGAATTCCACAATGCACAGTAATTTTCCGATACATATTCTAAGGATTCCTATTTAAAGCTCTATGTCAATTGAGAAAAACAAAGAAGAATTAGAAATATTCACTCCGGAAATTTCAGCCAGAAGAGTCTCAGGACTCATGCACTATTTCAAGAAAGAGAGAGGTTTGGTCGAGGAAAATCCTTTTCTGGAGATTTTATCAGGGGAATATGTTTTAAAATTATTAAATGATTCCAGCCTTTGGATTTCCCAATCTTTGGAAGAAAAAATTATTTCCTATCTTGCATCGGTTGAAGATATTTCACCGGCATTGTATCAGATTGGAAAAGAATCCTTTCTCTCCCAGGCATTTGATCTTCTTCCAACCGATAACTCTGCAATTACTATATTGGAATTCATCCCAAGAATTCCGGTTCTTTTATCGAAATTAACAAGATCTATCCGTTTGGACATAATCAATTTAGAGAAAAATTCCGCGGAATTTCATTTTACTTATTCCCATTTAGCCAAAGAAAAATGGTATGATATCGTATTTTTTAAAGGGATGTTGGATGGTCTTTCTTTGTTATACGAATTGGTTGATTATTCGGCAAAGTTGAAAGAAACCAAGTTGCTGGGAATTCACATTCATCACAAAGATTTGGGAGATAGTATTAAATTTGGTTCAGATAAAAATATTTTTTTCATTCAATGGACGAAATCTGCCACTAAAGTAGGACGAACTCAGCTAAGCCCCAATTCTATTTCCAAAGCAGACAAAACTTTCGTAATTACCCGGGAGTCAGCCAATTCAGAAGAAGAATATTCTGTATTGAATTTATCCAGCGTTATTAATAAGTCCAGAGAATTGGCATTGGAGAATCGAGATTTGGAAGCCGCTGTCGAGATTCTGAAAAGTTTTAAAACAGAATTAGAAGTGAAACAAAAGTCTATAGCCAAAGATTTAAAATTGGCTAAGAATATTCAAAAAGGCATCATTCCAAGAACCATTCCGGATTGGAATGGAATCCAATTTTGGACTTATTTTAGTCCCATGCAAGAGGTGAGTGGTGACTACTATGATTATTTTCCTTACAATGATTCGAAGCTAGGCATTGCAGTTTGTGATGTATCCGGACATGGAGTTCCTGCCGCATTTATTACGGCATTATCGAAGATGCTCTTCAATGTATATAGAAGTCCGCAACCCAGTAATATTTTTAAAAATGTGAATAGAGACCTTCTGGAATTACTTCAGCACCAGGGGTATACAACATGTATTTATGCCGTGATCGATGATA
>JAFIGA010000187.1 GCA_020831715.1 Leptospira sp. | reverse complement strand
TCTATGGGAGCGGCAGGAATCAGTTATGCTCATCTACAAAATTTTTATGTGAAAGGGGGCATAGGAAAACTCTCTGAATTTCTGGTTCGGAAGATTCAAGAGTGGGCAGGGGAAATACACTTTCGAGAAGAGGTAAATTCTATCGATTACAATTCTGAAGAAAAATCCTTCGAAATAACAACGCGCAAAAATCATAAATATATAGGACGAAACGTATTTTCGGGAATTCCTGTTTGGAATCATGAGAAGTTATTGGGAGATTCTGCCAGCCTTGCCGGCTTGAAAAGGGAAGTTCAAAGTAGGAGTAAAAAGTTTGATCGAGGGATTTGGGGTGCATACAATCTTGGCATTGTTATGAAAAATTTTCTTTTTCTAGAAGAAGATTCTATGTTAAAGGAATCCATTCACCATCAATTTCACCTTCCCAAATCTCTCCCTCATGGCGGAGGAGATTCTATATTTGTTTCTATCTCTCATCCTCGGGATGAAATCAGATCCCAAGACGGTAATATTATTTTGGCAGTCTCTACTCACTTGGAAAATCCTGAAAACTGGAATCGAAAAGATGAAGATATAAAAGCCAAAAAACTAGAAATCCAAGAATGTATTTTAGATCATTTGGAACTGGTATGGGAAGGCTTTTCCAGGCAGGATATTATGATCATCAACTCGGCAAGCCCTGCAACTTGGGAGACCTGGACAGGAAGATACAAGGGAAGAGTAGGGGGAATACCCGGTTATTATTTCAGGAATCCATTTGCATTCCCTTCTTCAGAATCTTCACAGAAGTCTTTTTATTTTCTGGGGGATACGGTTTATCCGGGGCAGGGAATTCCGGCTGTTGTTTTGGGTGCATTAAATCTCTATAAAAGAACAAACTTCGATTGAAAGGAATCGGTTTTAAAAAAATCTGGTAGCAGGATGAAATTCCCCAAACCTATTTCTATTTCTGTTCCCGCAACTTCGGCAAATTTGGGACCGGGCTTCGATATTTTGGGAATGGCTTGGAAACTATACAATCATTTTGATTTTAGATTTGATCCTGCACTTGGTTACGAGGTTTCCATCAAGGGATTGGATGAAATTCCTTTCTCTCAGGATGATGACTTGGTTTTATCTTCTTATAAAAAATACTTTTCCCTTTTCCTGAATGGAGAGAATGCTCCACAATATCAATGTAAGATGGATTTGTCCTTGCCACTAAAAGGTGGTTTAGGTTCAAGTGCCACTGCGGTAGTTGCAGGATTTTGTCTTGCCAGAGAGATTCATAAAAAAGATTATTCCCATATTCCACTTCCCTCCGAATCCAGATTTATTTACGAACTTGCGATGATTGAAGGACATCCGGATAATACAAGTCCTGCTTATTTGGGAGGATTCGTCCTGAGTTATTTCACAGAAGACTCCGGTATCAAGTATATCAAGAAAAAATTTCCTAATTCCACATCTGTTTTTGCTCTCATTCCTTGCGCAGAAATTGCAACTAATGAATCCAGAAAGGTTCTTCCCAATCAATATAGCCGAGAGGATGTAATTTTTCAGATGACTCGAATTGCTACTTGGATGCAATTTTTGGAAAATAAAAAATTCTCCGATCTAAGTTTGGCACTGCAAGATCGCATGCACACGAGTTATAGGTTGGAGTGTTTGACATTTATGGAAGATTTGTTGCCGGTTATTAAAAGAAGGCAATTGGGATTTTGCCTATCAGGATCGGGTCCTACCATTTTAATTTTTATGGAAAGGAAGAAAGTGGATCAACAATTAGATGCTTTTTTTCGAGAGATGGATGATATCATGCAGAAATACAATATGGACTATACTTTTCATAAATTAATCCCGGATAATACAGGTATTAAAATCAAACGTTGGTAGATTCCCTTGCTTCTTCTTCGCTTTCCTCATCGGTCTCTTGACCCCAAGCAAAGCTTCCATCACGATTTCTTTTTATCCGATCTAGTCCCGGTTGGATTTTTAAGATTGTGAAAGTGAATTTCATTCTTTCCTTTCCCACCTTATTGAAAAAAAATGAACTTGATAGTCTTATTTCGACAAAGTTTACCATTCTGTCTTTTGTATATTTATCGGATATTCTGAAATCGGCAGAATGACCTATGATTTCATAGCCTTCCATTTTTTCTTTGGATTCCATTTTTGAGTAGGTATCCATTCGAGGTGGTTTAAATAGCACAGCTCCGTTTCGGTAGATAGTAATTGTATATTCTTCGTTATCTCGATTTTTCTTAAATTCGAAAACCAGATGATCTTCCGAGACCGCTGCTACCAGAGTTCTTACATTTCCGATTTTTTTTCCAATGGAAAATCTAGCCTGTCTAGCTGTTTCTTCCACGACGAAGTCAAAACTATCACCTGTGTTTATCGGATCCGGTAATTCCAAGGCTTTGATTCGAATATAGGGAAGTATGAATTGATTGGTAATCACACCAATTAAACCGAGACAGGCGAGGGCGAAGATCACCCACATAAATACAACAAGACTATCTTGCAGAAGTATTGCTGGATGCAAAATCAACTTTAACGTTTTACATCCAGATTGTGTTCTGCCGCTTTGTCTTCAACAGGAAACCGGGCAATGAGAGCTAGTAAATCTTTTACTTGTTCAGGGCTGATTACTTGGCTCATTCTTTCTTCCAAACTAATGGGAGAAGGTTTCATCACAAGGTTTTCCCAATTCGATTCTTTTTCCTGAGCCTCCTTCTCTTCTTTTTTGGAGCCGGGAAGTGGTATTTCTTTTAACTTCACTTCAGTATCAATTTCTACATTTTTAGGATTACCCACCAATATTGGGATCACCTCAGTTTGTACATTTCGATTCGCAAAAGAACCTGCGTTCAGATACTGTTGTACATTGGAAATATTCATAGTCATAAACCTCCGTGTTTATGATTCAAGGAATAGAATTCCCTCTATCTATTATATCGGTAATTCTATATAAAGCTTAACCAAAAAAAGGAAAAATTGCAATAAAATTTCCATTTGCCGAAAACACTTATATCGGACATGTTGGTAGTAATGGAAGAAATTAAGAATCAATGGACCCAATCAATTCAGGGTAAGACAGCAATCGGAATCGGAATTGCATTTTTACTCTTATTGATCATAGCAATACCTACTTTGATAGAAAGTTGGACGAATTCAGACTCCGTTAAGATTGACGGGAAGTCTTATGGACTGAATGATATCAAGAAAAGCAGTCCTTCACTGCACAGTAGATACCTCTCCGAAGTGACAAATACCAAGAAAGAAATATTTTCTGAATTCGCCGAAAAGAAAATATTGGAAATTGCCGCCAAAGAAGCTGGCTTGGATGACCCGGATGCTGTTTTGAGACAAGGATTTACTCCTACAGAAATCTCTGAACAAGAACTTCAATCCATCTACAACCAATACAAGTCTCAACTTGGTGGACGTAGTTTTGCCGACAGCAAAGAAATGATTCGTAAGCAACTTATGATGCAACAAGAAAGACAATTCACTCAAAATAAACAACGTGAGTTGATTCAAAAATACGAAGTCGCTTTCAATATCCAAGAACCTCCTACCGTTCGTCATGACGTTCCGGAGGCAGGCAATCCATCTCTAGGACCCAAAAATGCGAAAATCACAGTAATCGAATTTTCAGATTTTGAATGTCCTTTTTGTAAGCGAAGTCAAGAAGTAAATAAGAAACTTCGTGATAAATACAAAGATCAGATTCGATGGGTGTTTAGAGATTTCCCATTGGATTTTCATGAAAATGCAATGTATGCTCATATGGCGGCAAATTGTGCAATTCCACAGAATAAATACTGGGAGTATTTTGATATTCTTTTTCAAAATACCGGAAATCTTTCCAAATCAAATGTTGATTATCTTGCAACTAAAGCCGGTTTGGATAAAACTGAATTTCAGAATTGCATGAAGGATGAAGACAAACTCAGAGCAGAAGTGGAAGCAGATATGAAAGAAGGTCAAAAGTTCGGAGTGACCGGAACACCTGCTTTCTTTATCAATGGAATCTTTGTAAGTGGTGCAATGCCATTTGAACATTTTGACGAAATCATTCAAAAAGAATTAAATTAAATTTAGGAGAATATATATTTATGAATAAACCAGTAAAAGTAGCAGTAACAGGAGCCGCAGGACAGATCGGCTATTCCTTATTGTTTAGAATTGCATCAGGATCCATGTTTGGACCGGAAACTCCGGTAGAATTACAACTTCTCGAATTGGAACAGGCTATACCTGCTGCCAAAGGAGTTATTATGGAATTGGATGACTGTGCATTTCCTCTACTTAGTAAAGTGTCTGTTACCAGCAATATGGATGAGGCATTTAAAGATGTGAATTGGGCACTATTAGTTGGATCTGTTCCCAGAAAAGCAGGAATGGAAAGAGGAGATTTATTAAAAATCAACGGTGGTATCTTCACCAAGCAAGGCCAAGCGATTGAAAAAAATGCGGCTGATGATGTGAGAATCCTTGTAGTTGGAAATCCATGCAATACGAACTGTTTGATTGCAATGAATAATGCCAAGAAAATCCCTGCCAATAGATGGTTTGCACTAACTAAATTGGATGAAAACCGAGCTAAATCTCAACTTGCTCAAAAAGCAGGCGTTCCTGTATCACAGGTGTCTAATCTTACAATCTGGGGAAATCATTCCGCTACTCAGTATCCTGATTTTTTCAATGCAAAAGTAGATGGTAAACCGGCTACAGATAAAATTTCCGATCACGATTGGTTAAAAGGAGATTTCATTTCCACTGTACAGAAAAGGGGAGCGGCAATCATCCAAGCAAGGGGTGCCTCTTCAGCTGCTTCTGCGGCAAATGCTGTAGTGGATACAGTTAGAAACCTAACTACTCCCACTCCTGCAGGAGATTGGTTCAGTGTTGCCGTATGTTCTAACGGAGAATATGGTGTTGATAAAGGTTTGATCTTCGGATATCCGATTCGTTCCAATGGAAAAGACTTTGAAATCGTGAAAGATGTTCCTTTGAATGATTTTGGAAAGGAAAAATTCGAACTCACTCACAAAGAACTCCAAGAAGAACGAAATGAAGTAAAGGATATGATTTAATCCTTATATCAAAAAAGATCTATGAACCGCTATCTATTATGAAATTAATAGTTGGCGGTTTTTGATTTTTTGAGGTTATTGTTTGCGAAAAACTGCGGCAAAGAAATCTAATAACAAAAAAATACCCGATAGGTATTCCATAAAAACCTCTCCTACAGGAAGTTATATTACTTGTCTGGAATCTCCTAATCTATCGGTTAGAATTGAAAAGGGAAGAGTCTTCACTGAAAGTAGCGGAAGAAAAGCCCCTGATAGAACTATATTTCTGGACGGAGCCTGTGATTCTCCTCCATTTTTGGATATGAAAAGACAGGTTTATAACCTGGATCACCACACTGGAATTATACGAACCTTTACTCTGTCTACTTGTGAGCAAGCAGCAATTTTGGTTTTAAAAGGTTTGGATTTAACTGAGAAAAATTGGAATATTTGGGCGAATGACCCAGACTTAGATACAGTTTTAGCTATTTGGGTTATATTGAACCATTTGCATTTTAAAGGAGATGAAGCTTCTCCTGCTTATGAAATCATACCAATACTACGTTTGGAAGGTCTTATTGATGGACTGGGATTGGATTTAACGCATTTTACTGCATTCCCCAAAGCGCTAGAGGAAGAGACTTCCGAAAAGATTGACATTCTAAGAAAAAAAGAAATGTCAATTAAGAAGTCCGGTAAGTGGGAAGAAACTGATTTTTTAAATTATACTATACAAACACTCAAGAGAATTGATGAGCTTATATTCACACCGGAAGATTTTAAAGATTTTAAAGGTTTGGATGAGCTTGCTCGTGTGGAACTGGATGAAAAAACATCTGCTGTCGTTTATAGTGCAAACATGGGAATCTATGAGATTGAACAGCATTTAAATAAAGTTTATGGAAAAAATCCCGGTCTTATCATTCTTCAAAAAAGTGTAGGTCATTATACCATTCGTAAATCTGATCTATTTACTCCTTTGGATATGAATCATATCTATGATAAATTGAATCTTTATGATCGGTATGTTACAGGAAGATTGCCTTCCAATCGTTGGGGTGGAGCAGGTGAGATAGGTGGTTCCCCTCGCGAAACCGGAACAGCATTACAACCCAAAGAAATAGCACAAATTACGAGAGAAGCATTTTACAAACCAAATTTATTGGAACAGGTTATACGAATCTCCTGGATTGGATTCTTGGGTCTGGGTGTTGCTTTGCTTTCATGGCTGGCAATTGGCTTTTGGCGTTTTTCCGAGAATTATGGTTTTTGGATATTGGAATCCATGGGGCTTCCTTTGGAAGTATTTACAACATTGATTGTGGGATTTACAGCTATTTTATTCTTTGTTATAGGAAGAAAGAATTTCTGGTTTTATGGAATTCGTTATCCTGCAGGAAAAGATTGGTGGTTGTTTTTTCCGGGAATCATGCTGGGTGCTTTATTTGGTGGTGCTTGGATCCCCGATACAAGTTTTAATGGTGGAACCGGTTTAGGAATGTTTCATTTATTTGTATTACTGATACTCCCTTTTTCCATGGAATTGCTATTTAGAGGTTTGCTTCATGGTGAACTAATTGAATTGTACAGAACTCAAAGAGTGGGGGGTGAGTGGTTTGTTTCCATCCCCACTATTATCTCAGCTGTTATCTATTCATTGGTCATTGTATTGTCTCCCATTCACTATGATTTTCCATTTGCGGGATTATTTGGATCTTTTTCATGGATTTCTCAATTGCTGGGAGGAATGTTGTTGGGTCTTTCTGCAGGTCTTTGCCGGGAAAGGTCTGAATCCATTTTCCCGGTCTGGGGATTTCATACAGTGGCTATTTTATTGGTTTCTATGATTCTCTGGGTAATGTAAAAATACCAGATCATATTCTATATACCTGGTAAAGTAAAAGAACCAAGAGAATTAATTATCTTCTAGGCTTAGAGCTGGATCTTTCATTGTGAACATTTCCATCTGCACCAAGTGTTACCTTGCTCTTTCCCGTAATAGGATTTAATTGTACTTTGTAGTATTTTCCTTTTCCCAAGTTAATTTCTACTCCGGGATGAATTTCCCTTTGTGCTTCCACATAAGAATCTTTATTGGGTTCGTATGAATTGAGTGCATTGCTATATTGAGTCTGCGATGCTTTTAGCATGGCGGAATATCTTTTTTCCACTTCCCGTAATTTATGCAGAGTATTACTTTCATCTTCGGAAAGTTCTC
This sequence comes from Leptospira sp., assembly GCA_020831715.1. Taxonomy (GTDB): domain Bacteria; phylum Spirochaetota; class Leptospiria; order Leptospirales; family Leptospiraceae. The sequence continues at coordinate 6,728 of JAFIGA010000187.1, read as the reverse complement.
TTTTACCGGCTTCTTCCAAAAGTCGATTGAGAGTCTGTTCAACTTTGATTAGTACATCCTTTTTTTCCAAGATATCCCGTTTCATTTTTTCCAATTCTTCAATGAATTCCGGTGGTGTTCCCACGGTTAGAATTGTTTTGGTTTCTACCACAGCTCCCAACTTATTGCAGATGATGGATCTTCCGGCAATCAACTCTCCACCGATGATTTCACCTCTACCACCTTGTACAACAATATCTTCTTCTGCAGTAATCTCTGAATGCATGGATGCTTCTTCAATGTATACAGATTTACCTGAGATCATTTTTCCTTGTTCGATGAATCTGGCATAAATTTCTCCATCAGCTTGGATCGTTCCTCCACCTCTACCCATGAAGCCACCGCTTAGAATAACATCACCCTCTGCATGGAGATAGACTTTCCCCACAGATTTTTTAATAATAAGAGAACCTTTTGCATTTAATTTGAATCCATCTGCAATTTTTTCTTCTACAATGATAGTTCCCGGAAAATCAACATTCCCTGTGGAGAAATCCACTTTTTCCAAATGAATTACTTCATCGACTCTCAAGGTTCCCGATCTATCAATCACCGGTCTACCTGTTATACTGGCGAATACTTCTTTACTGTCCTCGGACACATGAACATTTGGTCCCAACTTCCAATCTATTTCCTTGCCTGGTTCATAGGGGATGATGTCTCCATAAACGTTTTTTCCATTCTTACCTGGTTGGGGTTGGATCTTTCTTGCGAGAATGGCTCCGGATTGAACAGATTTGATGATTCCTATTTCTCGAAAATCAATCTTTCCATGTTCATCTTCTTCTAGGTGAGGACTGTTGCTTGTATCGAATAAGTACTCTATATTTCCATCTCCACCGGATTGCGGATTGATACCTTCGGCAACCGTATAGGACTTGTGATACTCCGGAATTGTGGCAAGTTCTTGAAGGATTTCTTCTATGAATCCAAATTGGATACCGGACTTATTGAGTGCGAGTTTTATATCTGCCTCTGTTAGAGTTTTTCCTCCATGCTTGGGGGGGTGAAGATAAACATTGGCTTGCATTCTATCATCACTAGTTGTGATCTCTGCTCTTGCATCTTCAGGAGAGCCTCCGGACCATATTCCTATAGGGTGTTCCTTTCCGTCAGCATCTTTGATGATTTTTCTAATTTCTTTTTCATCAATATTTTCTACACCAAAAAGTTGGATTCTTGTTACTACTTGTTGAGCATCAACCGGCATTCCCAGCTTACCGGGAGGTGTAACTTTTAAGTAGGCTTTACCTTTTTGGTTTTCAATATGAAAAAAACCATTTTCCATATCTTCTAATTCTTGTAGAAGTTTATCTGTGTGTCTTGATTCCGACATTATTTTTTAGACTTTTCAGTTTCCTGGTCTGAATCTTTATCCGGAGTGTAATCTTCATCGTCTTCGAAAAGCATTCTGTATTTTGGTCCCTCTACATCATTGAGGTGCCCATTTTTCGCAATCCAAATGAATGCAATGAGACCCAAGATAGCTAAAAATAGAGTAATTGGGATTGTGATATAAAGAAATTCCATGAATAACTCAAGTCTTTTCTGAAATACCCAAGAATCAAGGAAAAAATGGATCGATTGTGCGGCAACAGACAATCGATCCAAAATTGTAAGATCGTTAAGCGGCTTTTCTATCTGCCTTTCCGCTGTAGTCGAAACGAACTTGCTGGGCACTCACTTTCACTTTGGATCTGGAGGATCCATCAGTTGTTTTCCAGCGATCCTGCTTTAGAAGACCTATCACAGTAACTTTGCTACCTTTTTTCAAATATTCACTGCAGTTATCCCCCAGTTTTTCCCAAGCCTCCACATCGAAAAAAGAAACATCAGGTTCCGCAGAATCCTTACTGTTGATATGGTTTACAGCGATGGTAAAACTAGTTACCGACTTACCGTTTGGGGTGGTTTTTTTTTCTGGATCAGATGTTAGGTTTCCATCGGCGAAAACATAAGCTATATTTTGGTTCTTCATTTTAAACTCCTTTGTTGTTGGGGTTTCTCCCCTTACAAAAGATGTATGTAATCAAATATGAACATTGAACAGAGTCAGAAAATTTTTTTCTCTTAAAACAAAAAAAAATTCATTTAGGAAAAATAGCAAAAAAATTCAAATCTCCGGTCGATAATTGCAACAAAGGTATATTTATGTTGAATGTAGATTATTCGAGAAGATTAAAGAGCACCGGAAATTATACGACACCTATGAAGGCACAGTCATCAGATTCGTTTCATTTGCCTAAGGCAGGTAAGCCACTCACTCTATTCATTGGAGCCATTATGCTTTTTACAGGTGGGATGGTCGTGGGACTGCATTTGAATAAAACCGAAGAAAAATATAAAATAAACAATGGAAATGTAGCACAGAATACAGAAATAGCCTTCCAAAATAAATCATCTTCAAAATCGGAGAGCAAAACCGAAAAGGCTGAGTCGAAGCCCGTAGCAAAAGATTCATCTATCCAAGACTCTCCTGCTTTTTTTCCCAAGAATCTGAAGTTTCCTCCTAAAATGGATCAAATCAATTATGTAATTGAGATTGGAGCATTTGAACCCGGAGAATCTTCACGCGTAGGTAAATTAATTCTATCCGAAACCAATGATTTCCAGGGAAGAATATTTAGAACATCGACCGGAAAGCTATTTGCAGGGTATTTTTATAAGCAAGAGGATGCAAAGCGAGCATTGGAAACCCTTCGTTCCTTTGAAAAAGATGACTTTACCGATGCTGAGATCAAAACCGTTCGCTTTTAAAGAAAAAGTTCCAATTTAGTGAAAATAATTCAAAATTTTAATTTTTATTGCTTGACAGACCTATATAATTGTCTAATAATAGTAAAGAGTTTTAACGGAACTTATAATACTTAATTGGCTGCCAAGAAAAAAACAAAGAAAGCGTCTACCTACAAGGTAGGAGACTACATAGTATATCCTATACATGGTGTGGGAGAAGTCGTGGAAGTTACCAAGAAGACAATTCTGGGTAAGAAAAGGGATTGCTATACCGTGGAAATACACGGTACGAAGATGAAAGTCAGTATCCCTATTGAAAACGCTGACACGGTGGGAATACGCCCTATTATTGATAAAAAAGACGTGAAGAAAGTCCTGAATCTTTTGAAGAAGGACGAAGTGGATACAGAAGAAGATTGGAAGTTACGCTACCAAAACAATTTGAATAAAATCAAATCCGGCTCTATCTATGAGGTTGCTGATGTATGTCGGAACCTTTTTAAAAGAGCCTACGGTAAGGAGCTTTCCATTATGGAGAGAAAGTTGTATGAAAATGCATACAACTTGGTTAAGATGGAGATATCCTTAAGCAAGGAAGTCCCAACTGAAGAGGCAGGTAATATTGTGTCCGATGTTCTTGCCAGCTCTCTAGGTGATCTTATTGTTGTCCCGGATGAAGAAGCAGACAATTTAGAAATATAACCGTTATTTCTCAATAAACCTTGAGGGTAACTGACATGAATCATGCCTGGAAAATATCCGCATCTATAATTGCGGGAATCTTAACTTCCTATTTAATCTATATTGAATCCAATTCTCTTCCTTTAATCGTAGCCGGCGGAACCATAGCGTTTTTCGCTTTACTGGTTCTTTTTTATGGTGAGAAGAAATTAACTCCCGAATGGAAAGGCGACTTTGCTTTTTGCGTTGCCATGGGAGTTTTAATTGGTCTAGGAATTGGAACTATAATCAATCTATCCTTTTTTGCCGGCGAACCTAAAGGAATCTCTTTTCTAGTTCTTCTCATAATGGGAAGTATTGGTGCGAGAGGTGGTGTTGCCTTTTACAAATACCCGGGTCTTGCAATATTCGGTGGTGGCAATGGTGCTCCCAATGAACTAAGTTTTGGTGGGGCAAATGGCGAGGAAGTTCGTGATAAAATTTTGGATACATCAGTTGTAATCGATGGTCGAATTTTGGACATTGCTGATACGCACTTTATTGATGGACCTCTCATTCTTCCCAACTTTGTATTGAGAGAAATTCAATTGATTTCTGACTCTTCGGATCCAATCAAACGTGCCCGTGGAAGAAGAGGATTGGATATGTTGAATAAACTCCAAAGAAAAGGTAGCATAGAAGTAAAAATTACTTATGCTGACTACTCTGATACCAGAGAAGTGGACGCAAAATTGGTAAAGCTTGCTCTCGATACGGGTGGTAGAATTGTAACCAATGACTTCAATTTAAACAAGGTTGCGGAGCTACAAGGGGTTAAGGTTTTAAATCTAAACAATCTTGCGAGTGCTCTGAAGCCGGTAGTTTTACCGGGCGAAGAACTCAATATTTCTGTAATCAAAGAAGGAAAGGATGAAAACCAAGGTATTGGATATCTTGAAGATGGAACCATGGTCGTAATCGAAAATGGTGGGCATTTAGTTGGCAAAGAAGTGAAAGTAGTTGTTACTTCCATCATTCAAACTAATGCCGGGAAGATGATATTCACTAAAGTTAACAGATAATGAAACGATGGATTGTTCCTATACTGGCATCCCTATGGGTTGCCGTATTTTCTAATTATGCGTTTGCTCCCTATAGTCACTCCTTTTTGGTTTGGCTAGCTCCCTGGGGGCTTTTCTTTTTGGAAGCCCGGAATCGTGGAAAATACAAGAAGCTATTTTGGCTTGGATGTCTAGTTTCAGTATTTTTCTATAGCTTTTCTTTTAACTGGATCATACATATGACAGTTACTTTTGGTGGTTTTCCTTTGTTTTTGGCACTGCCATTGTTTGTAATATCAGCAGTATTTTTAAACCTCTGGTTTCCACTTTTTTTGATGCTGTTTTCTTTTTTGGTTAAAAAAATCAAGAGAGAATTTATTTGGTTGGCGGGTTTGGTTGCCTTGATTGGAGAATTTGGAACACCGCAGGTGTTTCCATGGTATTGGGGTTCGGTGGTTGCCGGCAATGATCTTCTTGCACAAACAGCAGAATATTTTTCCATATATGGGCTTAGCTTTTTATTGTTTGTAGTATCTTATTCCATCTATTCTTGGATTGGAAAGGATATCTTAAATTTCTTGTTCTTATTTAAAAGAACCGGGATCTTTCAAACCGAGAATCTAGCTTCTTCAATCAAGAAGCAATTCTCTTTACTATCACATTATTATCCTGCATTGATTTTATATTTATTTTTTCTGACTCTAGGGAGCTATCTTTATATAAAATGGGACTCCGTGGAGCCGGAATCCTATGTCGATACCCTAATGGTTCAGCCCAATGCACCCTTGGAATTCAGAGATGGAAGATCTGTTGCTGAAACCATGAATGACCTTATGGAGAGGATCGAGCGATTGACTCTAGAAGGAGCCGCATCTCATCCTGATCCATTAGATTTAGTAGTGTTGCCTGAGTCGGGTGTTCCATTTTTCTCCACTCATAAACACTCTGCTACAACCTATCCTCCGCTTTATTGGGAACAATTTGATTCCTTGATGTTTATCCTGGCGAATCGTTTGAATACCAATGTCTTCTTTAACGAATTGGACGCTTCTTATAAGGATGATAAGAGATCTAGAGAAAATCTTCGTTACTATAATAGTTCTACAGTTTTTGATCCCAATGGGGAGAGAAAATTATCCTATCAAAAGGTTTTTCTATTGATTTTCGGAGAATACATGCCTTTCGATTGGATGTATGCCCTTAGTCCACAGACTGGACGCTTTGAACCGGGAACAAGTTTGGATTTATTGAATATTTATAAAAAAGAATCCGGCCAGGATTGGGATAAAGCTCATCTAACTTTTAAGGATACAAAGACTTTTAATCGCTCCCAAGTAGGCGACTATTATGCTTCCAATAAACTGGAAACCCAAAAAGTAGCTAAGTTCTTGCCATTGATTTGCTATGAAGTGATTATACCGGAATTTGTAAGAAAATTTCATCCATCGGGCAATCCGGATTTTTTCGTGAATGTAACTAATGATAAATGGTATGGTGTTTCTGCTGAAACTTTCCAACATGGAGACCTTGCAAGAATTCGTACCATAGAATGGAGAAAATGGATGGTTCGTTCCACCAATTCCGGATCTTCATTCTTTGTTGATCATCTGGGAAGAGTGGTTGATAATGAGTTTACCGGTCAAGAGTCCAGTGAATTTCTTAGAAAAAAGGTAGGCATTGTAAAATCAGAGCCAACATTCTATGTTCTGTATGGAAATATTTTGGTATGGATAACTCTTCTTGGCTTGGGACTGAGATACGTTTACCTGGGTTGGTTTGGAAAAAGTCAAACCATTTCGTCTAAGAAATAAGGATGAATTTTACCAAAATATGGAATACAATTGATCGGATTCTTCTGGGTAAAGGAAGGCTCTTTTTAGCGGTTTATGCATCGGTTGTCCTCCACAGTATTTTCCTCATTTATTTTTTCAATAGCGGAAGAGATTGGACCAACAAGATGATTCTTTGTGGACCTCCATGGGTCTATCCTCGTGAACTCACCATTCAGCAACAATCTGATGAACTTTCCCTTAGATTCGGTGATGAGCCGGGAGATGGAGAAGAGGGAGAATCGGAACAAGAGGGTGACGGTGACGGACAAGGTGGCTTTGCGGACAATCCGGATTTCGACAAGGAGAAATATGGGGAAGGTCAGTGGAAAGACTTAGTCGAAAGATTGGAAGAGTCAAGTGATCTAAGGAAAAACTTCAAAAACTCATTCGATAATATCAT
>JAFIGA010000165.1 GCA_020831715.1 Leptospira sp. | reverse complement strand
AAACCTTCCATACCCAATTGTTTTCCGAAGATGAAAACAAAAATAAAGTTGGATATAAAAATTATCGAAACGATAAGATTGGAAATAAGATAAGAAAAAAGTGCTCCCCATTTGAACCGACCTATCATCGATCTAAATAGATAGTAGAATAACGAATTGAGAGTTAGCATAGAGAGAAATATATATGCATAAAGCATAAAATATTCCTTGTCCCAGACAAAAAGTGTATTGTCCTTAATGATAATAAAGGACAATACGATCGACCATAGTATTACATTGATTATACCTGAAAGCTTTTGTTTAGAAATATTTTGGTCTGACATTCAATAAATTTTATGGCAGTATTACCCAGTCCTCATTGGGGGTTTCCCCAAAAATATCCGGAGAATACATAGCCTCTCCCCTGGTTGGTGGGAGAGTAAATTTTCCCTCTTGGTTGATTCGAAAGCTATATTCCAAGTTGTATTTACCGGCAGGTAAATACTCGTAATAGCTTCTAAAACCAGAAAATCCGCGCTCCTGAAAACTGCTATAATAATCTGAATTTTGTATTTTATCCTCAGAAGAAAGTGCGCTATCCCTACCCAATCCACTTCCCAAAATAGTTGAACCCGTAGGCACCGGATCGTTGATGACCACCCAAGTTCTGGGAGCATCCAATTCCCATTCAATTTTGACTTTCACAATATCACCCACCGACCACTTGCCACCGGATTTTCTGTCCATTGCAGTGGTAGACTTTCGAATTCTTATCCCATTATCCCAATTCTTCTTAAGTGGAATTGCTGACTTGGCAAAAACTGACACCCATGGTTTTCCTGAACCACTGTGGTTAAGCGAAAGAGTTCCTTCAATTTCTTGATTCATCGGTAGAGTGGTGGAATAATTTTCTTTGGGTTTACCTGACCAAGAAATAACTCTTTTCATTGAATTGAGATTCAATTCTGTGTTGCCTGATACTGTTTCTTTTTCTTGAGTATTTCCAAATTTCTTCATGGCAAGATAGCCATAGCTATTGGCAAGAGTGGTCCTGAACCTGCCGTCTTTCATTCGGTTCATAAATCCAATTGCCATTCTACCTAAATCAGGTTTGTAACTCGGAGTATCCAAAGCATAGCTAACTACGCGAGCTGCATCTTGGTCTTGAGATCCCATCAACCACCAAAGATCACCCGCTTTGTCGGCAATCACCATCTCTCTTCCTTGAATGTTTAATCGAGATCGTAGATTCGTTTCCGCATCTTTTAAAATAGAAGATCGTTTGGTGTTTTTTGACAATCGATTCATAATCGAGATTGTATCAAGGAGGGAAGATGTAGGAAGAAGCTTCACGTCTATTTCCATCTCATCGATACGATTTCCCACTGAAATGCTGTTATATCTTGAAATAGCCTCCATCACTTGCAGGCGTCTCATAATTCCGTCTGAAAAATTATACTGTTTATGTCGAACTAAGGTTCCATCCAAAAATCGATTCAATCCGGTTAACATGGAATCAACATTTTGCTTTGGTAACTTCCAGCCGGCTTCATGAGAGATCGAAAGAATATATGCCGTAAGGATTTCACTGCCCCAATTGGAAGAAGGAAAATATTTAACCAAACCATCTTGATCCAGATGTCCGGAGATTTCAGATATCACAGATTGAATTTCTTGAGAATTTTCGGAGATGATAGCTTTGGATACTTTTTGTTCCATACATGTATAGGGATAAATTTCCATATATTCTTTGATAGAGTCCATCGACTTCATTACAGAAGAATCCATCAATACATCCACTTGCGACTTACCGGTTAAACCATCTTTAGGTAAACTGATCGGCATTTCTTTTTTGGAGTCCAATTGAAACAGAGTCCCCTGAACCACTCGTAAGGGAACAGATGCTTCAATTTTTTGAGAAACCTTTAGTCTATCGATAGACTTTCCACCTTCCTTGACTTCAATGATAGAACTACGAGAACCTACCTTTTCACCAATCAATACATCCCATCCAACTTTTTTGGATTCACCGGGATTCAATGAAATGGTCTGAGCCTTGAATTTTTCGGCAACCCCTACAGCATCAGCGGATAGGAGTATTTCCAGTGTTTTGTTTTGTTTAGTATTATTTTTCAAAGTGTATTCTTGAAAATACCTATCACCTGTTCGCACTACCGGAGGCAGTCCGCTAAAAAGCAAAACATCTTGGGTAGCAGAAAAGCTTGCTTGCCCTGTTCCAAATGAATTTACACCGGAAGTGGCAACGGCTACGATTCGATAACTTGTGAGAGCATCACCTACCGGAACATTTATTGTGGCAATACCACGATTGTCCAATTTCAACGAAGGATTCCAATACAACAAAGTATCCAGTAACTCTCTAGTTGGTTGCTTTCCACCCCCGCCACCAGCAGGCACTGCTTTCTTTCCAAAATGTCTCTTCCCTACAACTTGAAGTTGTCCGGAATAAGAATCTACTTCCATACCTCTACTTGCCATCATTGCACTCAACAAATCCGATGTCTTGTTATCGGATAACTCAAGCAATGCCTCATCGACTATGCCTATAGCTATTTCTCCACCGTTGGTAATTGCCTTCTTGTCAAAACTTTGAACTTTAATATTTATATTAGCTTTCGAGCGAACTTGGTATTCCTTTTTATCCGAACTGACATCCACCAATAATCTATAGGGATCCCAGCCTACTTTGATTTCTTTCATCCCAACTCGAAAGGATGGCTTGGCAAGATCCACCATTGCTGTCTCTTTTGGATTGCCTACCCTGCCCCGAACTGCCATAACAGAAATAAACACATTGGGTGCGAATTCAGTCTCAATTGGAATTTCAACATAAGGGTTTTTTCCATCCACTTCTCTAACAAATGTTTTGATTACTCCCTCTCTTTCTACAGTAATCAAAGCAGTGTAATTGGCAAATGGTGACTTGATGTGAATCTTGGCTTTATCACCTGAATTATAATGAGGCTTATCCAATTCAATATCCATTCTATCATTATCACTTGCAGTATACCACCAGTCTCCTTTACCGGAGATCCAAACTTGATTGGATGCATAGGTTAGATTGCCCTTGGTATCTTTACTTCTTGCTTCAAATAATATATTCCCTGTTTCAGGAAATTTCTTATTTATACATTTGAATACTCCATTGGTGTTGGTTTTCCCCGAACAAACCTTGCCGATAGACTTTATCTCCGAATAGTATTCATAAGAATAAAAACCACCAACAAGACGTTTTCTATGAGTAAAATTTTCTATTTTAAAAGCATGGACTTCCACTTCCGAGTTTGGAACAGCTCTTCCATTGGAATTTACTACAGCTGTATCGATGGAAACATCTTCTTGATTCATTGAATAAGAATCTGTTTTAATACCCACAAATTGTGAAGATGGGAGAAGACTGATACGGTTGGATACAGACTGCACTTCTCCATTGGGATCACGAAATTCCATTTCAATAAATGCCGACGAAACTTCTTCTCGATCCTTCCAAACGATAGAATAAGCTCCCACACCTTCCTTATTCAAGGTCATGTCAGTTGTTGTATAACCGAGTGATTCCCTAGATTGATTCTGAGTATGCATCCTACCGGTATTAGTTTTAGGTGAAGAAAATATGAAATTATTCCAACCATTAGGATTGAAACCGGAAGGTGATATTTTATATCTAAGTTTTATCGGGAGATTGGATGCGGCACCCCCTGCCATATATTTAGCTTGGAGACTGATAGGAATGCTTTCTGTATTCACCCAAGTAGATTGTTTAGATGTGACGGAGGCTTGCAAAACAGGAAGACGGAATTCTTCTACCCGGAATTCGGATAATTTTTCGAGTCCCCACTTGTCTTTATCGGAATTAGCTAAATAAACAGAATAATTTCCCAAATGTGCCGAATTGGGAATCTTCCATTTGGAGTCGGCTTGCCCGGGAAACGCCCAATTGATCTTGTGAAAATATAACTCTTCTGTTCCTTCATGCTTAATCATAACAAAAGAAGGAACTGACTTTAAGTCGGGAGCAACGAAACCTTTGGATGAATGCTTTCGAACATAATGTTTTAAGTTTAAAGTGTCGCCTACTCTCAGAAGAGATCTATCAAGAACAGTGTGAACTAACTGTTCGGAACGAAATGTTGCATAAGGTAAATTAAATCTCCAATTCTCGATACCTTGATTCCAATTCGAATGGGTAAAGCTTGTATCGTTATCCAAATTGGCAATTACAAACAGTCCATTATTATATGTATTCCATGAACAATAAGGGATCTTATCCCGGTCAGGCAGTTTTGATACACGAAATGTTCCATTGGCGAATGTTTTGCCTCTGGCATAAATTTTCCCTTGGCAATCAGACAATGATATTTGAGCTCCACTAACAGGTTTCCCGGTAGACAATTCTGTCACCCATACCAAAGAATTCTCTCGCCCCCATTTAAAATGAACGGAGAGATTGGTTACCAACGCTATTGTAGGAACAAAAAGATCGTTGGACTTTCCGAGAAGAGATTGGCCTAAAATCCGGCTCTTTAACTCAACTACATAAAATCCCGGCTTCAAAAGTGGAATACCCACTACTTCCATAGAGCCATCTGTCAGAGTTTTTGGAACTTCGAGATTGGATATTTTTTCTTTGCTTCCTTCAAAAATGGATTTGTCTCTTGTATGAGCATGAACAGTACTCATCCAATGACTCATATTTTCTGCGGTGATATTTTCGCCACTCAAGCTAAAAATTCTTCCGGTTACTCTTGATTCCAGATTTCTTATTGTAACAGGTAATATAGGAGAGGCTTTTGATTCTAAAATTCCAAAAAGGGATGAAAATTTAGCCAGTGGTGGGTATTGATCCGTTTTTACTTTAAGTGGAAAACTTCCAATATTGGAAAGACTTCTTCCGGAATCGTCTTTGATATTTGATGCAATATGAATCGTAAAATTTTCTTTTTCATTAAAGGGTCCGCTGAAAGTTAAATGTTGAATTGTATTGGAATTTTTATCGTAATCTTTAAGATCCGGATTATAGCGTTTTCCTTTTGAATCTTGCAAGTATATTCCATTTACATATTTTTGATCGATAGCAGAAGAAAACCTTACTTCCATAGAAGAAAAAGGAATGCAATGCTTTTGGGCATTCTCCCTTTCACAGTAAAAGCTTGCTTGAAACTTTGGTCTCACCTTAAAGGTAAGTTTCTGGTCTTTATCATTTTGTATTCCTGACCTGGATTGGATTTCCTTGGGCCATACAAAATTCACATTAGACTCAGTCGGAAATTCTGTTTTAGGTGCTAGTGCAAGAATTCTATCTCTATCTAAATTATTCCAATATGCAGCCTTTAGTACTTCATCCAACTGTCGACCTGTTACTTGCTTTACATATATTTTATCCGCAGATCCATCAGATACAAAATATGATTTTTGAATGGCAGATTTCTCATCAACTAAACCATCCAACTTCAATAAAATAATCTGATCTTCAACTATAGTCGAAGAATTCCAAGGAGATGAGTATTGAATATTTACACCACCTGTAGAAAATTGGAATGTTGATCTACCTGAAATTTTTCCACCATTCAGTGAAGTCAAACTATTGCTTATCGTGAATTTACATACATTTCCACTTTCCAATGGTTTCAAAAAATCAAACACCCAGTTTTTTGAGTCCAACCATCTTGATGTTCCTAAATCAGAACAATTAGTCTCAAAGACTGATCCCATCTCTCTTGAGTCACCAAAGGCAACAATGTCCTCGGAAAATCGAACGCTTACTTGTTTGGGGTTTTTTATGATACCTTCAGGTGAAAAACTTTCGACTTTAAAACTGGATTGAGCATTCAGCCCAAATGATATTGCAAATAAAAAAATGATAAAATGTTTCATATATCCCCTTAGCCTTACAATCTCCAAGCATTGGGTATGTGGCATTTTCAGAAAAGCAAAAATTAGTAGGTATTTTGAATATAAAGAGGTTTAAAAATCTGGGATATTCAACCCCTCCCAGCAGGGTAGCATAAGGAGAAACATCTATGAACACATTTTAGACAGAAAATAAGTCAAGAATGAGGAATTTAAGTCTAAAGATTCTTATTTTTTTTGCATGAAATAATAAAAATAAACAGAAATTACCCAAAACAAATTTAAAAACAAAACAAAACCCAGTCCATATAAGCCTGCCCTCACCACTCGATCTCTTGGTTTCTCGACCCAATAGAGAAAGACAGGGCTATTTTTAATTTCAAAATTTAAACCCTTGGCATTTTCCAAACTTGCATTCTTTAAAACCAATCGAAGGCTTTCAGGAACTTGAAAGCCCCCAAATATCAAGCGATTGGAAAAATTGCAATTATCTGGACGATCTTTAGAATGTGTACATACAGCGAAGGCACTAATATCTTCACCTTCCTCGGGAAAATCCGTATCAACAATAGGAACCAGACTATGATAGAAAGGAGGCAAATGTTCCGATCCACCGGGACGCTCTCTAAAACTTCGATTCTGAACCGTATCGAATTTTTTTTCGATCAGTAATTTTGGATTATTAAATTCGAAAACTTTTGCTGTCGGGTAATTCGTTGCTTCTCTAACTTGAATGGATGTTATGATATTTTTATTGAATGCAATTGCAAAATAATCACCCAATACTATAACTGACGTTATTCCACCTGGAATCGATAAAAATGCCGCAAACAATATACCATAGCCAAATTTGGAAGCTAAAAACAAAGAAAGGAATAATAACGGTAGAACGACCAAAACTAAAAATAATAATGATACATCGTAACCCGATATCTGACTCATGGGAATAAAACTAAACGTGACAGTATTAATTAAAAGACAGCCCATAAAGAGTAATGTCCACAAAGGAGGAGTATCCGGGTTATCATTTGATCCCGAGTCATCAGGCAATCTTCTCGGAGTTCCAACAAAGCCTAACATATTCTTATTCCTTCACAACAATGGAAGATACGATATTTTTCCAAGTATTTTCCATTTCATCCGATTCTTCTTGGGGATACGAAAAAGAGATAAAAATACCACGGTTTCTCTTCCAATAATAGTATTCTCTCATGATAATAGAAATTTTCTTACCTCGTTCATCGATAGCTTGAAGTTCCATTGAATACCCGGGTTCTAAAACTTTTCGTTTCAATTTCCATTCTCTCAAAGTCGTGTTATTTAGTCCCCTTTTAAAATCCCAAATTTTATAGAAATTATTTTTGTTGAACACATTCTGCTTTTGATACAAGCTACCTATGAAGAAAATCAGCTTTCTCTTTCTGATTTTGTTTAGACCCTGTTCCGAAAGTATATATTGATCTTCAAAAGAAGTATTTGGATTCTCGTCCAAAATTTTATAAAACCTTTGATACCTTGCTGAATAGGTATCATTAATATCACTTACCGCTTCCGGATCTCTTACATACTCATAGTTCCAATCACTTGGTATATTGAGTTTATAAAGAAAAGCTTTGGACTCAATTGAAGCGTTTTCATCTTTTATACAACCATAGGGATCGGCTATAATAGAAAGAATATGCTTCTTATCATAATTCTTGGACAAGATCTCGTTTTTAAACTTTGTAGCTTCGATCTCCATTGATTGGGAATAAAAAGAATTTTGTTTATCTCGAAAACACAACAATAAACCCTCTAAAAGGTGGTAAGCAGGAATCCAATGCTTATTATTCATCAATGTTTTAGCTTCGGCAAGTGCCAAGTATGGTTCCTTTGCATCGGGGAATTTCTGAGCATATGTCTCATCCAAAAGATATTCGACTTTGCCGTCATGCATAGTCTTATAACTTCTACCCCAACGGTCTTTGCTAACTAGAAAATGTGGTCTAGATAAAAGGCTGGATTGAACTTTATTAAAACTTCTTTCCTCTTCTTCAATAGCAGTCGAAATCCAAGGTCTGCGAAGCAAGGGATCATCTTGTGAGTGTATTAAAAATGGAAAAATCAATAGTATCATGAATCTTAAATATCGACTCATAATAAATGACTTAACTCGGGAATTTAGTTTTCAAAAAGTTTAAAACCAAAGTGACTACCCTTCCAATTTCTTTTCTGTGATCCGGATCAGGAACTTTTGCCACAATTAATTTTAAATTATTCAAAACCTTGGCATAATCAGGGGAATCATGAAAAGATGATTGAATATGCGGCCAAGCCTTTTTCACCATATTAATTAAGTCAGCAGATCCTTTTTTTAACTCAGTCAAACCTTTATCAAGCCCGATTCTAACCCAGTTATAATTGACAACTTTCTCTTTAAGTAAAGTAAGTGATTGATTATTATATGAAGATTTTTCCTCGATTTGAATTAAGACTGTATCCCAAGATATCTTTTCACCTTTTGTTTCTTTAAGATGATAGTTTCTGACAGCTACAGCAACCTTAATAAGGTCACTGGACTGAGAAAGCCAGGATTGGTAACC
The DNA here is from genome assembly GCA_020831715.1 of Leptospira sp. Lineage (GTDB taxonomy): Bacteria > Spirochaetota > Leptospiria > Leptospirales > Leptospiraceae. Next base: position 16,883 of record JAFIGA010000165.1, on the reverse strand, counting down.
GGCAGCATCTTTTTGTGCTTGAAAGGTTTGTATTTTTTTTACTATTTCCAAATATTCAGGTATGCTAAAATTAATTATTTCATCAGGAACCGGTGGAGGCTGCGGCAAATCTTCAGAACCAACATCATTATGACCTAAAATATCACCCAAATCATCCAACACTCCGGAATAATCCTGCTGTGATTCTGATGAGGTATCCGATTCTTCTGGTTCCTCAAAATCAAGGTCTTCAATATCTTCCAAAATATCATCTTGGGAGGCTTTGATTTCTACTTTCTCTTCTGCAGGCTCTTCTTCTTTTTCACTGAATGGAATAATTTTCTGATCTGAATTATCTCCTTCATAGATCCCGGCAAGCTCTTCCAAAAAAGGATGATCAGGTATAACTTTAACTGCAATAGGCTTCGCTGCATTCGTTCCTGATTTAGAATCTGCGCCTATTACAGCAGGTGGTGGACCGGATATTCCTGCCATCAATCCTTGTGGCTCAGTGATTTCTCCTGTTGCTGTATCTTCAAGTACAACCAGCATGCCCTGTTGCCTGAAAGTTTTTCCTGACGGAAATATAAATCCTGTCTTTTCTAAAATTTCTTCTGTTACTCTTTCGAATTCTCGATCAGGAGAATTTTCTAGTTTATTTATTTCCGCATTCTTGAATTTTTCTTGTACTGTTGGCAATACCTCCAAAAAATTTGCATTTAAAAATTCTGAGAGTTGATCTTTAGATACTCCCAAAATTTCTGCAAACTTGGGAATGTTTGGAAAATATTGATCCACATTTTTTACATTTGATGCCATGAAGGATTTAAGCTTAGAAATATCTTTATCCATTTTGGCACCGGGAATGTTTTTAGATTTACAGAATCTCTTAAATATCTCTAAATGTGCATGAAAATATGATAGGAATTCTCCATACGGTGTAAAATCGTATTCCCCTTGGGGATTTTTTTCTATGGTTTTTTTTGTGGAATCACTGCTCATGGGTATTTGAAAAATATAAAACGCCTTAATTTTTAGTCAATCAAAGTTCAAATCCTACTATTTCAATTGACTATTAGAAGCATAACAAAATTCTAAACCTATGTCCCGCTTTTTTTATGTTTTTACGATATTTCTCACATTTTCCCTACTTCTCACAAATTGTCAAAAGAGGGAAGATCAATCAGTGGAAAAGGCTGTTTTTGATTTCATCTTACTCTGTCCCGGTGGATCTACAGAAGCTTGCAATTCCGGATGTACCAATCAATTTGGAGACAATGTAACAACAGAAAATTTTACAGCTATTGACAGATGTTTGAATAGCTGTCAAAATAACTGTGACTTGAGAAATGTGTTTCTTTTGATTGAGGCAAGGAACTAAATTGACTCCAAGTGGAACTGCCTTTGGATGGATGCTAGATAAACATATGCGGTTTCCATCCGGAGAATTCCTTCTCCCAGGTTTCGACTGAGAATTCCTAGTTTTATAAATTTTTCTCGATCATTTCCGAAACCCCCTTCCGGACCAATTAATAGAATTTTTTCAGTGCTTTCCTTAATTGAAAGGGGCTTAGTTTCCACGGTATCTAAAAATAAAAAATCTTTTATACTGAATTTTTGAATCAAATCTTCACATTTTTTATAATAAAAAATTTGAGGTAGGTGCGTTCTTTTTGATTGGGAAGCTGCTTCGCAAATAATCCTCTCCGACCTATCTAAAGAAAAATCCGAACGAATAGAACGTTCAAAATTTGTAAAATGAAATTCTGTTACCCCTATCTCTGTGCATTTTTGCAAAAGGTAATCCAATCTTCCACCCTTGGGAATGGCTCCTCCCAAACGGATAGGTGGAGGGGGAGCAAATCTCCGATAACTTTGTGGAATTAAATCCAAAGATTTTGAATTAGGTAGCGAGTTAAACATCCAGGAATCGCCCTCCCCGTTTCGAATCTCAATAGACTTATCTTGATTGAATAAACGAAGGCTTTTTAAATGATTTATATCCAAAGCTTCCAGAAAATCATGATTAGAAGGCATAAAGCCTCTGCGAAATATTAGAAATTCTTTTCTATTATCTTCCAATATTTTCTACGTCGAATAATGATGAGTCGGTTTTAACTGTTTGATCAATTTCTTGAATCTCCCAGACACCAATATTACCGGTATTCAATGCCAGCATTTCCAAGCGGGAAACCATTCTTATATTCGATTGAGTTCCATTGCTCGACTTGAATTTTACATTGCCATATTTTATGTTCAAGGTTTTATACAAAACTCCATCCTTGTCATGAAAATCTATTCGAACCGGTTCCATTTTTTCTTTATTCATGAGAAGAACCAACTTTTTATAGCTATAAGTTATAATTGGTTTAAGACTGACACGAATAAAGGTTTCACCTTTTATTTTAATATCACCGTTCATGATAGGGTCATAATTCGCCTGATAGAGGTATCCGGAAAATTCAATAAATCCAAAACCGGAATTCATAAAATTTTCATATTTCTCATCTTCCGCTTTTCGAAATAATTTGGAAGAGATTGTGTTGAATAAGAAAATTCTGTCCCCTTCATCCAAGGACAGTAGTTTATTCTCCAAACCCCTCCCTTTCTTGTCAAAAAGATACAAAAGATTAGATCCTGATCTAAAGAGATTAACAACCCATGAGTTTGTCTTACCGGATCGTTGAATAAGAGTTAAATTTCCCTTGGTAAGACCATCACCAAAATTCAATGTTTCATCAAGTTTAGCAAGTATTTCCTGAGCATTGACCCTAGCCTCCTTACATTGAGAGGATAGAATAAAGTAAGAAACGACCGCTAAAATCATAATACAAATAATTTTATATGTATTGATAAACTTCCACTTTTTTCGCATTTTTCTTTGTTTTATTCTGCTCTCATAGTAGGTGCCGTATAAGAGTAGAGACCGTGCACCGAGCCTTGAAGTTGAGCTTGCTCAGACCTTCTTTCAAATCTCAAATCTCCGTTTCGCAATGCTTTATGGAGATCTACTACTGTTCTGTGCCCCATATCCTGGAATGATTGTCTAAGACCTTGTATTAAATAAGGAATGAAATTCAGAACCGAACCTTTATCAACAACAGTTCCGGAAACACCTTGAGCAACTTTAATCTTTTGATCTTCGGAAAAATATCGTTTTCCACCACCGGTTTTCATAGCTTCCATACTCGCCATACCACGATATTTTTTTAAACGAATTCCATTTTCATAAAAATATTCACCGGGAGCTTCCTTCGTTCCGGCAAACATAAATCCCATCATACAAGTGGAAGCTCCAATTGCAAGTGCATTGGCTAGGTCACCAATATTGGAAATACCACCATCTGCAATAACAGGAACTCCATGTTTTGCGGCATACATTGCAGCGTTATAAACAGCAGTTGCTTGAGCTCGACCAACCGCCATTGTATCTTGTGTGATACAAATTGATCCGGGTCCCATTCCAATACGTAATCCGTCCACACCGGCATCAATTAAGGCTTTTGCCTGACCTTGAGTCACAATATTTCCACCGATTATTTGCAATCCCGGATATTTCTTTTTGATATATTGTATCATTTCAACCTGATAAATTGAGTGACCCTGTGCCGAATCGATAACAATAACATCCACACCCACTTTCACCAATTCATCAACGCGATCTCTTGATTCAGGAAGTGTAGAAACTGCTGCACCAACTCGAAGTCTTTTGCTTTCATCCTTGGATGCAAAAGGAAAATCTCGATTCTTTTTTATATCCGATCTCGATACCAAAGATACCAATAGTCCTTGGGAATCAACAATGGGTAACTTTCCCTTTTTACTTTTCTTTAATATATCATTTGCTTCAAGAAGACTTATACCCTTCTGAGCTGTGATCAATTCTTTTGTCATCAACTTACCAAGTGGTATGGATCGATCTTTTTCAAAGTCAATATCACGATTGGTTACTATACCTATTAATTTTGTTTTGGGTGTTCCATCTTCTGTGATTGGAATTCCACTGAAGCCATGCTTTTCCTTGATAGCATCCAAATCCTGAATTGTATCATTGGGCCCTAAAACAATCGGATCCGATATGAATCCATTTTCATACCTTTTTACTTTTCTTACCAAGTCTACTTGTTCGCTTGCTTTGTTATTGTAATGGATGATTCCAATACAACCCATAAGAGCTTGTGCAATTGCCATCTCAGATTCAGTGACTGTATCCATAGGAGAACTGATCAAAGGTCTTTTGATCGTTATGTCTCTAGTTAATTTGGTTTCCAAATCTACATCGGAAGGGTTAAAATCAATATATCCCGGTAATACTAAAAAATCCCTATAGGTGAGTCCTACATTTTGACGTGAAAAGAGTTCTTCACCGGACAATCCATCCCTCAAATCTTGGCTATTTTCTATTCGTTCTGACATAATAATCCTTATACCTACAAGAGTCTAAATTAAAAAGAAGAAAGCAAGAGAATTTCCAAAATTTGATTGCCGATAATAAATTAGTATGAGCAATGAAATTTTAGAAAGGCAGAAGAGACAACTGGATGTTTTTTCAGAACCTGAGAAAAAACTCCATGTACTCACAAAGTTTTTAGCCGGAAAAGACCTTATATTCAAAGAAAATGCGTCCCGAGGAAAGATTACCTTAAAAAAAATAAGTCCTGATGGCAACAAAGTCTTGGTTGCTACAGAATCCTATGCGAATTTAGAAATTAATGAAAAGGTAGTTTTTTACAAAATCTTGGCTCGCTATATCCAGTTAGAATGCAAAGTCCTTCAAAAGCGTGCCGAAAATGAATTCGTTCTTTCAGTGGAAAAAATTGGTATTGCCGGAAAAGACAGAGAGACTCCAAGGTTCCCGGTTCCTCCCGGACATGTATGGATAACGAACATACTCACCAGTAAGGCTTCTATCGATGCAAACATGTTCATAATACCCACTTCTGTAAAAGTAAATTTTTCGGACTACGAAAGTAAGTTGAAGAATAGTTGTGATTTTATTAAAATTACTACATTTCAACCAAACGATAATGAAAAAATTCGAATCGTAAAAAAAACACAAAAAATGCTTCTTATCGAAGATACACAAAATCCAAATTCCTACACTGAATCCCCTACTCCTGACTTCATCATTTATGAAGAAGAAATTGACTCAGAATATAAAGCCGAAATGCGCAATCAAAAAGATCATAAAATTAAATCAGAACTGATTGTTCCTGTGATCTATATCGATTTGGAAGAAAATGCAATACCCATTGGTTATATCCATATGCAATCCAAGACTGAAACATTTGATTTGGGAAAAGCAATGGAAATCAAAACTCTTACTTTCGAAATGGTAGATAGAATCAGAAATTCCAATACTATGACAATTACTGAAAGATTCAACGTATTGGATATTTCATCCGGTGGGTTGAAAGTCAAAATAAACAATCATGAACTAAATCAAACCTTACCAAGATTGGGCGGCTTCAATTTTGATATATTTTTTAAAATGCAATCGCCTATGTCTGTTTTCGGAACAATTCGCTCGATAACTACAGATCAGGATGGTGGTCTGATTTTAGGAATTCATTTAGCCGGACACTCATCTAGACCCGGAGAAAGAAAAAGGTTTATTGAAAATTTAGAACTAATGAAAAAAACAGCTAACCTAACTCCCAACTAAACTAATATCGATAAATACAATAAGATTTCCTTCCAAATTTCTGGAAAAAGTTTTCAAAGTTATATTTTCATTGATATCATGATAAACTGAGCTTACTACCCATTCTGTTTTAGAATTGGCGATTTTATAAAAATGCTCATAAAAATACGGTCGCCATGACCAGTTCTTACCTATGAAGGATTCATCTTGGGCAATTTTACCATTCATCAGCATATAATAATTAGGCGAAACTTGCTTTCCCAAATTGTCCGTAACATACAAACGAAAAAATTCAATATTTAAATTTACAATAGGAGATGTATCCAACTCAATCTTGGAACCATTGTTGGTGATAGTAAAATTGAGGTTACTGAGATTCATCTGAATCGATTCTTCCCAACCCAAAATGGAATATATTTCTTTCTTTTTTCTTTCGTGAAATTTTTGAATATTTTGATAAAGCGACTCTTCAAAAACACTGGATTCCTGGAATTTTTGATTCGGCTCTGAGAAAAAATATCCCTGCATATATCTAGATCCATAATTTAATGCATTGTAAAGTTCCTCTTCGGTCTCGATACCCTCAAAAAGTAAAGATGATCCAAGACTTTCACCCAGTCTGGACAATGTAAGTAAAATCTCTTTAAAGTTTCTGGAAAAAACAGATCTTCTTAACATTTGAAGATCAACTTTTATTATATCCGGATGAAATAAACCGATCCGATCTAGATTAGATGATTCAGAACCTACGTCATCAATTGCTATGCGATAGCCTTCAGCTCTGTATAAATCTATGACAGTTTTTATGATTTCAGGTTTTGCATTGATTGGTTCTTCGGTAATTTCGATTACAATTCGTTCCGGTTTTATTCCCAGCTTTCGAATGAGTTCAATTGTGTGTGGAAGAGTGGTTTTCGGATTTTCAATAAATTCAATGATTGAACTGGGAGATATATTAAGAAAAATACAACTATCATCATCTTCAAAACCGGCAAATTCCGTGAGTGCAATCGATCTAATTTTTTGATCTATTTCTTTTTTTAGTGCCATCATAGTTTTCCCGTTACGATTGGGATAACTCATATGAGCCATAAAGAATGAACCTAAACTCACCAAACTGGAATTGCCGTTAATTCCCTGTACTTGTAGGCGACCTAATACTTCATAACCATATATCTTTCCGGTCTCGGCAGAAACAATAGGCTGAAAGACAGGGCATACCTTGCCTGAAGACAACCAAGTTTCCCAGTATTGAACGGAGGACTTTTCATTTATTGTCATAATATTTTTACTATCTTCCATCAATCTTTCAACTAAGAAAAAGAATTTGACCGAGGTTCTTAAAATCCAAAAATGGAGAACAAGTCATGTGGTTCAATTCTTTAGATTTTTTTATTTTAATCTGCCTTGAAATTTCCATTTTTTTAACATATCTAGTTTCAGCTATTTTTTTATATATAGATTTTCCTAGTTTCATAAAAAATTATAGATCACAATGCTTTCAGTAATTCTACCCACTTATAATGAGCGAGAAAATATTTCAGAATATCTCTCCTCAATTCACTCTTTGCTAAATAGGAAAAACATTGATTACGAGATAATAGTAGTTGATGACAATTCTCCCGACAAGACTTGGGAATTGGTTCAGAAATTAAAAAAATCCTTGGATAATATCCAATTGTATCGTAGAATGGGTGAGAGGGGTTTAAGCTCTGCAATTCTATTCGGTATTATCCAATCACAAGGTGAGTATGTATGCGTTATGGATGCCGATGGGCAACATGATGAATCTATCATACCGGATCTTTTAGATAAAATACATTCAGAAGATCTGGACTTAGTCGTAGGTTCTAGAGCGTTCCCAGATCATGATTACGGCGAAATGCCAACTCACAGAAAATTCATCAGTAAGTTCGCATCTAAAATAGCTAATTGGATTTATCCACTACCGATTGGTGATCCTTTGAGTGGATTTTTTATTTTAAGAAAAAATAAAATATTAAACGGGATACAAAAGCTCAATCCAAGGGGTTTTAAACTACTATTGGAAATTCTATGTAGATTTCCGGATTTAAAGACATCCGAGTTTCCATATCGATTTAAAAAAAGATTACATGGTAAGACAAAACTATCCTCATTGGTTGTATTAGAATATATACTTTCTCTGATTGAAATTAGATACATGATAAGATTTTCCCCTATTTTCATAAAATATAGTATAGTTGGAATTATGGGAATCTTTGTAAATTTATTGTTTCAAATAATTTTCGACTCTATACTGCCTAACAAAGAATTGGATTTTCCCGGGAATCCCTTTTTAAAGCCGAGTTTATCTGTAATTTTAGGATTTGAAATCAGTCTTATTCACAACTTTTTATGGAATCATCACTGGACGTTTATGGGAAGAGAAGAAAAATTATGGAAGGCTTTAATAAAATTTCATTTGGTTTCGGTATTTAGTTTTATAATTCAAATTTCAACTTGGTATTATATCTATTCAATTTGGATTGCTTCCGTCGAAGAACACAGTCAATATGCTACGAATATTGCCAACTTAGCAGGTATACTGTTTGCATTTATAAGCAATTATATATTAAACAAAAATATAACTTGGAAAAAAGAAGATTAGAATTCGTTGCCATTATCTGATTTCTGAGTTTTTTGTGAATTCTCAAAATTATCTTTTTCTAATAAAATAACTTTTTTATTGGATTGCGGTTTCTTTCTTTTGGCATCAGAAGAACAGTTTAGTAGTATAGTCAGGGTTAAAAAGAGGAGAGAAACTGTTAGGAGAGAATTTTTATGTATAGTCAAAGATTGGTTTTATAAAATCCCGGTAGAACATTCTACCGGGAAATATTTTAAGTTATTTCTTACTTGAAATCTCTAGATCTAAGTCTTTTTAGATCTTCTTTAGTTGGCTTTTTGTTTGGATCAATTTCTTCAGCTTTAGGTACGTCTTTTACCTTAGGCTTAGAAGAAGAGCAAAATCCAAAGGATAGAGCAAGTAGAGATATTGCAAGTAGTGTTAAAAGTTTTTTCATAAAGGTCTCCTATGAACTAAAAAAAACATTCAATTAATTCTGTCCATGCAAAAAATGGAAAAAATGGCTATTTTCATTGTTTTTGAAGGAATTGACGGCTCCGGAAAGTCGTCCACCTCTATTAGTCTGCAGAAAATCTTCGAAGAGAAAAAAATCCCTTCAATTGTCCATCAAGAACCTACCCGTTTTCAAACCGGACAGCGTCTTCGACAATTTCTTTCAGGAAACTTAAACCTAACACCCCAGGAAGAATTGCAGCTTTTCATAGATGATAGAAAAGAATCAGTAAAATTGAATATTATTCCAACCTTGGAATCTGGAATCAATGTTATCCTGGACAGATACTATTTTTCAACTGCCGCGTACCAAGGAAATGAAACTAGAAGCCCGGAATCGATTTTAGAACTGAATTTAAAGGAAAATTTTCCTGTCCCTGATTATTTATTTTATTTGGACATAGATGTTGAAGTAGCTTTGAAGAGAATTCAAAGCAATAGAAATACATTAGATCGATTTGAAACCAAGGAAAAACTTGAAAAAATTCGAGGCAACTACAGAAAGATTCTTCCAAACACTACGATCTATATTGATGCAACTCAATCACAGGATAAAATCCTCAAGGATATTCTTTCTCATATTCCAAACTAAATGAAAAAGCCATCATATCTCCTTGGTTAGTCCATTTCACAAGTGGATCAAAGATAGACTTGCTTATTCGATATATAATTGAAGCATCTTTTAATGTGGTAAACCCACTTCCATAAGATACGGATCCAACTTTTTTGAATCCAATCCCCTTCATTATATTTAGAAAATTATTCCAACCAAAATAGAACAAGTGCTCCGGAACATTTAAAAATCTCCATTGTGCTTTTCGAAAATTTGCTATCAAACCATATCTACATGTTGATATGACCACCCGTCCATTAGGATTGAGATGAGTTTTCATCTTATTCAGCATAGCTAAAGGATCTCTCATATGCTCAATAGATGCCCATAGAGTGATGAGGTCAAATTTTTCTTGACCTCCCCTATCCCACATTAAAAAATCGCCTTCGTGTATTTTTAAACCTAGAGTGTTTCTTCCGTATTGAATCGGTTCTCTAGCAATTTCAATTCCTTGAGCATCCCATGACTTTGATTTCAAGAAATCAACAAAGAATCCTGCTGCACATCCAATATCCAGAGACCTACCATTGCGTTCTTCAATCCGATCCCAAGTATTAAGATCCTTGAGATTTAGTTCCCATACTCGAAATAATTCCTTCCGCATGGAATCACTGTAATAGTCATCATAGCCTCGATCGGTTCGTTTGGAAAAATATTCCGCGGAATAGTATTGATCCAGTTCTTTTTGGTCGGGAATGGGATAGACTTGAACAGTCTGACAAGATATACATTTATATATCGTATATCTTTTTTCGTCTTTACTATTCTTACTCAATAATTTTTTCAAATTATTTGAGTTACATATACCGCAATGCATTAGACTATTTTTTTAGTTTCGGATACCATTTGAAAAAAATCACTTCTAATACCCTGGTTTAAAAATTTTCCACCATATTCTAGAGTTGTAGTAAGGCTCGACTTATCATTGATACCACGAGTGGACACACACATATGTGCACCTTCAACTACCACAATGATATCTTCAGTATCCAAAACTTCTTTCAGTTCTTGGAATATCTGAACTGTCATTCTCTCTTGAACCTGGGGTCTCCTTGCATAGTAATCCACAACACGATTGATTTTGGACAGACCAATCACCTTACCGGAAGATATATATCCCACATGGGCTCTCCCAATGATTGGAAGAAAGTGATGCTCACAGGAAGAAGAGAATGTAATATTGCTTTCAACCAGCATCTTATTGTATTGGTATTTATTTTCAAAAACAGAGATAGATGGCTTGTTAGCGGGATTGAGTCCTGAAAAAATTTCCGATACGAACATTTTCGCAACCCGATAAGGAGTTCCCTTAAGACTATCATCTGTCAAATCTAATCCCAATTCATCCATAATCAGAAAAAAATACTTTTCAATATTTTGGATTTTTTCATCGTCTGATTTTAGAAATGCATCTTTTTTCAGAGGGGTTTCCGCGGAGGAGGAAATGTGGCTATCGCCTTGGGCGGTAAAAACATCGTATTCAGGGTTCAGGATCATATTTTTTTTCCTTCAATTTTTACTGGATACCAGCTAGTTTTTAGACTTTAAGTTTTTGGCAAATTTCTTTAATTTTTAGAATAATTCTAAAATTCTTTCTTCTTTAAAAACCTCAAAGCCAGTCCGAACGTAGCCAACAATACAACAATAGTTGAAGAAGTTGGAAAATAAACTATATTTTCTTGGTATTCGAATCCAATCAAAGAAAGTGAGAAACCCAAAATAGTTGCAATTCCACTGAAAATCGCACCAAAAATAAGCATACCGGGAACAGATCTCATAAATGCCAAAGCAGTATATGCAGGAATAAGCAAGTGAGCTGTAGCATAGAAAGATCCTAGCATATGCACGCCCACACTTAAAAGTAATACAGCAATTGCATAGAATAATAATTCGTAAAGTAAAGATGAATTACCTCTCACAACAAACTCATCTCGATCCCAAGAAAGAAAGAGAAATTTCCTAAAGAACAAAACAAAAAATACAAAAGCAATACCCAATACGGCAAAATGCTCTAAAAAAGAAGCTGTTTGGTTTGTAAGAATATCACCAAAAAATGCCGCCATAATCTGGTTTTTCACATTTCCACCCAGGGATAACAAGAATTGAGAAAAGGATGCAAAGAACACAAAAAGAATTCCCAGAAGTGTATCCTGATGTTTTCTTTCTTTTTGATTGATATTGATCATCGGAGCTAAAATAAACAATGATGCTATAACGGCAAACCACTCCCCCTCTATTCCCAAAAACAAAGAAAGAGCAACTCCCGATGTAACTACCTGAGAAAGGGTTACGCCAAAAAATGCCATATTCCGCAGAACTAATATGCTACCGAACAAGGAAAGTAATATCCCCAGTATAGTTCCAAAAAACAATTGAGGATAAAAAAATGCATAGGATTCCAAGACTTCCCAGATCATGTAAATTTATCCTCTACAATTGATTCCCCTACAATTCGATAGACTCTATGGAAATAACCCAGCCAATTTTTGGAAATATTATGTGTGATCATGAATAGTCCTAGAACTTTCTCTTTTTGGATATCCAAAAATAAATCCAAAATATTCTGTTGCGATGAAGAATCCAAAGCATCCATTGGCTCATCCAAAAATAAAAGATTGGCACCTGACAAAAGGGAGCGAGCAATTAAAAATTTTTGCAACTGCCCCCCACTGCATTCCCTTAATAATAAATTTTGAATTTCTTTTACTCCTGTCCTATCCAATATTTCTTGATCCAATTGATTGGGTTTCCATTTCTTCCAAAATGGTAGATGGGAAGATTGAGAAAGCACCAAGGAGTCATAGATACTCATGGGAAATTCCAATTTTAAATTTTTCATCTGAGGAACCAAAGAAATTTTCATTTTGGGATCTAGGTGAATATGTCCGGATAATGGAGGAAGTAGCCCAGAAATAGTTTTAACCAATGTTGATTTTCCACTTCCGTTAGCACCCAAAAGAGCTATTCTTTGTCCTTTTTCCAAGTGAACATTGATATCTCTTAGAACAGGAGTTGTTTTTCGATATCCAATAGTTAGATTTTTTGTGGAAAAAAGCAAATGAATCAGTTCCCTCTTGTACCGGTTTCGTCCAGAGCCTTTCGAATTTTCTCCAATGAAATACGAATAGTATCCTCGTAAGTTTTTGCTTCCGGGAGAGCTTCCACCGAAGTTGGCATCTTCACGACAACAGCCCCTTGAACTCTACTGGCAACATACTCTGCATACTTGGGATTGTTCACGGGAGAAATTAAAATAACTTTAATATTTTGTGACGACATCGTCTTAATAACGTTCTCCAAATAACGATTGGAGGGAGGAACACCGGGTCGTTCTTCGAGGGTAAGATTGGCGTTGAATCGAAATCGATTGGCAAGATATAAAAATTCATCATGAAAAACAGCTACCTTAGAGCCAAAATAATTTTCCATTTTTTTCATTTCAATCTTTAGAAAAGAAACGATTCTTTTCTTGAATTCAGTGTAATTTTTTAGATAGTATTCTTTATTCTCCGGATCAACACGGATCAAGCTTTCCGATATGGTTCTTGCCATCTGAATTGCATTGATCGGATCATAGCTGTAATGCGGATTGCCAAATATATGCATATCGCCCATCGATCTATCGACTTGAATTGTAGGTTTACCCAATATTTTGATTCCAACTGATGTATCACAATAACCGGGTTGTCCTTTTTGAATGGTTACATTTCTTGATTGTTCCAAAAGAAGTGGAACCCAGCCAATTTCCAAATCCAAACCAACCATGCAAAACATCTCTGCACGATTCATCTTAACCAAATAATCCGGTCGAGTCATCACAAAATGAGGATCGTCGTATCCTCGGATAAGTGAAATCACATTCACCTTATCTCTTCCTATCTGCTCTACTAAATATCGAATATCTGTTGTTGTTGCAACTACATTGATTTTGGATTGAGCTGTAAGAATAGATAATGGAAAAAATAGAATATAAAATAATATGATATATAGAAATTTCACTGCAAACTCCTTAGTATTGATGTGCCGGGTGAGAGCCTAATAGATAGGTTACTTGAATGTAGTATCTATAGTCAATGAATTCAGGTTCACTACTCGAAGAAAAATCAGCGTTGTATCTCCTTTCGGCACTGGCGCGAATAAAAGAAAATTCCGATGGACGAAAAGTAATCTGAAAAGTATTCGCCTCCAAGGCATTCCTGGCGAAATCACCTCTGCTATTTCTTAGATTGGGCACATTGAAAAAATCATAGCGATATCCCACAAGCCATAGCTGATGAAATTGGTATTCAACAAAAATATAATATCCCCATTGTGTATCCATAGGAACCGCCTCATTTTCAAAAGTATCCGGATTCCTTACATCCGGAAATCGGTTCTCCCTATACCACAACTCGGACATAATCATAAATGATCTCTGATTTCCTCGGTTCCATCTAAGAACAGCATCCAAACCATATTGACGTCTTTCTGCATTGGAATCAGGGTCCGGCTCATATCTAATTATGGTTCCACCAAATTGAGAGCCCCAATTATCTCCAAAGTAATAAAAATTTTTCAAGTGAGCATATGCCATTGGATTATTCTTATTCTGACCGGCATTATGTGAATGACCCCATTGCCTTCCATTTGTAACTCCAAATACCAACTCTTGACTGAATCTTTCGAAAAATGGATTTAAAATACTTAACTCTCCACCCGTATCGGCTACCGCTTCTCTATCCATTAATTTTTGGTGAATAATGGGAGCCATAGTAAATGGCCAATCATGCCTGTGAATTCGATTGAGCCTTCCCCAATCCAAGAACATTCTACCCAACTTGAGATTCACGTATCTCGAAATGAAAGGAAAAATTATATTTGCCTCATGAACTTCAAATACATACTGACCATTCTCATTGTGAGCTGCCGCTAGTAGTGTTCCTCTTCCCCATTGATCAATGGCACCGAAAAAACCAAATTCCGCTTCTCTCACGTCAAATCCATTGGAAGTGGTCTGCGGCTTATTATTATCCCAAGAACCGACCATATCTACGGCAGCTGTGATATCCATCATAAGATTTTGGGTAGATCTATCTCCCGTTAGAGGATCAACTTGAGTAGGAGAGGTAAATCCTCTCGAGCCCTCAAACATATTTCCCCTCTTCTCCAATTCCTCAAGCTCTTTATCAAGTTCTGCTTCCCAATCCTCATCTCGATTTTCCGGTTTTCCACGGTTTTCCTGGGCGTAAATTAAATCTTCATCAGTAAGATTTTGAGCATAAGGAGATGCGATAGGTATTTGAAACATAGGTTCATAATTTTTTTGTGACCGATGCCTAGTATTGAAGTTTTTAGCATTATTTTCATTCGCGAGAGGAAGCGTTGGATTATTACCATCCGATTTATTTCTTTTCTTGTCCCTATTTTGGATCAAATCCCCTTTGGTTCCGGAATAACCTACTCCAGCATTTCTTTGTTTTTCTTGAAATCCAAATGATTCAGCGAAAATAGCTCTTCCCGAAAGAAAAACCATCAAAATTAATAGGCTACAAAGAGGTATGGACTTATTTCTACTACCGATAGGATTCATGATGGATGGTTTCTAGATATTCTCCTGCAACAGAGTTGCATCTATGGACAATCTAGAAACCACCCTTTAAGAGTCAATATTATTGATCTTTTTGGAATGCTAATTTATTTCCATCCCAATCGGCAATGTATTTTCCTTCCTCCAAATTACCTAAAAGCAATTCCCTAGACAAGGGTCGGTTCACAATTTTGTTGAATACCGACTGAAGTGGTCTAGCTCCAAATTTTGGATCGTATCCCATATCACATAGAACTCTTTCAGCAGTTTCATGGAGTCGGATTTCTACATTCTTGGTTTTCAACCTTTCGTTGAGAAGTCTGACCTGTTTATCCACAAGCTTTTGCATTACAGATATGTCTATCTGCTTGAAGTTTAAAACTGCATCTAGGCGCCCCAATACTTCCGGTTTGAAATCCACTTCCGGATTCTTGGAATTGGTTGTAAGAAGAATGATTGTATTCTTGAAATTAATCGTTCTTCCTTTGTTATCGGTTAATCTACCGTCATCCAATATCTGAAGCAAGATATCCGAGAAGTCAGGATGCGCTTTTTCCACCTCATCGAAGAGAACCACCGAATATGGCTTTCTTCGAATCTTCTCGGTAAGAATTCCACCCTCATCATAACCGATGTATCCCGCCGGAGCACCGATTAATTTGGATACGGAATGCTTTTCTGAGAATTCAGAAAGATCCAAACGAACTAAGGCATTCTCATTTTCGAAGAGAAATTTTGCAATGGACTTAGCCGTTTCCGTTTTTCCGACTCCGGTAGGTCCCATTAGTAAAAACGATCCCATAGGTCTAGTCTCATCAGATAACCCGGCATAGCTGGTTAGAAGTGTTTCACTAATTTCATGAATTGCATCTTCTTGACCATAGACATTGGCTTTGAGAAACTTCTCCAATTCCAAAATATTATCTTGCTTGGTTTTAAGAATTTTTTCCACAGGAATACCGGTTTGTCTGGCAATTACCTGTGCAATATTCACCCTTCCTAATATCCAAGTATCTTGGAACTCAGATAGCTCTTTTTCCAAATTAGGAAGAACCGCGTATTTCAATCTGGATGCCTCTTCATAGTTGGCATCGGATTCAGCTTGCTCCAACTCGAATTTAACTCTGTCAATCTTATTCTTGATGGAAGCCACTTTGCGGAGACTTTCCACTTCCTTTTCCCAGACAGATTTTCCTTCTTGGAACTTGGCTTCAAGGGTTGCGATTTCCTTTAGTATATCTTCATTCTTCTTTTCAACTTGGGCAAGAATTTTCTTGGCACGAATTTCGGATTGCAATTCAACCAATTCTGCTGGCATAGCTTCCGCCGAAAGCTTGAGAGCAGACGCTGATTCATCCACCAAGTCAATTGCCTTGTCGGGTAGATTCTTGTCTGTAATATATTGATCCGATAGGTAGACCGATGATATCACAGCTTCATCTGCAATTTTAATTCCATGATGGATTTCCAATTTATCTCGAATCCCCATTAGAATCTCTACCGCATCTTCCTTGCTAGGCTCATTTACCGGAACCGATCTAAATCTTCTCTCTAATGCTTGATCTCCCAATATATATTTCTGGAACTCTTCGGGAGTTGTTGCCCCAATACAATGCAATTCGCCACGAGCGAGTGCGGGCTTAAGTAAGTTGGCGGCATCCATTGCCCCATCCGTCTTGCCTGCTCCCACCAATTGATGGATCTCATCGATGAAAAGTATGATCTGACCGTTTTTTGATTTCACATAACGAAGTAGATGCTGAATTTTTTCTTCGAACTCTCCTCGGTATTTGGTTCCTGCCATTAAACCACCCATGTCCATGCTCATGACTATTTTATCTCTTAGGACATCCGGCACTTTACCTTTGATGATCTGCTCGGCTAAACCCTCCACTATTGCAGTCTTCCCCACACCGGCGGGTCCGACTAATACAGGGTTGTTCTTGGATCTTCGACCCAATATTTCCATTACGGCTCGAAT
>JAFIGA010000156.1 GCA_020831715.1 Leptospira sp. | reverse complement strand
CTCCCTATCGTTTTAGGACTGGGAGTATGCACTACGATCGGTATCCACATCTTGTACAACCCCCCATTTACCTTGATGGTTGCCTTGGGAATTGTTAGTTTTTATAGCTACTACTATATAGCATTTGTCATTTGCAAGAATAGGACATAAGTTAAAGGAGATACCAATCAATTCGAATTTCGGAATTCATCCAACGCGTTAGTCCTAAAAGATTGAAACTCACTCAATGAGTTGAATTTACAGTATTCAAGAATGGATTTAGGGATCTCAGATGGGTGTGACTCCTGGTAGTTGATCCTAATCATCATATCAGATAGATAGATGGGATAACCGATCTCTTTGTACAACTCAGCTACGGTTAATGGCGTATGGTGGGATTCCATTGCCTTGGAGAATAATTCAGGAAAGAACCACTTTTCAGCAATCATCGCCCCCAACTTAGTGTGCGTAATCCCAAAGGAAATTTCTTCCAAGGTAAGATTGGAAGAGAATTCTTTGGATTGAGAAACTTCCTGGATTGAATCCATTTTATCCTTTTCCAAAGAAAGCAAAACAATCTCACCAATATCGTGTAACAGAGCTGACGACATGAGATTCGCAGTAGTCTCTTTAGTGTATCCCATTTTTTTTGCTAACAACTTACAATAAAATGCAGACTCATTTGACTTTTCCCATATGCTCGCAAATGCAGGAAACTTATCCTCCATAATCTTTTTGGTTCCAAGGGAATAGAGTAGAGTCTGGAGTTCTTTCAATCCGATCAATTGGAGCGCTCGATCTAAGGTTTCTACCTTGTCTCCCCTCCTATAGGCGGCAGAATTGGACAATTTTAGAATTCCTGCGGAAAGAGAAACATCTCTCTTGATCATTTCAGCTATTTGGTTGATACTGGAATTCGGTTTATTGATTGTCTCTTGGATATCTTGTATGATCTTGGGAAATGCAGGAAGATTATCGACTTCCTTTAAAAGATTATCCGCTTTCTGGAATTGGGGGTTCGAATCTCTAGTCTTAGTCGGAATATCGATAATAACGGATGTTTTGTCATCACCCGATTCATATCGAAATGAATTGGGCTGTAATCCTTCATTTTTGAGCATCATCATTGCCATGATCAATCCAAGCCCGGCACCTTCCAACTCATCACCCATTTCCAAAAAGGCTTCTCCCAGGTCATTGTATTGATTGCCTTTGTTGATCTTTTCTTGGATTCTTGACAATTCATCCTGGGTAATTTTAATATTATTCATGATTCGTATTCTCAACAAATCTTTATTGTGAATAAATGTAACAATGACGGAATATTTAGAAGTAACTAGTTCTTTATCGATTTGATCTTTTTGAGAAAGATATCCTTGCTTGAAATCCTTTATCACGACAATGTAAGAAGATTGATCCATAATATCAGCTTGTTGCTTTTGAAAATACAATCGCTTAGCGTTGGCCTTTACTGCGTTTGTTATACTTTCCTTAATAGTAGATAACACTGCGTCTCGTAAAAATATCAGATCCGTAAATATCAAATACCTGTCCAAGGTCTGCGTGATAGCAATTTTTGCATGATCATCGAAATTAGAAAATCGAAAATGAATTGGTTGGTTTTCAACAATGGAGTCATTAAAACCATTTATATTTGTGTAAATTCCTAACTCCTGATTCCACTGAATCGGAACTGACTTAGTTTCTGCCATAAATATAACCCATAAAAGCATTACACAATACGAAGTGAAAGTTTAGCAAGAAAAAATCTTCAAAATAAAACTAGAGTTTTATTATTTTTACAGGAAAATAATTAGAAGCAAGCTTGTAGGCACCATTTCAGGAATTATACTTATTATGTCCCACAAAATGTTCGGTAACCCATATCCCCGTCCGCTGGTGGAAGGTGATAGAGTGTATCAGGGATGCGGTTCTCATAAGGAGTTCGAATCATTTTCCATAGATTTTCCACAGCGTTCCAATCATTCTGATTCGCACGCTCCAAGGCATCTTCCACCAAATGATTTCTTGGAATGATTGCCGGATTGGTCCTCTGCATAAGTTGTATACAATTATGTATGTCTAAATTTGAGGATTCCAATTTAGTCTTCCACTTTTGCATCCATTTGCCAAGCATTTCATCTAAAAATACACTATCAAAATGAATAGTTTTTGATTCCATTAACTCATTTTCCAGAAATAGAAACGTATTAGTATAATCTGCTTTATTTACTTCCATCCATTTCAATAGCTCATTCACCAAAATCAAATCCTCTTTTCCCGGATTGGGGATTCCGATTTTGTTACCTAACATAAGATTCTTATATGAGTCGAAAATTTCAGGGAATCGATTCAAACTTTTCTTCGCCAATTCAATTGCTTGGGTAAGATCCTCATGAATTGCCGGAAGCAAAGAATTGGCAAAACAGGAAAGATTCCAATGTGCAATAGGAACTTGATTCTCATATGCATAACGTCCATTTCGATCAATTGAGCTAAAAACCGTAAGAGGATCATAGGAATTCATAAAGGCACAGGGACCGTAATCAATCGTCTCACAGCTTATGCTCATATTGTCCGTGTTCATCACACCATGAATGAAACCAACACATAACCAATCCACTATGAGTTTAACCTGTCCTTGAATGACTACATCCAAAAAAGCCAGAGCCGGATTGTCCGAATTCTTGCATTCCGGATAGAGCCGATCTATCACATAATCGGTGTAAATTTTCACTTCCTCGGGAGATTGGTATTGGTATATGTATTCAAATGTCCCTACTCGAATATGACTCCGAGCAATCCGGGTAAGGATTGCCCCAGGTTGAATTTCTTCCCTTGCAACACCCTCTCCTGTGAATACGACAGCAAGACTACGAGTGGTTGGAATTCCCAGAAAGTGCATTGCTTCCGAAATCAAAAAATCTCTCACCATGGAAGAAAGAGTTGCACGCCCATCTCCACCTCGT
>JAFIGA010000135.1 GCA_020831715.1 Leptospira sp. | reverse complement strand
TTCTTTTCTCTGTAGGGATGGTAACTTTTTTTGGGATTCTAAATTGTAAGCTCTCACCAAAGGACTTAACTCCGGAGAATCCTCCCGTCTCCAAAGCCGGTTCCATTGCACCATCGGAAACTCCACTGGCTCCCGCGGACATAGAAGACTCTTCTTCATCCATCATCATTTCTGACATCTTCTGTGACTGGACGAATTTATCCTCTGTTTTTACTTCGAAGACTCTGATCTTCACAGATTGGAGAGGATATCTTTTGCCACCCAAAGAAGGTTTGGCGGTGGATAGATATAGATTTACATCTTTCCAATCTTCTCCTGTTTCTTGCTTAATATTTCCATAGTATTCAATGCGAATTTGATTTTTATCATCCAGATGCATACCATAAGACACATTCCATCCTGCATTGGGAACCATATAGGAAAAATTCACATTGGCATTGTCATTTTTTGTAGTTTGAAGAGTTACTTCAATTACTCTATGGGATTTGTTGGATCTTGATTGAATCTGATTTAATTTTTTCTTTTGCATATCCAATTTTTTCTTGAGGGCAACCAACTCTGTATCATTGGATTGGATTTTATTTTTGGTTTCATTTCTTCGTTTGGATAGCACCTTCAATCCATCATTCCAATTCCCATTGTCGGATCCATCTTGCACACTTGCTTCGGAAATATAGAATGTTAGAAACTTGGAATATTCCTGAATTCCGGCGAGATCTTTGTTCAATCGATCATTTGACAATTTAAGAGAATTCTCACGGTTTTCTAATTTTCGAATATCTTGCTCCAACTTTCGAATCTCTTGGGAATTGGATTCCTTGGACATTTCCAGAAAACTTTGGATACCGACTACTGTGGTGTTGCTATTTTTGGATTCGGCTCTTAGGCTATAGGGATCGAGATCTGCATTCCCATTGATAAAGCGAAGTGTGTGTTTACCCGGAGTTAAATTGACTTGAAAATTTCGAGTAACCAATGCACGATCCGAATAGACAACTACTTCTTGAATGGGAGCAAGGATAGAAGAAGATTCCCCCGTTATAGGTTGGGTAAAAAGTGAACCCAAAAAAATCGAAGTAGCTGATAGAAAAAGTTTCATGTTTAATTTTTGTTTCATGGATTTTACCAATTCGGCCCTCCAAACGGAAAGAATTCAATCAGAACAGATTCGGGATGCGTGATATCATAATCTATCACAATGGAATCCTCCTGATTGGGTTTCAATTTCAGATCGAATTTAAAAAGACCAAAGGCATCGTTTCTTTCTTTAGCCATTTTGCTGGTTTTGATATTGGTAACTTTTGCCCTACTGTCTGTTGAATAAGGAATCCTATCGTATACAATTAGGTTGATTGGAACCTTCCTTGCGTTTTTAACATTGACCTTGATTTGATTTTTATAAGTGAAACTGTTGGATATAATTCCTGTCTTTTCTCGGACTTTTTCTTCGTTCCTTTTGATTACAATATCTTGGCTTGCTCCCAGGTGGAGTTCAAAATGTTCTTTTTTGGAGATATTCTTTAGTAGACTGTCACCCACATAATCTCTGTCCTGAAATATGGCAACAGGTCCTGAGAGAATTGGGCTGTCTTCCTTATATTGAATAGAACCAACTAGATATGCATTGGTTTGGGAAACTGGATTGACTTCATAAAATAAATCTGCATTGAGTTTTAATTTGCTTAGATAGATTTTATGAAAGGCTCCATCGGATAGAACCGTTTCGGGTGTTCTTGCATTGTATTGGTAATTGAAACCACCGGAAGATTGTAGAGGGGAAACCAATTGTTTTATAATAACTTGGTTTTCTTGGATATCCAACGCTTGCTTTTTTATGTTTTCTGAATTCTTTTTTTCATCGATTAAGTATTTTTGGTACTTAGGATTTACACTTTCGATACTTCTAATTGTGAGTTCGCTATAATTGATAGCTTCCTTGTAATCTTTCCTTGCTATGGATTCATCTCGTCTTTGGATATTGGTCTTAATGGATTGAATCTCTTTTTCCACAACCTTGGATTTACGCATAGCACGTTCATCTTGAATCTTGGATTGATTGCTGGAATAGAAGTCTTGTGATTGCTGGATGGAAGGAGCGGGGCTTTTGGGCATCGCTTTCTTTCTATATGGTGAGCTAGTCGGAGCAGAGATGTCGCTTCTTTTTTGAACAGCAGTTGCTACAGGTTCTCGCTTAGATTGAATGAACCATGATTGCAATTCGGGTAAGCTAGCCGATGATGCAGGATTGGCTGCTGAAAAGCTAAGGGACACATTCTCCCAATCTTCACCGGTTTCATTTTTTAAAAATGCATAAGTTTGGAAATCGACATCTGCTTTGTCCCCCTTGGGGAAAACTTTAGCCGAGTAGATGGGATACCAATAGGCTTTTTTAATTCTATAGCTTACCAATAGATCAACTTTATTAGCGCTATTTGATTCCAAGTCTATACGAATAGTTTTTGTTTGGTTAGTGGATTTTGACTTGAGTCTTTCTACCACAAACATGGCAAGATTTAGATCCTCCCTTGCCGAATCAATTTGGTCTAGCAAGGTTTCCATTTTTTTGTGATTATCCGCTAAGGAAGTTTGGATGAAATCCAAGGTTTGTATCCATCGACCTGTATTGATTGCGAGATTTCGTTCTCTTTTGGAATCGGTGTTGGGAATCTGGCCCAACCGTATATTATGGAGGGAAGTTTCCTCTTCTTTCAATGCCGCATATTGATCCGACAGAGATCTTAGATTCTTCTCGGCATTTTTTAAATCCTCTTCTGCAAGGCTTACTTCTTCCGGCTGATGCTCATCACTGATATTTAGGTATGATTCAATGCTGAGTATTTTAATTCCTTTGCTCTGTGCTAAATTTTGAATACGAACTCGTACAGAGTCGTCCAAAATCTCTTCCGGTAACCGGTCTAAAAATACAAGATTGCTCCCGGTATCCAATTTTACTTGGGCAATTCTAGTAACTTCTGCTTGGTTGGAAAAAACTTGAACAGATTGTATTCTTGAATCAATGGATTCGGCGTAACCATTCTTTGTTCCTATTAGGGCAAATGCCAAGAGACATAGAAAGAATTTGGATTCAGAGAGGAGAAACTTCATATGCCATTTTAAGGGTTTTTAGAATGGTCTGTCAAACAATTTTTGACCGGATCAAAAATCAGTCAACATTCACAGGGGATTGAATCCAATTTGCAATACAAGTTATGGCTCTTATTGTTGGATTCCCTGTGACATAAAATGTGCCACTGTATTCTTCACTACCACTTGCACAAAATCCTCCCAAATTATTGGGTGCTCCATTCGGTGCGAGAGAACAAGCAGGAACATTTGTACCTGTTCGGTAGCAAATTCTTTGACCAGCCGGTGTTCCGGAAGCTGTGATCGTAACATTATTTCCCAATAAGATACTCAAAACTCCCAATACTGCTACTTTATTAATATTAGGTTGAGGCAGTGTTCCGGTTATATTATAGGAAATGTTTCTTTCATCCGAATCATCAAAACCCGGTCGACATGCAATGGCCCTATAAGAAACATTGGTGCCGGATTCCAAAGTGATCATTCCATTATAAAGATTGGATATGTTGCACTCAGGAAGATTGCCATTATCTGTGAAATAGATTGTAGCAGAATTGGTTGTTGTTTCCATGGTTAGCTCTACCGGTGGAGTTGTGATCAAACCACCGATGGACGGATTGAACGTAACTTCCCCTGCTTTCAGAAAATATTCAACTGTTGTAACAGACGAATCATCATCTGTTGGATGGCAACCAATTGCCTTAAGCATAGTATCTGTTTCGGATACATTTATTGGAGTAGTGTAGAGTGTGCCATTCGGAATACCTCCACAATCAGGATCATTCCCATTATCCGTATAATAAATTTCATCGGCACCCATAGCTGTGATCGTTACTGAAAATGTATTGTCATAGGTTCCGGTATCTACGCTGAAGACCGGTGTTGAGACTGTTCCAACACGAATAATATCTGCCGAATTAATCGGTGAATTCAACCAATCTTCGGAGCAAAGAATCGCTCGTAAATTGGTGGAGATAGATATATTGAATGGGGCTGTATATTCAGTGGATCCTGTTGCACAATCACCTCCGATTGTATTTGGTACTCCCCCATCTGCACAAGCTGGATTGGAACCATCTTCAGTATAGCAGATTTTCTGATTACCGGGATCCGGTGTTGTCATTGTGGATTCAATGAGCACTTGAGGGTCATTGTCCGTAATAATGGGAATCTGCAATGGGCCATTGACTGTGATTGTTCGTGTTACCGGATCAGACGGTTGGTATCCAGATTTACAACCAATTGCAAAGATTTCTTGGTAACTACCTCCTGTATTAACCGAAATAGGGGCACTGTAAGTAAACTCATTATTTGCGACGGCACAGGTTGCCGGATCACCTTGATCTTCTGTATAGAGAATACTTGCTCCGGATGTATCGGTAGTCATAGTAATGTTCTGGTTGGTTTGGTAGATTCCATTCTCCGGAGATACAGATAAATTGCCCACTTTGAGGGTATATGTTAATGGACCAATCGGGTCAGAGTCATTAAATCCCGCCTTACAACCTATTGCTCGCAAAACATTCTGGTTATTGTTGGTAATATTTGCTACATTTCCTGTTGTGCCGATGATTGGATCACAAGATGGATTGGTTCCATCTAAAGTATAAACTATGGTTGCATCAGGCGTAGTACTCTCTATGTTGATTGTTAGATCATTGTTGTATGTTCCCGCCGGTATATCTACCACGGGTATTGCTACCATTTCATTTACTGAATAGATACCAACCACCCATGGAGAAGGAGAATAGCCCGGAGCACAAGCAATGGCAAGCATAGTCTCTGAGGAATTGAGTGCTATAGGTGTTCCCGTATATTCAATTCCATTTGGGGAACAGTCCGGTATATTTCCTGTATCCAAACTATAATAGATGGTAACAGTTTCAGAACCTGGATAGAGGATAGAAATATTTAAGTTCGATGTAGATGCTTGAGGAGGAGGGTCAAAAATGGGCTGAGCCAAAGTTCCCAAATCAATAGTATAAGTTCCAAAATTCACAATACTCACTTCCCCATCAAAGCATGCCCTGGTTCTGATTTCTGTTGTAGTTCCATGTCCCAAAGAAATAGATCCTGCATATACTATGGTTGGTCCACCGGCATTGCAATCCGGATCAGGATCAGTTCCATCCAAGGTGTAAACTATCAATGACCCTGGGCTTTGGTTTTCCAATAATACAGTCTGAGGTGTAGAAAAATTTCCCGGATTGGGATTAAAAAGCGGTGGCCGGACTCCTGTATTTTCACATTCTACTATTATATTTTGAATATCTTGGGAGGCAAAGCTTCCCACACCCCCGGCAACCACACATTCTTGAAAAGGGGCAACGGGTTGGTTGGCAACATCCACGGAATATCTTTCACCACTTTGAAAAGGATGCAGAAATGTAAAGGAACCATTCGCAGTGATCCTCAGAATTTCGGAAGAATTGTCTTCTTTTGTGAGACGCAGATCCAAACCGGAACCGTTTAAACCGGTCACATTGCCACCCAAGGAAAAGGTAGCATTTTTATTCTGTTGGTTTTGGATGAAATTAAGAATAGTTTTAAATTCTAAATGAGATGCATCCAGTCCCGGAAATTTACAAAAACCAAGCATGCTAAATACACAGATTAATCCTAATTTTGTGAACATTTGTCTGCTGGAAAACAAATCGTACTGCATCTTAGAACCATTCTATGTCAACTTGGCACAATTGTCAAGCTAGATCATAGGCTCTAACTTAGGATTTTCGGTTCTTTGTCCCTTTTCTGAATCTCCCATAGATTAAAATAATGTCCCTTTTTATCGAGAAGTGATTGGTGGTTTCCTTCTTCTACAATTTTTCCCAGATTCATAACAATGATTTTGTCCGCATCCACAATAGTAGAAAGCCTATGAGCAATTACGAGACTTGTTTGGTTGCGAGAAATTTCCTTGATTGCTTTCAGTACCGACTGTTCTGATTGGCTATCCAGAGAAGAGGTCGCCTCATCGAAAATTAAAATGGGTGGGCGTTTTAAAATTGTCCTGGCAATGGCAACCCTTTGTTTTTCGCCTCCACTTAGTTTTAGACCTCTCTCTCCCACCAAAGTCTTCTCTCTATCGGGAAGTTGCATGATGAAATCGGACAAATAAGCCATACGAATTGCTTCCCAGACTTGGTCTTCATTCGCCTCAATGTTTCCATAACGAATATTTTCAAAGATTGTTGCATTAAAAAGTACGGTATCTTGAGGCACAATTCCAATCGAGCGACGGAGTGAATCTTGCGTGACTTCACGAATGTCTTGTCCATCGATTAAAATCCTTCCTTCGTTTACATCATAGAATCGAAATAATAATTTTACCAAAGTGGATTTTCCCGATCCACTGCTTCCCACAACAGCAACCTTTTGCTTTTCTTCAATTTCAAAATTGATATCATCAAGAATCAACCGATCGGGGCTGTAAGAAAAACGAACATTCTGAAATTGAACTCTACCTGTTTGAATTTTTAAAATACTTGCCGAAGGCATGTCTTGGATCTTGGGAACTTGGTCGAGTAATTGAAACATTTTTTCGATGTTTGCCAAGGAGCCCTTGATTTCTCTATAAACAAATCCCAATAAATTCAGAGGAATGAAGAGTTGCATCATGAATGCATTCATCAATACAAAATCTCCCAAGGTCATAGAAGATTGGATCACGAAATAAGCCGCAAGGGACATCATTAATGCCATTGCCAAGGAAACAATGAAAGCTTGACCTGCATTCAGAGCAAAAAGGGACAGCCTGTTCTTCCTTCTTGCTATTTCCCATCTCTCCAAATCCTGGTCGTAGAGGTTTGCTTCGTATTTTTCATTGGTGAAAAACTTTACAGTTTCGTAATTCATCAAGCTATCAATTGCCCTTGTGCTACTTTCTGAGTCTGCCTGATTCGCCAGTCTTATATATTTCAATCTCCAATCAGTAACTACTATTGAAAAAAATACATATAGAACTATGGTGGATAGTGTTATGATGGAAAACCAAATGGAATAGTTGTAGATTAAAATCCCAATGACCATGGCTATTTCCAATAGGACAGGGATCACATTGAAAATCATAAATCGAAGAAGAAAACTAATCCCCGAGATACCCCTTTCTATATCCCTGGAAAGACCTCCCGTGTTTCGGTTGAGATGAAATTCCAGATCCAAATTATGAACATGTTCGAAAACTTCCAAACCGAGTTTATGCATGGCACGCTCTGTGACTCGACCAAATAGAGCATCACGAATCTCACCAAACAAAACATTAGCGAATCGAAGAAGCCCATAACCGGCTAATAGAATGATGGGAAGAGCCAAGAGCTTTTCTGTATGAGAACTTTTTTCTAAATAATCTACCAATTCCTTGAGTATAAAAGGAAGCCCCACAGTGGCGAGCTTGGCAAAAACCAAAAAAGCCAAAGCAAGAATGATACGAACTCTGTATTCTAAGATATAAGGAAGGAGTGATTTGATAGCGGACAACTCAACTTTCGTTGAGTTGTCGTCAGCTGAGTATTTACCACCACGCATATTTCCATTTTTCTGTGATTAGCCAATTGAACGATTCATTTATAGACAATTTAACAATTAGATTTTCAAAAATTCTGATTTTAAAATAAAGGAACCTTCCGTTACTACCTCATCTTGTGGATCTATTCCTGATATTACTATGATTCGATTGTCTATGGATTTCCCAATAGCTATAGATTTAGCTTGAAATTTTCCATCGGAACGTTTTATGAAGGCAAAATGCTCTCCCTCTATCATATGAATCGCTTTGTCCGGAAGAGTGTAAGTTTTTTTCTCAGTGACTTTTCTCGCAACAGTTCCTTGCATGAATGAACTTACCGATTGACCCGGTCTGAATTTCCTCTCTGAATTTTTTAACTCAAGTCGAATATCGGCACTTCGTGTGGTTGCATCAATCACCTCTCCTACATGAGCAACTTTGGCTTGGGTAATTTCCTTTTCATTTCCAACCGGAATTATATCGGCATATTGTCCAATCTTGACCTGATTCAAGTCCTTTTCAAAAACTTCCAACATTACCCAAACAGTCGATAAATCCGATACTGTAAAAAGATTTTCACTGACTGATACCGACTGACCAAGAACCGCATTTCGCTCTGTGATTGTCCCTGAAATTGGGCTACGAATATTCAAACCAAGAGAGTAGGTCTTACCGGCTTCTATTTCTTTGATTTCAGAAGGATTCAATCCAAAACTTCGTAATGCATTTAGCGCGTTTTCTGCTTCAGTCGATGATGTTTTGTACTCCATCAATGTTGATTCATATTCTTTTGCTGAAGTTATTTTTTTATCATACAATTCTTTGGCTCGATCCAATTGAATCTTGAGTGATTCCTTTCTAGAAATTGCCTTCTTGTAACGGGATTCCATTTCCCCTAATTCTGCAGATGCTATGGAAACTACATTTTGGTTTTTCTTGACATAATCACCTTCATTCACAAAAATTCCTACGATTCTCCCTTGGACACGAGATCCTATTTTCGCTGTATTGTTCAAGTTATATGTGACAGTGCCGGGAAGAGCTATCTTTTCAGTTCCTGGAGCTTCTTTCATGAATTCGTATTCGAATTTATAATTTTTTTGAATGTTCTCTGAAATCGAAAAAACACCCGGCTCTTTGATTTCATCAACATCGTTTCCAGCTTTGGAACGAAAGAATGAAAGGTAAATATAGTAAGCAATTAGAATTGCAAGTAAGGACATGATTATTTTTATTTTGTTATTCATTTAGAGCTCCCTTTATACCCAAGCCATAGTTGTTCAGGCTTCCTGATCCAAATTTAAATTCTTCAATTGCATTGTAATAAAGAAAAACCAATTCATAGTATTTCTTTAAAACTTCCAAATAGTTTTTTTCAGATTCAATAAATGTAACTAAATTAAATGCACCTCGCACATAACCCAATCTGGTTTTTTCTTGGACATCTTTATTCTTATTGATTAATCCAATCTTTCTATATTCTAAAAGTTGTTTTTCTCGGTCTGTAATCTCTCGAACTAGTGTTTGTATTTCTAAACTGATTTCATTCACTTTTGCCTCTGTGTTCATCTGAGAGTATCTATATGTTTCTTCGGCTTTCCAAATCTCACCTTGGTTTCTGTCAAAAACAGGAAGAGGAATGGATGCGAATACTCCCGAATAGGATTCTTGTCCTTTTTGCATCACTTCACCTCCCAGCCGTAGAGCAGGAGTCGCTTGCCTTTTTTTGAGTTCAATATTATCTCTTTCTCTTGTCTCTTGAATTTTCATTGCATAGAGATCAGGGCGGTTTTCGATATTCACTCGATCCAATCGGATACCAAGTTCTTCTGTGGATTGAAATACTAAACTAAGCTCAGATGGTAAAACTTCATTCAAATTTGTATGACCAATGAGTATTCGTAATTGCTTTTCTGCATGATTTCTCTGAAACTTTATACTTTTGTATTCTCTTTCCAAATTAATCTTTTGCAATTCGATTCGATCATATTCCAAAAATGAAATATCACCTTTTTCAGCACGAAATTTTGTTAACTCAATTAAATCGTTATAACTAGATAGAAACGACTCTTGCATTTTCATTAACTCTGAAAGAAATATATAGTTTAAAAAATTTTGTCTGAGTCTCAATCGAAATATTCGATCAAAATCCGAAAAATTTGCAATTGACATTTGAAAGTCACTCATCGCAACTTTCTTGCGTTGGTTGATAACGCCACTGATGTCAATTGTTTGTTCATAAGTGGCATATGTCTCCGGAAGCCCCGGTCCCGAATTACGAGAGGCACCGATGAATTGTTGTTGGAGTCCAATGACCGGATTGTAGTAAAGTGATGAGGTTATCAGATCCCCTCTTGCTTTACCAATGTTTTTCTTCTCTTTTAAATATAACGGATTATTCTTGGTTGCATAATCCTCCCATTTTTGTAACTCATTATTGAAAATTTTGACTGCCAATCTAGGATCAAGTTCATTCTTTCTATCATTATTACAGATGCTAAATACAGAAAGAATCGTGATTATTATAAATTTCTTTTGATAGGTAAGCATTATTTAATTTCTCCTTCAGGACTTTGTTCGGAACGCTTTTGAAGGAATTGATGGTCTAAATCTTTCAATTTAGATTCTTTTTCTTCATCTCTCTTTGATGCTTGAACTACCAAGAATTTAAAAATTATCGGTAACATGGCAAATGCGGCAATGGTTGCAAATAATACTCCAAAAATTACCACAATAGCAAGAGGTCTCTGGACTTCCGCCCCTGCTCCGGTGGAAATCGCCATCGGAAAAAATCCAATAACTGCAACCAAAACGGTAGTGATGATTGCTCGAACGGTTCCAATTGCCGAACTGCGGATAGCCTTGTCGATATTCTTTTCTGTCAACAATTTGTTTTTCAAATGGGATGCGAATACCACACCATTTAAGACAGAAATTCCTGCCGCCGCAATGAAACCGACTCCGGCAGGTATACTGAATGGAAGTCCTCGTATAGTGAGCCCCAATACGCCACCTGCCGCCGAAAATGGAACAATGAAAAATACCCCCATAGCATAATATACATTTCCGAACATACCGAATAACATGGCGAAGATGATTCCCAGAGCAATCGGCACTACAATGCTCAAACGTTTCTTCGCACGGGTAAAATTCTCAAATTGTCCACCCCATTCAACACTGTATCCGGCAGGTAGAGTTTGATTGATGTTCTGTGTTTTTTTCATTGCCTCATTGACGAAACCCACCATATCTCTTCCGCGAACGTTGGATTCGATCATAACTCTTCGTTTGAGTCCTTCGTGATAAAGTGCGGAAGGCCCTTCAGTAATTTTTAAAGTGGCAACTTGACCAAGTGGGATCATCTGCCCGGATGCAGACATCACAGGAATATTTTCCAAGATCTCTGTGTCATTGATATCTGCTTCCAATCGAATGATTATATCAAATCGTTTATTCTCTTCGTACAAACTTCCCACAAGATGACCAACTCTCAATGTTTCGGTAGCCATTAAGATCTCTTCTGAGGATACCCCAAACCTTGCCATTCGATTGCGATCCACTTTTATCTCAAGAAGTGGTAAACCAAGTAATCTCTGCACTCTAACATCAGCCGATCCGGGAATTTTTTTCAATTCCTTCGCATAATTCTCTGCTATATCTTTCAAAAGATTCAAATCATTTCCAAATAGCTTGATCACGATATCTCCTTTTGAACCGGATAACAGTGCATTTACACGGTTTTCAATCGGTTGGGATAAAGAGATATAAGAGGAAGGAACATTGGACTCTAGAGTTTCCTTAATATAGTTCATTAAATCATCTGTGTTATTGGCTGTGACCCATTCACTCCTAGGTTTTAACTTAACCATGATGGATCCTTCTTCTGTGCCAATAGGCTCTGAAGCAGAATCACCCCTTCCCATCCGACTAGTGACCATGGATATTTCTGGTATTTTAATTAGAGCTCTTTCCATATCAAGATTCAATTTTTTGGATTGTTCCAATGAAGTGGAAGGAAGCCTTTTGATATCTATCTCCAATTCTCCTTCGAAGATCTTTGGTAAAAATTCCGAACCAAGGCAACCCCCAAGTGATAGAAGAAAAACTCCAGAGGCAATTCCGATAGACATGGTTAAAAAACTTTTATCTAAAACTCTATCCAAGATACCGGAATAGAACTCATTGATTTTATGCCAATAAGCCGGTTCTTTATATACGGGACGTGTGAAGAACATAGATAGTAGAGCAGGAAATGCAGTTAGAGTATAGACAAGTGCCGAACCCAAAGCAACAATAACCGTGATCGCCATTGGACGAAACATTCTTCCTTCGGTGCCTTCCAAGGTCATAAGAGGAAGATACACCAATAGAATGATACCTATGGCAAATGTTGCCGCTCTTGCAACCTTTTGACAACCGGTGATAATAATTTCTTCTGTTAGGAGACTGTATTCTTTTCTGGATTTTTGGCTTTCTAGGACTACTTTGTTCGCAATAAATCCATGCAACACAGACTCTAGCATAACAATTGCTCCATCGACCAATAAACCAAAATCCAATGCCCCCAATGACATAAGATTCCCTACAACACCAAATAGGTTCATAAATATTGTGGCTATGAACATGCTGATAGGAATAGCGAGTGCAACAATGATTGCTCCTTTCAGGCTTCCCAAGGTAAATATCAAAATGATAAAAACCAATAAAAAAGCTTCAGCTAGATTGGTAAAAACAGTCTTCAGAGTCATTGAGATAAAATCAGAACGATCATAGAAGGTTCGAATCTCCATACCTTCAGGGAGATTGTTGTTGAGTTCTTGGATTTTATCCTTGACAGATCCAACTACTTCGAGGGAGTTTTCACCCAATAGCATAATGGCTGTACAACTTACAACTTCTCCTTCTCCTCCCTGAGTTGCTACTCCAAAGTGAAGCCCCGGTCCGATTTCTACATTGGCAATCTGTTTCAGAAGAATGGGTATACCGCCATCCGTAGTTCGAACGGATATATTCTCAATATCTCTGATTCCTTGGAATTGGCTTTCTCCTCGAATGACAATTTGCTCTTCTCCTTTGGAGATGTAGCCACCGCCTACATTCATATTTGCCAACTTGAGAGAAGTTGCGATGTCTGTCATAGTTAGCTTGAATGCTTGGAGTCTCCTCGGATCAATTTTAATTTGATACTGTCTATCATCTCCTCCGTGAATGTTAACATCGATGATTCCTTTAATAGACCGAACTTGCTTGGCAAGTTCCCAGCGCATATATGTTTTCAGTTCTTCTTTAGTATGGCGATCACTATAGAGAGTGAATTCGTAAATGTCACCCAGACCTGTAGATATTGGCGATAATTCCGGCTTTCCGTATCCTTCCGGAATGAGCCTCTCAGCTTGCTTTAATCTTTCGTTCACCAGTTGCCTGGCAAAATAAATATCCGTTCCATCTTCGAATATGACTGTTACAGCCGAAACTCCTGTTCTCGAAATCGAACGAATTTCTGTTACTTTGGGTAATCCATTGAATTCCAGTTCGATGGGGTAGGTTATGAATTTTTCTACTTCTAGTGGAGAAAGCCCGGGAGAGGATGTTACCGCAGATACCTGCACATTTGTAACATCCGGAATAGCATCAATCGAAAGATTCATTGCATTCCAGATTCCAACTATTAGTAATATGGATGTTGCTATCAAAACGGAAATTCTATTCCGAATGGAAAATTTTACTAATGATTCAATCATTTTATTTCCTTATTAAAACTAAATAATATATCTTAATTAAGAATGAAATTTACTTATTCAGTAGGTAAATTTCTCAAATATTTGGGAGTTTTAAATAAGGGGTGGTGGTATATTAGAGAGCTGAGGATTAACTCGAATAGGATTGCATTCAGAGTCTATATTTATGAAAGAGAGGTATTCGGTTTTCTCAATATTCACATCCGGTTCAATTCTTGCAAATGAACGAACGTGAATCGTAGGTTGAGAATAAGTTGATTTTTTAGAAAGGGGGACAATCTCTTGTAGATCAAGATTGTGCTCAAAGACTCGATAGCCATGAGAATGGTCTTCGATATTCTTCACTACATTCCAATCCACCCAATGAAAATTCAAAAGGAGAATAGGAAGGATAGCAAATATTATCTTAAGTCTCACTAGGGTCAGAATTAAATTTACATTTAAGGTGGCAATCAAAATATTATTTTTATATTACATCCCTGCTATATAATTTTCCCCAATAATATATTTTTCCCTCAATCACAATTCAAGCTAGCATCTAGTGCAATTCCGTATTTTGCTGAGAGGTAGCATTCCACTCGAAAGCGATCGGCAGGAGATAGGGTATTATTGAAATAGAGAATCTCCGAGATCCTTCCTCCGAATGTTTCAGTTCCTCCCACCAAGGCTCCGATTTCCAGAGGTCCTGTTGCGTCGAATGTAGCAGAGTTTGTAGCAGAAGTTTGGTTTAATCCCTTATCAAATACTTGTCTAGTCCCCCCTCCAAAAACCTTGGAAATCAAATGTGGAGTATTCGGAACAAAAATATTGTTGGATATTAGTAGATGTAGTGGATATCCGGTTTTAAATATATAAATGGTATCTGCGCCATTTCCAAAAAAACTTCTAAATCCATCCGGATTTGGTCCGAAACTTAGAATTGTATCTGTATTAACATTCGATATTCTTTCTAAAACATAAAATGTTGTTAAGCTTCCCGTACTAAATCCATTCACAGTATCATTCCTAAGAAAATTCCCATCCCCTGATTCAAACAATACCGTTGGTTTTCCCATGAGACCGGCTTTCTCATAAGATGGTGGATTTCCCGGTGGTGCAACATGGTTTCCAAAACCACTGCTGTCTTGCCATTCCATAACAGGATTCGATTCATTTAACTCACTCAGACTATCCACTTGGAGATGAAGTCTCAGTTGATTACTCAATGTTATCGTGCTCCAAGCTACAGTTTGGTATAGATGGTAGCCTGATAAGGCACGAATCTCGTCGGCAATTAATTCTCGATTGTAGATTATCACTTCGTCGATGTTGCCGGGGAATCGATAGTTGTTATTCAAGGCACCAATCATAAGATCGTTAGCTTGCTTGTTCCAAGTTCCGGATCCTTGGCTGAAAATCTGTCTTCCATTGAAATATAAATTAGCATTGGTTTCGCTCTGAGCTACGCAAAGATGCCCCCAAACATAGGGAGAAAATCGTGGAGGAGTGGAGCATGCAATGCTTAAGGAGCAAGTTTCCGGAGTTGGATTTGCTGCATCTAAATTACGAACTCCTAACCAGATATTTTCTAAACTCGTAGTAGTTCCATATCCAACAGCTGAACGAACGCCTCCCGATAGTTGGTCTGCTCTCACCCAAGCACAGATAGTAACCGGTTCTGTCCCCCTAGGCAGGGGAAAATAAGGGTTAGATGGACCGGTAACGGTTCTAAAGTTACCGCCCCCATTAAATAGATAAGCTGATCCTGAGTTGCCAAATCGATCTATAGAGAGAGTTGGCGCTGTTCCGCTATTCGAAAGAATCGTCCCAAAGCCACTTACATCTTGATTGTCTCCGGTAAAATCAAATCTAGCCACCAAGCCATTGTAATTCTGTGCTCCCAATCTCCGAATTTCAATACCGGTCAAGGCTCGGTTGTAGATTCTTATATCATCCAACTTGCCTGTGAATCTTTCTGCAATGCTGTGATTTGCCCCGATGACAAGAGTGGAGCCTGTTGTCAAATTAGTATTGACGGTTATAGGAATTCCCACAGTCAATTGATTGCCCATGGCATAGAATATT
Organism: Leptospira sp.; assembly: GCA_020831715.1. GTDB lineage: Bacteria > Spirochaetota > Leptospiria > Leptospirales > Leptospiraceae. The sequence continues at coordinate 1,218 of JAFIGA010000135.1, read as the reverse complement.
GTATTGGTTCCATTGAAAACTGTGCAGACATGAGTCCAAGTATTCAGAGGCAGAGTGTAATTCGCCTCTTGGTTGCCACCGGAATTCAAGGCAACAATGGAATGATTGCCGGCATTGTTTCTTATGGATAGCCCATAATAATCAGCATTAATTCCATAGGAAACGATCACTTGGTTGGTGCCGGGGTTGGGAAGGCGATCCGGTTTCACCCAAGAACAGATCGTTCGGGGAGCACTGCCATTGGGTAGCCCATAGACCGGGAAAGCTGTCTGATAATGATTTGTGTTCGTTTTTCGAGCGGAATCATTTTTCCCATCCAATCCACGAGCCACATCAGGACCACCCGGTGCAGAATAGGAATTTGGTCCTTTATCTAACTGTCCTGTTGCTGTATTGAAATCGTAGTGAGCGACCAAACCCACTGCTCCATTCGTGTTATATGTATGTCCTACGAGAGATTGGGTTGCGTCTTTTGCTAGTTCGTTGATCTCACCTTCATTCAGAACTCTTTGGTACTGGCGAACATCGGCAATATTGCCCGTGAAGAATTCCGAGCCTCCTGCCAGCCCGTTTCCTCCCAATCGAAAATTCACTCCACCTCCAGCGGTTCCTGTGACTATGGTCTCGGAATAGATGAGTTTTCCATTGGCATAAACTTTTGCCGGATTTATTGCATTACCACGAGTGATTGCCAAGTGGATCCATTCGTTGGCACGCATTTTGAAATGGTTTACGGGCTTTGCCGGTTCATTTCCATAGCGGATATGGAGTTTGTTCGAATCGGGATCAGCTCCTGTTCCTTTTAAATACAAGCCTAGCCCTTCATCGGTTGGATCTGCTCCTAGATGGAATAAGAGTTGCAGTCCACCTGCAGAACCATCCCAGCGAACCCAACCCGCAAGGGATACTTGTTGGTAATTACCGTTAAGTGTTGCTGAATAGCTAGTTGCTCCATTGAAAGCTAGACTTCCATTCGCTTCATTAAAGCGACCGACACTGTAGGATTCCATTCCTGAGTCCAAAGTAAGAGTTGTTCCATCTAAAATATAATTGACTAGATTGCCACTGAGTGGATAGTGTGCCTCCAAAGAATGACTATAGAGTAGTCGAATCCCATGGTCTTCCGTGAAGAATAAAGTGTCCCCATTGGTTCCAATACCCACGGCATTATTCAATCTAGCATTGGCTCCGACTCCGCCTATATATCCGGCATTAGGC
>JAFIGA010000132.1 GCA_020831715.1 Leptospira sp. | reverse complement strand
GGGTAACAGAGGAGAGGATGAAGAGTTCTATTTCTACTTTTTGTTAACTGAAACTGATTCCAAGTCTATTACCGGGGGCTGGGCAGAGATTTCTGAACAGTTTCCGGTCGTTAGGGATAATGTACTATAAACTATGAGTTTCTATAAGAAAAATCACATCCAAGACCTGTCTGCCTTCTTAGATTGGGTCGAGTCCTTTCAAGTCGGTTCCGGGTTAAATGACAATGAAGAATATGCAGGGAATTTTTTCCGTGGTATGTTAGCTGAAATTTGGAGAGCTTCGGTTTTATATCCCGGACTCTACTGAGAATATGCACGAAAGAATTTACAAGTCTATGTCAGAATGGGCAGAATCTATATAATTCCATTCTCCTTTAGCTGAGAAGGTGTAAGTCCGGTTATTTTACTTATTTTTTCTATAGTGTCTCCATATTCCTTCATCAACCGAGCAGTTTCCAACTTACCCTCTAACTTTCCTTCTAGTTTACCCTCCAGCTTACCTTCTAATTTACCCTTTTCCAATCCTTCGAAATAGACTGGTTTTATAAATTCTCTAATATCTGCCAATTTAGATGAGGCCATATATTGTCTCCTAATATTTTTATCTTTTTCAAATGCCGCTACTCTCATTTTCATGTATGGTTTAACTTTGTCAACTTCCTTTTCTTCCGATTGGGTTAGATTCAATAGTTCATAGAATTTTTTGTCTGAGGAAAAGCTCGCAAGAAATAAACGATCTTGCCCTGATAGATAGATTTTTCTAAGATCAATCAGATAAATTTGAAAAAAATTAAAATGGAAGATGGACACGCCTTTTTCTATTTTCTGTATAAATTCTGAATATTCTTTGAAATATTTAGGAATTCCATGATTCATGAAAATACTTATGCTAGAATTGTTATAATTGCTTTCTGGATTGTTGTTGATATATCCATTAAGATATAGAATAGCGGATAGGACATCTTGCTTTTGAAATTTATCTTTACTTGATTTATAGCTGATTAGGTTGTGGGTTTTCCAATACTTCAGTAGAGTGAAATCTTCTGGAATTGTAGCCTGTGAATGAATAGCAAGAACATCGAGTCTCTTGGGAAGGTTGAATATCTCATATTCGCTTTCAACTTGAAAATCAAATTTTTGGAAAAAATCTTTGCAAGAGAGTTTAAAGAACTCATCAAATCCAATTATATATGGTTTAGAGAAGTCTAGGTTAGAAAAATCCATATATCCTAGCTATAATTTAGCAGAGAATTGTATAATATTTTTTGAATTTGAAATTAGCCATTTTGTGCTTTCTTTCACTAAAATACATAAAATGGATTTTTTTTTAGAAAAGACTTCAGGTGATGAAGAGGATTTAAGAGATTTAGGTGGAAGCGAATGGTAGCGAAAGAGTCGGTTGTGTTGAAGGAAATATCATAAGTAAAGAAAGTAATAAGGATATTCGCTGCCGTTTTGAAGACAGCGATTTTTGCTCGCATAGCAGACTAGCAAACAACAGGTTCACTGATATAGAATTAGAAGGGTTTTTATTTTTTTGTTCAATAAAGAATTCCTTTATAACAATCTACGTAAGGAGGGAACTCTCTGTGGCGACTCTTTGCGCTTCCAAGCTTGCAACCTGGCGACACAGAGAGTTCCCGATTTATTTCCTCATCAAAAACTGAGAGACAGTCTGTTCCTCAGTTACATATTTTTTCTTCAAGTAGGCAATAGCATTATTCAAGAACTTGGGAATGGATTTGCCTGCATCTAACAAATCTAATTTTGTAACGGTCAACTCATCTATAGTTGACAAAGCCAGATTTCTCTGGCTTTGGTGCATTTCGAAATCATCATCTCGTTCCCAACTCATTCTAACTTATTAGACTGTCCCATAACTACTAGTATTCAACCCTTTATACTTCAACTCTTACTTCAGCGCTCTATCTCCGGTTCCTTATAATTCAACGCTTGCTCCCTACCCCGCTTCTCATCTACAAAGAAGTTCACGAGTAAAGATAGAATATAAAACAATGCAACGATCAGAAACGAGTTTCTTAATGTAAAAATAGTCTGCAGTCCACCGAGTGCAAGAAGACCGATAGCAGCGGCAACTTTACCGGAGAGACCCCAGAGTCCGAAGAATTCACCTGTTTTGGTTTCGGGAGAAAATAAACCAACAATCGCTCGGCTCGCAGACTGTGTAGAACCAATACCCAATCCGGCAAAGATTGCAATCACAATAAACACCCACTGCGTGGACCAATTGAAGCCAAGAGTATTTATGGCAAAATGAGATATGTCTTTTACAAAATAAATCATTATACAAGTTGCAATCCACAAATATAGTGTTAAATTAAATGTCTTCTTGGCTCCATAACCATCTTGGATGAAACCAAAAGCAAAGGCACCCAAAGCAGCAGATATTTGCAGAAAGATAAACATAAATGTAACTTGATCTTGTGCAAGATTGATCTCTTGTTCCCCATAAATGAAAGCAAATCCAATAACAATACCGTGTGATGCCATCGCGAAGAAAAGTGCAATGAGATATATCATCAAGTCTTTAAACTGTGCCGCATCTTTTAGAGTTTTCACAACAACATTGACTGCATGACCCACATAAGTCTGACCTTCAGGAAGATGGCTCTTAACCTTGGGCTCGCGTAGGTATACAAAAGTCGGAATGGCGGCGAATAGAAAGAACATCGCCGTATAAGGACCAACCCATCGCAAGCTATCATAATTTTCTATTTCAATTGCACCAAGAGTTTGGGCGAGAGCAACAGATCCCAATCCTCCAAAATATCCGATTCCCCAAGCATAACCGGAAATCTTTCCCAGGTCATTTCTATCTCCCAAAAACGGTAGAAAAGAGGACACAATGTTCTCAGTAGTTGTAAAACTATAAAAAGAAATCACAACCAAAATCATTGCAAGCCATACCATACCGGGATCAACAAAATACAATAGAGCTGTTGGAATTATACATAAAAAGGAAGTTAGCATTAAAGCTTTCTTTTTGGTTGGAGAAAAATCCGTCATAGCTCCGATAATGGGAGCGGTCAGAACCACCAATATATACCCAATCGCCTGAGCTATTGACCAGAGTAAATTGCCCCAAGCATGTGGATGAGGATCTGCAGGGTCCAAACTGGGAGGAACAACCAATTTTGTGAAAATATTACAATAGATTACAGTAATAATTACAGTGGTATAGGATGAATTGGCAAAATCAAACATGCACCAACCAAAAATTTGTTTTTTCTGTTCTTTAACTTGTTGCGACATAATTTTTCGTAGTTCCTCAAAGTTGAATACTATGGATGAATTCTAAAAATCATGGAATTTATGTCAAATGAATTCAATAAAAAAAGGTGGATACCTACGGGTCTTTTGATAAAATTTAAATAAGGATGCCTTCTTGGAAGAAATCGATATAAATCAGCTGATGAGACCGAGGAAGATCTGTGTGTGCAGACAAGTCAGTGAATCAGATATTCGCAAAGCGATACAAAGCGGAGCGACTTCACTGCAAGAAATTTCCCTCCAAACCCAAGCCTCCACAAATTGTGGAACCTGTGCATCGGCTGTGGATGCTATTTTACAAGATGAACTCAAGAAACTAAGGAAAATTGTATGAACCAAACTCTCGCAATCAATATGGCGATGACACTAGATGGAAAAGTTGCAAGACCGGATGGAAAATGGTATGGAATGTCTTCCAAAGATGATAAAATTCAAATGGATGTCTATAGATCCGAATCTGATGCCCTCATAGTAGGAAAAAATTCAATAATCAATGATGATCCGGTGATCAAGATCAGATATGTAGAAAATGCTATTAATCCAAGACCTATTATTTTAATTCGAAGAGGAAGCCTTCCTAGAGATAAAAAAATATTTGAAGAATCAGATCATATTCCTCTAGTTATATGCTGTAAATCAAACAAAAAAGAAGTCATGAAAGAGCTGGAAAACCTCGCAGACATTCATGCTCTGGATTCAGATGACATAGACCCAAAAAAAGTTCTGGGAATACTTTCCCGTCAAGGTTACGAAAGAATTCTATTGGAGGGAGGACCGAAATTAAATTACTCATTCCTGAAACAAGGATTGGTCAATCGAATTCATATAACTCTCACACCATTCATTATAGGGCAGAGGGATCTGCCTAGCATAGCGGATGGAGAATTATCCATGCCGGATTTTGAAACAAGCAATTGGTCTCTTATGAATTCCAAATCTGTAGGTAATGAAATATTTCTGACCTATGAAATCCACTGAAAGGAAATTCAACTTACTTGATATTTTATTTTTCTCGATACCCGGAGTATTGTCTTTTGCACTGCTATGGATTGTCTTAACAGAAGAAAATTTTTTTCTATTCAAAGAGAATTCTCTAAAATTTCTAAAAGATAACTCTTATTCTATTGAGTTATCTCAAGAATGGGTATCACTCAAGGATTTACCCAATGGAGCCGAAGAAGTTTTAATATCCACTGAGGATAAAAGATTCTACTCTCATAAGGGATATTCCCCTTTTGATATTCATTCTGTATTGATCAGCAATTTAATTTTCAATAAGAAATTAAGGGGTGCAAGTACAATCACGCAACAATTGGCTCGAACTCTTTTTTTAAACAGGGAAATGAGTTTTCGTCGAAAACTCCACGAGATTCATATAGCTGTTGCTATGGAAAGAACTATGCATAAGAAAGAAATTTTGGAATACTATTTGAACTCTGTTTACTGGGGAAAAGGTTTCCATGGAATCTACTATGCATCCAAATATCACTATGGAAAACCTGCGAACAAATTAAATCTTCAAGAGTTCACTCATTTGGTTAATATATTAAAACATCCTGACTCGAAATTCAATCGCATGTGAAAAGGATACAAATCTTCTTGCTAACAGCTATCTAATGTAAAATAAGTATCTCAGGATGTTTCGGATTTATAGAAAGTATCAATTTGCTTTTCAACGGTTTCCCTTATATACGATTGCCTTTTTCACCAAATTGACATACTCTTCCATTTTTAAAAAATGAACATACAAGACTATATTCAATGTATAAGACATCTTGTCAGTTATAAAGGTCATACTCATCCCGGTGGAATGGATATCCTCCAATTCATTCAAATTAATATTTTTTAAACCGATTTTCATAAATCCCTTCGAGATGATAATATCTGTAAGATATTTCGCCTTGATGTAAAAATATGTTATAAAACCAAGAGGAATTAATATAGGAGCATTAAATACTAACAGAAAAATTATTTCAAAAATATCCTTATCTGCCCAATCCAAAGAAAAACTCAGCTCCCCTATACCATATAGAAAAAAACCGAATACAAAAAACATTACAGCTCCCAGTATCACACCGTAGTATTGCTTTTTCCTAATTACGACTCTTAATTCTTCTCGTCCGTCAATCACCTCAAAATCATCTCCATCTCTGTATCTAGGAGGAAAGCCAAAAGTATCGATTTTATTTCTCATGAAATCATGAAAAGGGCGATCCAATTCTGTGGATTGTCTTAACTCTCCATTCAATGATCGCAAGGGAATTCCTGATTTTTTTGAAAGTTCTTCGGCTTTTCTTCTGGTTTGAATCATATTTTGGGAGGTATATACTCTTACTGAATCATTATCTTTAGGTGCTTTCTCGAATTTTGGATAAGAAGATGCGATTCTCCTCAATACATCATCACCTAACAAAATTCCATATGTATAATAAGTAGTTTTATTTTTATTCCCCGTCGTTCTGTAAGTTCCCAAAGAAATCTCTTGAATGTCGGTTCGAGTTAGATCATAAATCTTTTTTCGACCTCGCTTTAATACGAAAGTTCCCCTAGAGTCATCATAATCCAAAGTATAGTTTAGTGATCCCGAGAGAAAGATCATCAGAAAAACGAAAATCGCAAAAAATCCAAACATTGTAAATACAATAACTATTGCCAACATTTCTTGATCCATATTCAACTCCTTAGATCTATCGATTTATACCAGGAAATATAAAATTGATTCCAAAAATCATTCCTTTCGCTTTTACTTCTGGAGGAACTTTCCCAAAATTTTGCCCTCGTATAGAATCCACACAAGCTCGATCCACTATAGTCTGCCCCTGAGAGCTCACTAATCTAACATCCATTACTTTTCCATCATCATTGAGCAAAAAAAGTACCTTAGTCATGCCGGGCTTTATCCCTTCACGAACAACTGTCCCCGCTATATCTCTGTAAGCAAAATTACCTCCACCGGGTGGGGCAAATGCATGTTCAATCTGCCTGAGCATATTCTTAAAATAGTGGTAACCCGCAAGCTCCTTGGTAGGAACTGTCATCGAACGATTTCCGTCCCAACGAAATAGAAAATCTTGTTGGAATCGGTAATTAAATGGAATTTTCATCATCTGACCTTGTTGACCCTGTGCTTGAGGAGTTGGTTTAAAGGTTTTTATGGCAATAGGATCGGCTTTGAGAATTCCCACTTCGAAAAGATTTTCTTCCTGAGTCACATTTTGTTCGGCAGGACTCGGATCACTGGATGGAGAATTGGGAGAACCAAAGATGAATTCACGGAAAGGAGAATCTGTATGAAATCCTTTTTCCTTTGTTAGACCACCACCGCCTGCTGACTCTTTATCAGAGAGAGCTTTGTATTCGTCTGTCTTCTCCGGATTGATGAATTGCTGCTCAACTAATACTTCGTAGATTTTTTCTTTCTCTTTACGAGCTTCCAATTTGGCGATGGGCTCAGAGCCAAGTACTTTCCAAAGAAGATTACGCGTAATCAAATGTCCAATTAACAAAGCAATTGTTAAAAAAACAAAAGATGCCGACAAGAGAAGGCGCGTCTGCCCCTCTTCCTCCTCTTTATAAGGAAAAGAGAGTAGGTTCTTCTTTATTGAATTCCAGTCCGAGATGTTCATACGCCTTTCTTGTTGCTACTCTACCTTGTGGAGTTCGATCAATCAAGCCAATTCTAACCAAATAGGATTCATAATTGTCTTCGATTGTCCTCTCTTCTTCTCCCAAAATTGCTGAAATTGGTTTCAACCCTACGGGACCTCCTCGGTATCTTTCGATAATGATTTGGAGGATCTGTCGATCCACCCCATCCAATCCGAGTCCATCAATTCCCATTCGTTCAAATGCCAACTTACAGGTGGGGAGTGTAATTGCAATATCTCCTGCAACCTCAGAAAAATCACGCACTCTTTTTAATAAATGGTTGGCGATTCGGGGAGTTTTACGAGACCTTTTTCCAATCTCGAAATCAATTCCTTTCTCCAACCCAATTCCCAGAATTCCCGCAGAGCGAGATACAACCTCTGCCATCTCCTCCTCGGAATAGTAATCTAATTTTAGATGAATTCCAAAACGGTTGCGGAGTGGCTCACTCACAATGCCCGATCTTGTTGTGGCTCCTACCAAAGTAAATGGCTTGAGAGGAATCTGAATCGCCTGAGCTGTCATGGCCTCGCCTGCAACAAAATCCAAGATATAATTCTCCATTGCCGGATAGAGTAGCTCTTCCAATTTCTTTTGAAACCCATGGATTTCGTCGATGAATAAAACTTCTTTTTCTGTTAGTTGAGTAAGGAATTTTCCCAAGTCGGCACCCTTGCTGATTGCCGGTGCAGATGTAGGAGTAAATGCTACATCCATTTCGTTCGCAATGATTGTAGCAAGAGTTGTCTTGCCCAATCCGGGAGGCCCCGAAAGTAAGACATGATCCAAAGATACCTTTCTCTTCCTAGCCGATTCTATATAAACATAGAGATTGGACAGGAGTTGCTTTTGTCCAATAAAATCATCCAGTCTTAGTGGCCTAAGACTGGGGTCGTCATCATGAATTTTAGCGAGAACAGATGCTCCCTTGTTGGATTCTTCTTTTTTCAGTTGGGCCTTTCTCTTGGAACTATGGAAGTCTTGATTTCATTTTTATTTCGAATGATTTTTAATTCCACTCTTTTTCCAATCTCCGCATTTCGAATGAATTCAATTAAATCCTGTGGATTCTTTACAGGTTTGTTGCCGATAGCAATTATCACGTCCATCAATCTAATTCCTGCTTTATCGGCGGGAGAACCTTGGATAATCTGACGAACTATGGTACCATCTGTATTCTTCAAACCAAGCTCAGTCTTATCTTCATCAGAAATATTGTCCAGACCCACACCTATCCAAGGTCTGATAATCTTACCATGTTCTTTAAGTTCTTCGGCTACCTTCTTCGCTTCGTTTATGGGGATGGCGAATCCTATACCAACGGAACCACCACTTTGTGAGGCTATCATTCGATTGATTCCAACTACCTGCCCATTTATATTGAGAAGTGGTCCCCCACTATTTCCTTGGTTGATAGCAGCATCTGTCTGAATATAGCTCAATCCGGAATTATCAATTCCACCTCGTTGAATCGCACTCACAACTCCCACAGTAAAAGATTGTTCGAATCCCAAAGGAGCCCCTATCGCTATTGCCCAATTACCAACTTTTACCTTATCCGAGTTTCCGAGCGCAATTGGATTGATTGCATTTTTGGGTGCTTTGATCTTCAACAAAGCAATGTCCATTAATTCATCGGAACCAATCAACTCCGCTTCAAATGTTTTCTGATTTTTCAATTTAACAGTTAGCTTGTCCATGTCTTTAATCACATGGTGATTGGTCATAATATAACCTTCATCGTTCAAAATGATACCGGATCCTAAACCGGTCTGCTTTTGTTTCATAGGAGAACCCTGACCTCCACCGCCTTGTCCCGGTCTTCCTCTAAAAAAGTGCTCGAAAAAGGGATCGTTCATAAATGGATGTCTCTGGATATTTACAGTACGCTCTGTAGCAATCGACACGACACTTGGACTCACCTTGTCAAATACTTCTTGAAATGCGTTTTCCAAAGTGATTGCTTGTTGCTGCGCCGGTGAAACCTTACTATTCGGATCCGCATTGAGATAAAGATTGCCTGACTTTCTATCTCCACAGGTTAGAATCGGAGACAAAAAAGTTCCAATCCATAAAGATATAGCCGCCACGGCCAAAATACTAGTTTTGTTCTTATGTTTCATAGCAGAATAGTTCCTGTCTTTTTATAGATTAGACAGTTAAAGAGTTTGCTTGGTTTTCAATTTGATCTATAGTTTCTTGTAAATACTGAGAATTCTCGGCAAGTTCCGAAACTGCGGAATCTAAATTACCAATAGCTTGGCTCACTTGATTGCTAGTCTGAGTCTGCTCACGAGAGTTCGTCTCTATCTCTGCACTCACAGATTGGATTTCAAGTAAAGATTGCAATACTGTATAGTTGATTTCTTTTTGTTCTCTAATTTTTTGAGTTAAGTTCGTAACTTGCTTACCAAGAGAAGTATAGCCTAGTTGTTGTTCGCTGATTCTTTCATTGGTCTGACTTGCAGATTCTGAACCCTTTCTAATTAAGCCTGCCGCCTGCTTGATAATCTTTTCAATAGTGCTCGCATTCTCTGCAGAGTTATCCGCAAGCTTAGCTACTTCTTGAGCTACAACTGCGAATCCTCTACCATGCTCACCAGCCCTTGCCGCTTCGATAGAAGCATTTAGTGCAAGCAAATTAGTTCTATCCGCAATCTCAGACATGATCTGGTTCACTTCACTTACTTTTAAAAATGACTGGTTGATTTCTTTTAGAATTGAATCCAGCTCTATCATTGAATTAACGACGACATCGCCTGATTCCTTGGAACTCTCCATAGTGGTTGAAATATATTCCGCTGAACCGGATACTTCGCCCAAGATTCCTTCGAGCCTATCGGTTTCTTTGGCAATATTTTCTATCTTTTCGAATTGTAGGCGAACATTTTCTTCCGAATTACTGAGGGACGCAGAAAATTCTTCCATACTGGCAGAAATCTCTTCTACACTAGCGGCTTGAGTCTGCAATTTATCATTAAATAGACGTAAGGATTGATTCAAACTTTTTACGGAATCATTCAGAATTTCAGCTATACTCTTAACTTTTTCTTTAGAATTCTCGGCTCGAATTTTTTCTCTTTCTGTAGATTTCAATTCGCTTTCCAAAGTCAGACGCATTCTATGTATGAGTCTATTTACAAAATATACAATAATGCCTAATGCTGCAGTAAATGTTAACTTGATAATCTCAACGGATGGTGTCACTACACCCGGACGATCTGTAGCACCAATTTCTTCCACGAATTGCACACCATTCAAATATCCGACAAAAAGCAAACTCGCCTGAATGAATATTATATAACCGGTCACTACAAAGATAAAATTGGGAGAGAATAAGAAGGAAGAATACAATAAAGCAAAAAAGAAAACAGCATATAAGGAAGGAGTTTTTATTTGGACCTCCGCCATTTCAGTTCCATGAAACAAACCGGCAACAACAACTATGCCTACGATAGTAACATCCAATAATATAAAAGTTTTAGCGATAAGAGGTGTAAGTCTATTTCGATTCAATAAATAGATCTGAATCATTCCGTAGATGGACATTGATAAAGAACCAACTATATAGATGATCAATTGAGAAAAAGGGATAGTCTCCATAGCGCCCAAAACTGCCAATATATAGAATCCCGAAAGAGAGAATCGTATGCGATTGATATAGGACTTCCCTTTGTTTTCCAATTCAGCTATAGAGTATGACTTATTGTCTTGATCCAAAAAAATCTCCTTTTAAATTATCGGAAATATGATGCTGAAAAATTAAGCTTGGTTGCGGAATTTGCAGAAAGGGATGTAGATTTATAAAATATTCAGGAATTCTTAAAAGACGCTACCGCATCTTCCACTGTGGCATGCACTTCCAAATGACTTTCCATGCCGGTGAGTTTAAAAACTTTCGCTACAGAACCACCCACACCTGTAACCTTTAGATTGCCATGGTATTTTTTCAATTTATACATACCCGTTACAAGAGTTCCTATACCCGATGAATCCATGAAAGGAACTTTTTCTAAGTTGATGACAATCTCATACCGCTGTGCCTTTACATTGGAATCAATAGCTTCCTTGATCTCTCGGGCGTTGTACAAATCTACTTCACCGTCAATATCTAAAACAGGATATGAATCAACTTCTCGATGGATAATTTCCATATATCTTATTTTATAGATTTTGCCTTATTTTGAAAAGAAAAAAATGATTCCCTACTCAAAAAAATCCATTACATTCTAAATACACCAAAACCATGATCGGATTTTTTTTGCCCTTGCACAATAGAAAGAGCCATACCCAATACAGAACGAGTGTGTATTGGATCTATGATCCCATCATCCCATAGTCTAGCTGAACTATACACAGCAGATGATTTATTTTCATAATCATTTAAAATCGGTGCTTTAAAATTCGCTTCTTCTTCTGCTGACCAAGTCTTCCCGGATTGTTCAATTTGATCCCTTTTCACGGTAGCTAATACACTGGCGGCTTGCTCTCCTCCCATAACGGAAATTTTGGCATTTGGCCACATCCAAAGAAAATTTGGTTGAAAGGCACGTCCGCACATTCCGTAATTTCCTGCACCGAAAGAACCACCAATGACAACTGTTAACTTAGGAACATTTGCCGTTGAAACTGCTGTAACCATTTTTGCACCATCTTTGGCGATTCCTTCATTTTCAAACTTTTTGCCCACCATGAAACCGGATATATTTTGTAAAAATAAGAGAGGAATATTCCTCTTGTCACAAAGTTGAATAAAATGTGCAGTTTTCTGTGCGCTCTCAGAGAATAGGATTCCATTGTTAGCAATGATTCCCACCGGATAACCGTATATATGGGCAAATCCGCAAACTATTGTCTCACCATAAAGTTTCTTGAATTCTTGAAACTCGGATCCATCCACCAAACGAGATATAATTTCTCGAACCTCTGTAGACTTTCTATTATCACTTTGTATGATTCCGTAAAGATCTTCAGCCGGGTATAAGGGATCTTTATAGCTTACGGAATAGTCTTTCTTTTTATTGAGATTCCTGACGATATTTCGAGTAATTTCCAGAGCGTGAAAATCATCTTCCGCATAATGATCCGTAACACCGGATGTTCTACAGTGGACATCAGCTCCACCCAATTCTTCAGGCGTCACAATCTCACCGGTAGCCGCTTTTACTAAAGGAGGGCCTCCCAAAAAGATGGTTCCTGTTCCCTTCACAATCACCGATTCATCCGACATTGCAGGAATATATGCTCCCCCTGCTGTGCAACTTCCCATTACGACTGCTATCTGAGAAATTCCTCTAGCTGACATCTGAGCTTGATTGTAAAAAATTCTTCCAAAATGATCTCTATCCGGAAAAACTTCATCCTGCATTGGCAAGAAGGCACCACCGGAATCTACTAAGTATATGCAGGGAATATTATTTTGAAGTGCAATCTCTTGTGCTCTGAGATGCTTCTTGACCGTTAGAGGATAGTAAGTCCCACCTTTTACTGTAGCATCATTTGCGACAATCATGCATTCTACACCCTCGACTATCCCCACACCAACAACTAATCCGGCAGAAGGAACCGGATCGGGGTAGACTTCCTCCGCGGCGAGTGTGGCTACTTCCAGAAATGCCGTACCATGGTCTATGAGTTTTGCTATGCGGTCGCGAGCAGTAAGTTTACCTCTGGATTTATGGCGAGTGACAGATTTCTCGCCACCCATCATTTTTATTCGTTCCACGATTTTTTTGAATTCTTTGGTTTTGGAAATTAAATACTCTTGATTGGTTTTGAATTCATCTGAATTGCGATCTATCTTGCTTGTGATGATATCCATTTGTTACTACCTGTTGGTTTTCGATTTTTATTTCTAGCCATTGATTCCAAAAGAGGAGATATCTTGTTGGCAAATGATAAAGGTGCTTCTTCCATCGACATGTGACCGGCATCAATTCGCTGAACTGCCGATAAACGAATAATTTCCATTAAATATTCAGTCTGCTTGGGATCTTCATATCTATCATGAGTACCAATTATAATTTGGCGTAAACCCACTGTCTTCTTTATTCCGGTTTCCATATCACGCTGGGCATGAACTGTCCGATCTATATTTTTACACATTTTGACAAGGTTCTTTTTTTTATTCCCTGCAAATAACAACGAGTAAATATCCTGTGCTCGTTCTCCGGTCATAGGTCTCTCTTTGGAATATAAAAACAAATTGAAAAGAATCCGAATAACCGGAGGAACAAATAAATACGAAAGCAATTGACCCAATAATGGGATTCTCAATAACTTAACAGGAAAACTAAAAGAATATTTTTTTAGCTTCAAAAAAGAAGAAAGAATTGTAAGGGATTTTACCTTCTCAGGGAATTGATATAGCATCAAAAATGCTATTGGACCGGCATATTCATGACAGACCAAATGAACTTTTTCTTCCCCTGCTATCTCCTCCAAAAAATCTTTTAGAACACCGGCAAGATATCTATGCGAATAGGGCTGAATAGGGTCTTCCGAAAATCCGGTTCCCGGCCAATCCATAGAAATTGCATTGTAGTTCTCAGCCAATATTTCCGAAACTTTTTTAAAAGAATAAGATGTGGCAAGCAGCCCGGGAAGAAACACAACTTTTTCTCCCAATCCTCTGGATGTATAGAATAACCTCACACCGGAATCTGTCGCATATTGACCTGTTTGGTAGTGCTCTTTTAGTTCCCAACTCTGTTCTCCCATAGACCTTCCCATTAATTTAATTTTCCATAATAATTCATAATCAACTTTTCTTGTAAGTCGGACATATTTACAGACCTACGAGCCATAATCTTTTTACTATCTGATAAAAATCGATCTAATTTATATTTTTTTTCTGCTGAAATCCAAGTAAATGGCGGTGTATAACCCGTGATTCGCGAATCCACCAAATTACAACCCACATCTATTGTTGTACCTGTATTTAGCATAACTCCAATTCCAATTTTTGAAAAATCCCCAATAATAGAACCGAATTTAATTGTACCTGTATTCACTCGATTATCACCGGATTGAATTTCAAT
This sequence comes from Leptospira sp., assembly GCA_020831715.1. GTDB lineage: Bacteria > Spirochaetota > Leptospiria > Leptospirales > Leptospiraceae. Next base: position 10,197 of record JAFIGA010000132.1, on the reverse strand, counting down.
GGTTCCGTAGTTATTTTTCAGATCACTGGTTGTTGAAAGAGCTCCCATATTTACCCAAGATCCGAGAACAGAATGTCCAAGAAATCCTTCATGATGCTTATTGGAATAATCCTGGATAATAGAATTTTCTATCTCACCACCCAATCTACAATTCCTACCTACTACTGAGCCACCGCCAATTCTGAGGTTATCTATTCTAGATTCCGATCCGATGTATATCGGTCCTTGTATAAAACTAAATGACGTGATGACAACATCTTTATCTATAATGACAGGGCCTGTGGTGGTATCAATTACCACTCCCGGATAAACTTGAGAAGATGGATGAATATAAAGATGTTTATCCTTCCCTACCAGTTCGAATCTTTTTAGTTTAGGCTTTAGCTTACTCTTCCATTTAGACAATTCACCGAATAGACTTAAATCTTCCTCCAAATACGTAGGGATATTTTGAAGCATTTCCCATGGCTGATAATCGGTAGAATTAATTTCCAAATCATAATTTTTTTCGGAGTGAGGCAAGATACCAGAATGCCTCTCCAAGAAAGATTCTAAAAATTCTTTATTTTCGTTGATGTAGTAAATCTTCGCTTGTGGAAATTTTTTGACAAGTCTCTCCAGAAGAGTAGAATATCCCATTCTCAATTCGGAAAATGAACGAAAGCGAGTGAGAATATCCAATCCCGGAGGACTTAAGCTTTCGTTGATGAGAATCTTTTTTATCTTGGAAGCAACCACGTTTACTCCACAGTTACAGATTTTGCCAAGTTTCTGGGCTGATCCACATTGCAACCCCGGTTGATTGCCACATAGTAACTCAACAATTGCAAAGGAATAGAACTAAGCAAAGGTTGTAAACATTCTTCCGTTGCAGGAATCTCCACAACATAATCGGACATATTGAATATATCTTTCTCTCCTTCTGTGACTATTGCAATCACTTTACCCTTCCTGGCTTTTACTTCCTGAATATTTGATATTATTTTTTCATAGGTACTGTCTTTAGGAGCGATGAAAACAACCGGCATATCCTCATCAATTAATGCGATTGGACCATGCTTCATTTCTGCCGCAGGATAACCTTCTGCATGGATATAGGAGATCTCTTTCAATTTCAGAGCACCTTCCAATGCTACAGGGAAATTGTATCCTCTACCGAGATACAAAAAGTTCTTTGCGAATTGAAACGTTTCTGCAATTTTTTTAACAGAAGAAGTATCATCCAAAATTTTTTGAATCTTGTTGGGAATCTGATCCAATGCGAAAATCAACTCTCTAAATCGATTTTCAGTCAGAGTTCCCTTTTTTAAACCAAGAATCAATGCCATCATAGTGAGTACTGTTACTTGACCGGTAAATGCTTTTGTACTAGCCACACCTATCTCGGGACCGGCATGTATATAGGCACCTGCATGGGAAGCTCTGGATATAGAACTTCCAACAACATTGCATACACCGAATATAGTAGCTCCCTTGGATTTCGCCATCTCGATAGCGGCAAGTGTATCAGCAGTTTCTCCGGATTGAGAGATCGCAACTACAATATCGTTTTCTCGGATAACAGGATTACGATATCTGAATTCTGAAGCATACTCAACTTCTACATTGACACGGGCAATATCTTCGAAGAGATATTCCGCAACCAAACCTGCATGCCAAGAAGTTCCGCAAGCAACGAAAATAAGTCTTTCCGCATTCGTAAATTTATTCATAAATTGAAGCATTCCATTTAAGTTCAAATGGCTATCGGTTGCAATCAATCTTCCCCTTAAGCAATCTCGTATTGACTTAGGTTGTTCATAAATTTCTTTTAACATGAAATGAGGAAATCCACCCTTTTCAATGGATTCCAATTCCATTTCCAATTTATGAATGAAAGGAGTTTTGATAACATCCTCAATACTTTTTACAATCAATTCTCCATCTCGGATTATAGCTATTTCATAATCATCCAAATACACCACATTATTCGTATATTCAATGATTGGTGTAGCATCGGATGCAACGAAGAATTCACCATCACCAATTCCAATGACTAGAGGAGAACCTTTTCGTGCGGCAATCAATTGAGATTTATCATCTTCAGAAATCACACAGATTGCGTAGGCTCCAATAATCTCATTCAAGGCAAGACGAACTGCTTCTTCCAAAGAGCATGAGTTATTGAGTAGGATCTCTTCAACCAGATGAATTACAACTTCTGAATCGGTCTGACTCTTGAATTTGTGACCTTTTTGTTCCAACTCTGTTTTTAGGGATTGATAGTTTTCGATGATACCGTTGTGAATGATTGCAAGCTTTCCATTCTGGGATACATGGGGGTGGGCATTGATATCGTTGGGTTCCCCATGGGTTGCCCATCGTGTGTGTCCGATTCCCAGATTACTTTTTGTTGCATCTGCACTTACAGAACCTTCCAGTTCAGATACTTTTCCTTTCTTTTTAAAAACTTTAAGTCCACCATTTAGAAGAGCAACACCGGCACTGTCATATCCTCGGTATTCCAATCTTTTTAATCCCTTAATGATTATGGGATAGGCTTCTCTTTTTCCAATATATCCGACAATTCCACACATAATTCGTATTTAACAATCTACATTAAGAGATTGTTGTCTCCACCTTTTTAATAATTTCTTCCAATTCCACTTGGCTAGTCGCCTCTGCAATGATTCGAATGATTGGCTCTGTATTGGAGGGTCTTGCATGAATCCAACCGGATTCCCATTCTATTCGAAGTCCATCAATGAGAGACACCTTTCCATCCGGAAATAAACCCTTAATTGATTCATAGATTCCATCGATGGATTTTCCCTGCCGGGAAAATTTCGTTTTGGTCATAAAAAGTCCGGGCAATTGATCATGCAGATCATCTATGGATTTGTCTTCCATTGCCATCAAATTCAATATATGAGCAATACCGGCAAGAGAATCTCTGCCATAGGAATTAATCTTGGGATCGATAACTCCCCCATTCCCCTCGCCACCGAATACGGCTTTGTTGGCGATCATTGATTCCACAACATTTGCCTCGCCTACTTTAGAACGAATGGTTGTTCCGCCATATGCCTTCACAACTCTGTCATTGATAAAGCTGGTCGATTCGTTGACGACTACCTTGGGCTTACCGATATGATTTTTCAATATAGACATTAGAGATAGTGGAAGAGTGTATTCTTCCGAGAGTGCCCCTTTCTTGGGAGTAAGAACCACCAATCGATCGGCATCGGGGTCGAGTGCGAATCCTATATCAACATTTTGATCGCGAACAAATTCTCCGGTTGCAACCAACGCCGACTCTGTAGGCTCGGGTGGTCTGGGAAAGATTCCATCCGGTTTACAGTGCAATTTGTAAACTTCGCAGCCAAGTAGCTCAAGAAATTCCGGAACGAGAATACTTCCCGCACCATTTACAGCATCGAGAGCGACTTTGAATTTTTTACCACGAATTGCGATTACATCCACACGGGACAGAACAGATTCTATGTGTAACTTCGTAAGGTCGTATGAAGGCTTAACAGATACTTCACGATCATAAATAACGGGAGAGAAAGAATTCCTGTTCACGGCATCCATCAAAGCATCGATCTCTTTCTGCGAGAAAAAGAATCCATGCTTACCAACGAATTTGAAAGCATTCCATTCCAAAGGGTTGTGGGATGCTGTTACAATAACCCCCGAATTCAATTCCAAAGCATTGACAACAGCTTTAACTGTTGGAGTGGGAACTATTCCCAAGGATAATACATTCTTTCCGGTGGCGAGAAGCGCTGCATTTAACAAGGATTCTATAAAGACTCCACTTGGTCTGGAGTCTCTCCCGACTACGACTCGATCCCCCTCTATCACAGAGGCATAGGCTCTGGAAAATCGTAAAATCGTCTCAGGATCAAACCCATTATGGAGAAGACCGCGAACACCGGAAACAGATATCATTAATTGGGAAAAATCATCCATGCAAGTAAAGATTTTATTGTAGGGGCAATTCGTAAAGTTTAAAAGTGGATTATTGAGAATCGAGGAATGAGTGTATAACCTGGGCGATGACAGGATTGAACTGCCGACCCTCTGCTTGTAAGGCAGATGCTCTCCCAGCTGAGCTAATCGCCCTCAGGTTTACATTGACCATGAAAATACGGCGAGCTCGAGAGTCAATTGAATTTAAATAAAATTACAAAGATTTTAAAAATAAAAAAAGGCCTCCGAATGGGAGACCTTTCCAGTATGAGGGGAAAATAAAAAAAGTAGATACTAAGCTTGCGCAGAAGCTTGAGATTGTTTATTTTTAGAAATAAAAAGTGCCATTCTTGATTTTTTACGATCTGCATTTCTTGCATGAATTAAATTAGTCTTGGCGGCTTTGTCCAAAAGAGAAGAATAATCCCTATATAGACCGTCAACTTTTTCTATCTCACCTGCTTTGATGGATTTTACAATATTTTTTGCGAAGGTTCTGATTCTAGACTTCTTTTGAGAATTGAGCTCAGTCCTTTTAATAGTTCTTCTTATGTCTTTTTTTGATGATTTTAAATTAGCCAATGTTTTCCCCTTTTTTTATCACTTTTTTTGCTGTGCTCTCCATGTCGAACGATTTTTTGAAAAAATTTCGTACAAAGATGCATTTTGCGGAAATATCGAATAAGAGGTATAGCAATGAAAGTTTATTGTCAAATGGACGAAGGAATCTGTCGATACTTAGAAGAGTGGGAGTTGGATATAAATCTTCTTCTAGCGATAGGAATGATGCATTTTGCGGATGAAAATACAACATTTTGGAAGAATGGCGATCGAAACGCAAGATCCATCCTAATTGACTGTAGTCATACTGACTATAAAATTTTATTTACAGAATCCTTTCAAATGGGAAAGTATATGGGAGAAATCATGGAAGATAGAATTACACAAGCTTTTTTCCAATACATCTGCAGATGAGCTCACCGGATTATATTAAAGTAAATTCAATTAGTGACATAGATCCGAATAAATTGTCTCTATCCTTTGTCGGTAAAAAATTTATTGATAAGGACAACAATCGATTCTCCATTCGATTCAATCGCGATACCAGAAAAATGGAAATTGTTAAAATCTTGATCCGTCAAGGTGGCAAGATGCAAGAAGAAGTCGGATTGCGGAATTGGGAGGTTGGAAAAGAAATCAATACGAAATCGATTGAGAAAGATAAATCTGATACCAATGACTCTATAAATACCTCCGAAGAATTAATTTCCGATGAATCAAAATCCGAAGAAGTAAAATCTGAACCAAATACACATAAAACGAATGTTTCGGATTCCAATCAAAATCAAAATCTGAATCCGAATTCCAAACCAAATCCTGTTTCGCAATCATCTAAAAGTGCTATAAACAAAAATTCAGACTGGAATTTCAGTGGATACGATTTGGATATATCCTCGGAAGAATCTACCGGTAACGATAATGATCTTAATCCGGATAATAAGCCCGATCCCCAATCAATATCCAAAGAAGAAGTTAAAGAAAAAGAAGGATATAAATGGAAAAACAAAGATGAAAGAGACATGATAGATAATTTTATGAAGAGGATTGAGGAAACCAAACAAAGAATCAGTTCTGTTCTTATCAACATAAAATCCTCTCGAATTTTTGAAGTTACAGGGGATCCATCTGAAAATCAAAATATAATGGGCAATCTTACCCGGGAATTTGATGTAGAAGTTTTTCAAGGTTTGGATGAAATTAGTAATTATTTAAAAGAATTGACATCATATCCTAGAGCAGTCAGTTATTATGCCGCAAAATTTGAAAAATCAAAAAAGCCTGAACTATCCAAAGCTGAATCCGAAAAAGAAAAGCTTCACTTAATTGTACGCTGGGAAATGCAAGAATCATTTAGCAAAATATCGCAAAAGACCAAAGCCCTAACCTTAAGTCTATTAAATGTTTTGAATCTAAAAAATGAAAACCATATAAAGCAACTTCAGTATCAAAATCAACTCATGTTCACTGATGCGAAGAATGCGACAATATTTTGTTCTCAAGATATAGATAAACTCATCCAAGAAATTGAAAATTGGAAATACAATACAATGGTAACCAATCATGTCACTCAATGAGAAAGAAATCACAGAAATTCTCGTAAAAATAAGATCAGAATACAAAACCTATGCCAAAGAAAATCCCAAGGCATTTGATGCCCATGGTTTTGAAAAAAGATATCTACAAGCCTTGCAGATGAAAATGAATATTACTCGATTCTTAAACGATGAAGTAGCATTTTTGGAACAATTAAAAAAGAAACATCAAGAAATTATTGCCAAAAAAGAAGCAGCTAAAGGCGACACAATCAATCGTATTATGGATGAGGCTATAGAAAGATTAAGCAAATACCAAAAAATCGATTTCCACCCGCTCGCTAAACCGGAGATAAGGTATTTTTACGGAGCTATGAGGGATTTCGGAGAAATAGAATTGCCGATCATGATTCATGTATTTCGAGGTACTCCGGAATATAGAGATTTCCAGGATAATTTTCATGTTTTGGAGAGAATAGCAATTCCAAGAGGGCACCAGCCTTCCCCCAGAATGCTCGAACATTCCAAAGCTTTATTGGATGCGAATGGAAATCAAATGCTTATGGAAAAAGATACGCAAGATGTTTTGAAAAATACCTGCCTTGCCTTGAATAAAATGGCAAATATGTGTAGAGACCTCATCTCAAAAGATCGGATTAGCACAAATCTAATGGTAAAAATCGATGAAAGAGATTATCCTAAAGCTGTCGATTTCAATCAATTCAATCATAAGGAAGCCGTAGAAAAAATAATATTAAAATGTGACGAAATCATTGAAGATTTCAGAATGAAAACTATCGTTAATCTGTAAATGGAACTTCTATGAACTCTATTATCCTTGGCGTTGCGGACACAATTGATTCTGATATTGAAAACTATAATAGTTTAAATCATGAAGAGAAATACTTTCAACTACTTGGTGGATCGATTGAAAGATTGTTTCAATTTTTAGGAACAGATTTTGAAAAATACAAAAATCTAATAACAGATTATTTATCCATAGAGGCAGCTGCTTTGGGAAGAGAAGGATATGGACAATCTGTTCGCGATGCCAATGATTTAGGTATAACAGGAATTCAATGTCATGTTGTGGATTTGGGAGGTGCGAGCGTAGCCGCCGCAGTTGGACAAGCCGCCCTTATTGCAGAAAACAATCCCTACGCAATAGTATTGGTTGCAGGAGCCGACATCCCTAAGTCAGCTTTTACTCAAATCAGCGACTTAAAAAGACTAACCAAAACTGTATCCCATCCGGAATGGGAATTACCTTACGGTGCTACCCTGATTGGGATGTATGCCCTACTTGCCAATAAACTCATGCAAGACAGCGGGATCGAGGAAGAAGATTTTAAATCCATCACTAAGTTTTTTCGAAGCCAAGCAATCTCCAATCCCAGAGCATTTTATTATAATAAAGATATTACGGAAAAACAAATCTCCAAGTATTTGGCTCCGCCCTATTCTACTCCCATGATAGCAATAGTGACGGATCATGGATTTGCCACTTTGGTTGTTGGGTCAAAAGCATATGAAGAACTGAAATCCGGCGGACTTTTGCCAGCCAATAAAGATCCCTTATATATCGTGGGACATGGACATTGCGTTCACGCTGAATACTTTTCATTAAAGGGAAAGTTGGAAAGCCCTGCGGGCAATTCTGCCGAGATAGCATATTCTCAGTCAGGAAGAAAACGATCCGAAACTGAGTATGCCTGGATCTATGACTGCTTTACCGGAATGGTGATCACGCAAGCATCCGGATATTTCGGTGAGAATCCAAAGCAGATAGCCCAGTCATTGAAATCCGGCAAAATTCCCATTGGAGAAAAAGAAATTCCCATAAACTTGGGAGGAGGAATTTTGAACTACCAGGCGGCAATGTCCATGTCCGGTGCAACCGGATTGGTAGACGTTTTGAGCCAATACAATTTAGCCGACAAACCTATTCCCAATACCTTGGATAAGCCGCCCCAACTCACACTTATGGGAAACAATGGAGGCATCGACTCGATTAATTCTGTTTTACTTTTTTCCCCTGTCTCCGGATCCGGTGAAGTCAGGGAACCAAAAAAGCCCTTATTCAGAAGAAGATTGCAGCTGAATGGAAGATGGAAGTGCGACCCTTCTCAAAAAGAAATAATAGGGACAGTACTTACGGCAACCACAGTATTGTTCAATCCGGGTGGAGACAAAAAACCGCCATATGTCATCGCACTGATTGTAGATGATTTTGGAAATTTTGTTATGGCAAATATATTCAATTCCCAAGGGGAAGAAATCAAAGATCATTCTCGTCTAATATATAATGAGTCAAAAGTCAGAATGGTACAAAAAGATGGTATTTGGAAGGGATATTTCTTGGAAAAAAGTTAAGTTTTAATTCTAGTAAATTATCAATAAACTGCACTAAATGGCAATAGGAGACTACATATGTCAATTGAATGGAATAATAAATTTGAAACAAATATATCAGAGATTGATACACAACACAAAAGGCTTTTTTTCTTACTCGGTGAGGTAGAAAATCTCTACAATAACAACAAAGGAAATCTTTCGCAAAAATCAAAAGAGATAAAAGAGGCAATCTCAGCACTAGAGCAGTATACACTGAGCCACTTCTTAATCGAAGAAAGAGTTATGGAGGACAATGATTATCCTGATTTGGAAAACCATAAAGAACTCCATAACAAATTCACAGATAAAATTTTTCAAGGAAAAGAACAAATGATGACTAGCGATTTCTTTTCTGATGAAGCTAAAGTTGACGATTTCTTACAACACTTAATTAAGTTTTTAAATACCTGGCTAACAAATCATATCATGGTTAAGGATATGGATTACAAACCATATATTCGTCACACATTGTAAGTTAGTATTCTAGAGAATTTCCTTTCTTAGCCATTCTAAATATGCTGGATTACCCTCTAGGATTGGATAGGCTAAGATACAAGGAACTTCATAAGAGTGGAGCTTTTTCACTTCAGTTACAATATCTTGAAACAACGCTGTTTTTGTTTTTAATATCAGAATTGATTCATTGTCTTTTTCTATAATATTTTTCCAATGATACCGTGACTCCATCTGATCAATAATATTAGCACATGCTGCCAGTCTCTTGGCAACAATATGCTCCGCAATACGATCAGCTTCAGCTTTATCTGTCGTTGTTATATAAACCATGCAAAATTCAAAATTCATAGACTTGTCCCCTCTTAAACATATTGAATATCTATTCTTCATTTTTTCAATAATTAAATTGACCTTTTTTGTATGTAACAGAATTTGGTATTATCTTCAGGGAGGAAACAGGTGAGATTCCTGTGCTGACCCGCAACGGTAACAGAGGACGATTCGTCCACTGGTAGCCCGATCTTCCCCGTTCAGAACGTTTCGTGGTTTGAACACTGAACACACTCAAAGTCCTTTTCTTGTATTGCAACAAGCAATACTCCACAAAAGGCATTGAGGGGGCCCCGAAGAGAAATGCCTCCGGGGCTCCCGAGGGAATCAAACTTTTCAGCTTTAGCGGAAGAATTGTATGGTATTTACAAGTCTTTTTCTAAATATTTTATGCTTTGGGTCTTGTACTATTACACAGTATAATCACCTAACATATGATAATTGTTTATTCCTTCATCTCCGAGGCTAACTTCTAATCTCTTTTTTAGAAAAGATTTTAGAGGATACCAAAAAAATATAGGAGATAGCAATGAAAGCTAACTTAACAAAAAACAAAATCACAATCGCAGGGCTTATTACCCTATTGTCTCTCACAACAGCATGTTTCGACAACGGAAAAGTCGACCAATCCGAAGCTGATACAAACCTAGTATTGGGATTACTCGTAGGTCAAGAGCAGGGAAAAAATGCGGGTAGGAATGAACTTCAGAGTTCATTGATAGAAATTCGTGGCTTATGGAAAACAAGTTTTTATAGTGGGGGAAATTTTAATGCCTTTGGCTCTGGAAGATTGGTAATCAGCACTAATCCTGATGGATTAGGGAGTTGGGCAACAACATCTTCAGGATCATTTGGTAATGAAAATATGTTCAGAATTATTGAATTAGACAATAACAAAAGATCAATTATTTTTCAACAAGGTAAAAGTAATAGCAATGATTTCAGTGGAGATGGAGGTTCCGATAATAGA
>JAFIGA010000130.1 GCA_020831715.1 Leptospira sp. | reverse complement strand
CCTCATTCAAGTTCATCCTTTCCTTATCAATTGATTTCGAATCAGCCTCTAAATCGGAAGATCTATTCCCTCCTGTTTTTCCCAACTCATTCAATAATTCCAAGAGGTCTTTTTCATTCATAGATTGCTTAAGTTTCTTTTCCAACTCTACGATTCTTTCATTTATATAAAACTGATTATTACTCATAATTATCTTACCTTGATTACTCTCTGACTGGGTTCCAATGAATCTGCGAGTTCTTTCATCTGCCACCAATCCGCTTCCGAAAAACTATTGCTCTCTACCACAAAAGGAATATCAAAATCACCCATTGTCATTTCACGGAATTGGAATTCTTCTCTTTGGCTTTCCAATTTTGTTCCCCGAAGTAGCTTAAGAGGATAAGCTGTAATATTTTCACAACCGTTATCTATGACGAAGTCGATACTCCTCTGAAAACTTTCCACCGTCTGATTCGGAAGACCAAACATCAAACTGATTTCGTAAGAAATATTCCGTGTATTTAGTTCATGCATTGCATGTTGAATCTTTGTTGGATCATTCTTTCTGTTAATCAGAGAACTTTCTAGCTTATCCGAAGTTTGCAAACCAAATTCCAGATTGATATTCAGGTTCTCACATAAATCCAAAAATTCTTCTCCCCTATCTCCGCCAATCAACTCAAAGCGAGATTGAATGCTAACCAGGTTTCTATACCCAATACGATCCATCTCTTTTAAAATTTCCAGGTAACCCTTTCCTACATTGAATATAGGATCCAGAATATTAATCTTCTGAACATCCATTTCATGAAAAAGATGCAATTCTTCGTAGATTCGATCCAGATTATGCTTATTCACCTTGCTATTCGCCAGATCCCTATGAGCACAAAAGCTACATTTGTAAGGACAACCCCGCTTAGTCTCCCAGCGAATCATCTTCTGCCCTACTTCCAACGGAATTGCTCCGGATAAGTAAGGAGAGGGAAGGTTTTCAAATGGAACATCTTCCTTCCAGATCTTTTGTGGACTATCCGTAGTTAAAATTCTTAAAAGCGATTCCTCTCCGTATCCACTGACAAATATATCAGCTTCAGGATAATCCAATTGCGGATTACCGGAATAGGATATCTGATAGCCACCAAGAATAAACTCACCGGCAAAGCCCTTTTCCTTTCTCAAATAATGAAGCAGTTTATGAATTAAGTATTCATTCCAAATATAAGCGGAAATAGCGATCCATCTATACTTAGAATATTCTAGATTAGGGAGGATATTCGGTAGAGGAGTATGCACACCGTGTTCAAGTAGATTGACAGAATAATGATCATGAGAAAACCGATCTCCGTAGAAATCACTAGCTTGCATATAGGAAACCAAACTTCCTATGGCATACGGTATACCACACTCACCTTCTCGAATTAAATCAAATGAGAGAATAAGTAAATTATTCCTAACCCCTGAAGAGGAGGAGAATTGATTCTGTTTGTAGAAGGAATTATTCCTTCTGTAATTTGTAATGTTTTGGCTCATAACAACAGAGAGCCGAGTTACAACATAATCTTATTATTAAATTTGTCAACAGAATTAGTGAATATTTTCTTAAAAAAAATTTAACTACAGCTACCCTTCCGGGATGAGTTCGAGATGGCGGAGAAGATTTTTAGATATATCTGAAATTTAAACCCGAACGGAGCAACACTCACCGCAGAAATTTTCCGCGAATGCGGGTTTCGAGGATGAGGGTTGCGGAGTCTAATGCAAGGAGAGAAGACATGGCACAGTTAATTGAAAGAAACCTTTCGGAAAAAGAATCCTTGGAATATATGACTATAGCTGAACGCGAGCGGTATGAAGGTAAGCTTAAAGGAAAATGTGATTATATGAAGTTTATAATTTACTTTGTCATTTTAATACCTGTCTTTTTTTTCGACTGCATGATATCCAAAAAGGATGACTTTCAATCTTACGGATACGTAATAGACGATGCAGATATTGTTGATGATGCTTTTCGAAAAGAAATTTCAAAAGTCATTTATGATTTTGATAGATCCAATAATGTCCGGATATTAATTCATACAACAAAATCATTGAATAATTTAAGTATCGAAGAATACTCTTTGAATTTTGCCAATAAACATTCTGTTGGGTATAAATATCTAAACAATGGAGCAGTAATTGTTCTTGTTCCCAATGAAAGAAAATTAAGAATTGAAATTGGTTCAGGGCTTGAATGGATTATTAGCAATGATAATGCTAAAGAAATAATTGATACTATGATTCCTTTTCTAAAATCTGAAAATTATAATGAAGCTATCAAGGTAGCTGTAAAAAAAATAATCGACATGTCCGGTAGCGTATCTTGGAGAATAGAAAATAAGAATAATGAAAATTATAGTAAAAATGATTTAAATAGAATATTTCAATTCAAAGCAGAATTCATTTCACAAGAAAAAGTAGTCGATAGTCTTCAATATGGTAACCAGAAGTCTACTTATTTAAAATTTAAAACTAAATCTATTAATCCCATTCATATTTTAATTACTAAAAATAGTGATTACCAATTGGATTTTCTAAGGAATAAAAATAATCCTTTGATCACAGGAAGACTTGTTAACTTAAATCCATTGACATTTCAGCTATTTGATTTTAACTGAAAGAAACAATGAATTGATGTTAACTATTTCAGTATTATTATTTCAGGATTAATGAAGGAATTTAGTCTTTCTCCATTGCAGTTTTAAGTTTGCAATAGAGAAAGATTCCAAACTTGATTTTAGTAACTTACAACAGATCTAGGATCAGTTCCCACAGCAGTTTCAGATATAAGATTCAGTCTTCCGTTAGACGTATCTATATTATATACACCTACAGTATTGGATCCGCTATTTGCAATGAAATCTGCCAAGCTGAACGGAGAGTCTATAGTCCTACAAATCTTGCGTGATGGAAAAAATATGAATGTAAGATTAGAATTCAACCACAATTAATACTTATGGGTGGATTAGGATCGGATACGGTTCCACTCGCATTCTCAATCGTACAAGTTTTACCAATGGGATTTATTATTATG
>JAFIGA010000112.1 GCA_020831715.1 Leptospira sp. | reverse complement strand
CTTCGGTGTTCTTCTTTGTTCATTTGATTTTCCTTGGATCATTCAAGTTGAATAGCAAAGATAATTTCTTGTCGTCTTGTCTAAAACTTTTTCAACTAATTGATCTTATGTTTTAGACTAAAAGTTACGGAGTAATCGGATAAACATTGTTAGAAAATATTTTTTTATGGCGATTCTTATTCGATTTATTTTATCTCTTTCCATCGTTGTAACATCTCTCCGTCGGGGAATGTGCCTCTTACATCGCGGATTTCACCATCTGGATTGAGTAAAAAGAACTTAGGAAGGTTTTCTATATCATTTGCAAACCTATCGTCATAGGTCAATTCCTGAAACTCGACAGTTCCCTTGGATACATTGATTAAGGCAAAAGACATTAACCCGGAATTAGTTTTCGGATCCGGACAGATTGTCTCTTCAAGCATAGGGCAAGGTTGTGTGGTGATGGCAAGAATGATTGGTTTGCGATTTGCGTTGGCAAGCTTCATCGTTTTATCCAGATCTTTTTCCCATATTTGTCGGTCTCCCTCATCCAGCCAGGTATACAGAAATATTCCTAATCCTAAACTAAATAATATAATAAAAAATGACAAAATAATTACGATAGATCTTCTTTCTTTCACTCGGCAAATCCAAAAAAAATTTGTTATTTTACTATCATCTTCGGAGTCGAATGGAATAGAAACCGAAAATAAAGTTTTTTTAGGGCAGGGTATTCTTTTTTTTTCTTGTCGCTACACGAGCTTTATTTTTATGGTCTAATTTCTAATCTAGCTTTAAAGGAGGCTGTAGACGAAAAAAGAATGAAAGCACTGGGAAAACACGTGATCGCCGAATTCTACGACTGTGACCATGAGTCCATCAATAACCACGAGCTTGTGGAGACCATCATGCTAGAAGCATGTGAGGTATCCGGAGCAACCGTGATTATGCCATCTTTTCACAAGTTCAATCCTCACGGTGTGAGTGGTTGTGTTGTGATCAGTGAATCGCATTTTACGATTCATACTTGGCCTGAGTATGGCTACGCAGCCGTTGACGTGTTTACTTGCGGTGATGTAATCGATAACCAACTCGCTCTCAATTACATGAGAGAGAAATTTGGTGCCAAGCATATCTCTGTTGTGGAAATGAACAGAGGTGTTTTAAACCTAGGTGTGGGCGAAGAGCTTCGTCACAAACCGGTAGGTGCTTGATCGTTGCATGAGGCAGTAAACTCCGTAATAGATAGACTTCCATCTATCTATACTACCATCCCGAACCCGAATATCCAGAAACTCTCGCTAACTTTGTTACGAGACACCTTCGTGGGGACCGATATTACAGGTCTCTCTGGGTCTTTTTCGCACTTTAACGTGCGGGCAAAAACCGACTTCTCGTCTCAGAGATCCCATACCACGATCTCGCCTTGGGTCGGACAAAACAAACAAAACATTTTGCTAACAGGAGGTTTCACCATATGAAACTACAACAAAAAGACAAGCTGGTGTCCAGATTTTCCTATCTTCACAGATCATTGGATCTGATGGAAAATGATGCAGGACAAATGACCGTCGTAACAAATAGTCCGATTAAACAGGATGAGACAGTTGCTGTTTGGGGAGGAAAGGTAGTCCATAAAAGCGAACTTTTCAATCTAGGCACTCACGCATATGCGCATCCCATTGCCAAAGATCTTTATTTAGTTACGCCTGTACACGACGATGGACCAGACACTGTTCACCTAATCCGTAGCAGTGGCAATCCAAATTGTGGATTTAAAGGAGAGATCACTCTGGTTGCACTTAGAGATATTGAAACAGGTGAGGAATTGACCTATGATTCCTACATGATCAATCCTGAAGTGCTTGCCGAGAATGACTCTTTCTATGAAGCTCTCAGAAAAAGATACAATGGGAATTTTGCCCAGTTCATCCAATCTGAGATCAACTCTGATCCGAATTTGAGAGTATTCCCTGCATTCCAAGAAGGTGCTTGGGGGCTTTTAACTTCTATCGATCTGGAAGGTTGCAATCCTGACACAATCCGTGATGCAGATGCAATTAAAAGATACGTAGTAGAACTCTGTGACCTCATCGATATGAAAAGATTCGGTGACACTACAGTGGTTCATTTCGGTGAAGATGAAAGAGTTGCAGGATACTCCATGTTCCAGCTCATTGAAACTTCTTGTATCTCGGCACATTTTGCCAATGATACAAATACTTCTTATATTGATATCTTCTCTTGCAAGGGATATGATCCTAAGATTGCAGGGGAATTCACTAAGAAGTTTTTCGAAGGTGGCAAGATGAGATTGAACGTGGTAAACCGTTTCTAAAAAACGTGCAAATGGTTCTGCACTTTCTTTCGTCTAATAAAATGGTGGAAAAGTGCGGACACAAACAACGAAGAGGCTTCGAGTGAAAAATTCGGTAGCCTCTTTTTTTTTGAAAATCCCTTCCATGATCAATTCGGTCGTATACGGAAATAGTTCCCCCGATAATACCAATCTTCGTTTCCTGCTTACAGTTTACTTTTATGGTGGGATCTGTGGAGTAGGGGCAAGTATATCCAATTTCATTTTAGACTTAGATGCTTTTATAACTTATTCTGCAATAATTATGGGATTTGTTTTTCTTGCGATCCATAGATCCTTATTCAAAGAGTGGGTTGGATTTAAATCGGGAGTAAGGTTATTCTATTTTATTTCAATTACTTATTTCAACATGATTTGGTTCCCCAATGCCGGATTGGATGGGGGAATTATAATATTTTTCTATTTGCTTGTCATTGTTATTATGATTTATTCGGAGGGACTGGAAAAATGGTTCCATCTCAGCTGCATTATGTTAAATATAACAATTTTGATTGTTTTGGAATACTATTTTGAAAATTGGGCAACTCCTTTTCCCAGTCGATTGGAAAGATATGTAGATGTGTGGGTTTCCATATTGATTTCGTTTATTGTAAATTATATCGCAATTTCTGTGATGTTGAAGGCTCTCCACAGAAGTAATAAGCAGCTCGAGGAAAAATACAGAATTATAAGCAAAGACGTAGATCTTGCCAGTAAAGTACAGCAAGCAATCATGTCTTATAAGTTAGAAGATAATAAATTTGATGTTGCGAGTATTTATAAGCCTGTTTCCGGAGTCGGTGGTGATATCTATTCCATAGATGAGTTGGATCAGGGAAAAGTTAGAATCTTTCTCGCCGATGCAACAGGACATGGTGTTCAGGCAGGGCTTGTTACTATGTTGATACTTTCGGAGTATCTTAAGAGAAAATTGGAGTTTCTCGATCCGGGAAGTTTGATTGCCGATTTAAATAAATCATTTATTCATCATTATTCGGATATAAGAGCAATCTTTACTTGTATAGTTGTGGATTTGGATCTGGAAAATCAAGAAATATCCTATGCATCAGCCGGGCATATTCCGCAGATTCTTTTCCTGGATGGAAAGAGTGAGACCTTGGAAAAGACAGGACCGATTATTGGATTAAAAGATAATGCTAGTTACGCTATAAATAATTTCAAAGGATTTGAACATTTGAAATTGGTTCTATATTCAGACGGAATATCGGAAGCATTCAACGAAAATAAGGAAATGTTCGGAGAAGAAAGATTATTCCAACTAGTAAAAAATTGTCCTATCAATGAATCCATGCATTCTTTCCTTAGGGGATTGGAAATCGAAATGAAAGAATTTATCCAATCGGAGCCTCTTCAGGATGACATCACCATTTTGGGAATACAGAATAAACTTTCCTAATCCTAATTTTTCCGTTATAGGGTAAAATCCCCTATTGATATCCCTAAAAATTTCTTGACCAATCCTTATGGTCGAATAGAATTTATCCTACTTAATATTTTAGGAGAAAGAAATGTCAAATGAACCGTATTCCGTGACAACCAGCCAAAGCTGGGGTGGTAGATTGATGGAATCCATCAAAGGAGTCTTGGCAGGAGGAGCAATTTTTATTGCCGCTTTTCCTGTCCTTTGGGTAAATGAGGGTTGTGCTGTTAAAATCGCTAAAGGATTAAAAGAAGGTGCCGCAAATGTAGTTGAGGTAGATGTATCCAAATTTTCTGCCGAACATGAAGGGAAGTTAATTCACGGAACCGGTCAGGCAACTACTCCCGAAAATCTTAGGGACGGTGTGTTTGGAATCAATATGAATGCAATTCAACTCAAAAGAAATGTAGAAATGTATCAGTGGAAAGAAATCGAGAAAACCGAGTCCAAAGAAAAATTGGGCGGTGGAAAAGATACGACCTATACTTATACATATGAAAAAACATGGTCTTCTCAGTTAATCAATTCCGGTTCTTTCAAAGCTCCAAATGCAAGTTCTCAATACAGAAACCCGGGCTCTATGCTTTACAAAAATGAAAATTGGACAGCCGGTAATGTTAAAGTCGGAGACTACAAGATTTCAAATGGATTAATCAACCAAATAAGTCCTAAAGAAAAAGTAGATTATACAAAGGTCTCAGTACCTGCTTCTATCGCTTCAAGATCCAAAGTGCAAGCAGATCAGATTTATATCGGAGATCCAAATAATCCTAAAGTGGGTGATTATAAAATTTCACACACAATAGCACTTCCTCAGGAAGTATCTATTCTTGGTCAAGTAAAGAGTGGTGTTGTGGGAGCCTTCAAAACTTCTCAAGACACAACTATTGAAAGATTGCAAAAGGGGAAGCACACTGCCGAAGAAATGTTTGCCGCGGCACAAAGTGAGAATGTGATGAGAACTTGGATAGTTCGAGTTGTGGGATTTTTCATGTTCTTTGGTGGACTCAGCTTGATTCTTAAGCCAATCTCAACCTTAGGTGCGGTTGTTCCGTTCCTTGGAAATCTTTTAGGATTTGGGTTGAATCTGGTTGCGGGGCTTATCAGTTTCATTTTGACCTTCTTGGTAATAGCCATAGCTTGGATATTCTACCGACCACTTCTGGGAATTGCATTGCTTGCCATTGCCGGTGGAGCGGCATTCTTCCTCTGGAAGAAAAAGCAAGAGGCTGATGCTAAGGCAGCTGCAGAGGGTGCCACTCCGGGAACGCCTCCCAATCCACAGGTAGGCTGAAAAATACTGTAGAGGTAAGTTTTCCTTTACAGTACCAAGCCTTCTCGGTATTTTGTTCTAAATGCTGAGGAGGCTTTTTTATTGAATATTTGGTACACAGAAGGATTAGAAGTAGAGAAGGGAAGAAAGGTAAGTTACAAGGTAACTAAAACTTTAGACACAATTCAGACGCCTTTTCAGAAAATAGACGTTTTTGAAACACAGAGTTTTGGTCGTATGTTTACTCTTGATGATGTCACAATGGTGACTGAGTTCGACGAACATTCCTATCACGAAATGATCGCTCATATTCCCATGATGAGTCATCCCAACCCCAAGTCGGTTCTTGTGATCGGTGGGGGAGATGGCGGAACGGTTCGTGAAGTTTTGAAGCACCCATCTGTGGAAGAAGTAGTTCTATGCGAGATTGACAAAGGTGTGGTTGATGCATGTTATGATCATTTCCCGGAAATTTCCGCAGCACTAAAAGATAAAAAAGTTACACATTACTATGATGACGGGGCAAAATACGCACGCGAAAACCAAGGTCGCTTTGATGTGATTCTTGTGGATTCATCCGATCCTGTGGGTCCTGCCGAAGTTCTTTTTAAGGAACCATTCTTCCGGGATATGGCATCCGCTCTGAGCGAGACGGGAATCATCGCCACTCAGGCAGAAAGTTTCTGGTATCATGGTGATGTGATTTCATCCTTATTTGAATTCATTCCCAAAATTTTCCCAAAGTATGGATACTACTATACTACGATTCCTACTTATCCATCCGGAATCATTGGATTCACCTTTCTTTCCAATAAGATCAGTCCCTATGAAGTAACACCGGATCCGGCAAGAGTTCCCAAAGGTTTAAAATACTATAGCCCTGAGATCCATAAGTCGGCATTCGTGCTTCCGGAATTCGCCAAGAAGTTTATTAAGAGAAGTTAAAGAAGGGTCACGAAAATTCATGAAACATTCCATTCGAATCATACTGCTGATCCTTAGTATCATAAGCTTGAATTGTACCGGATGGAATGTTTTTCGTTGGGGTTTCGGATCTTCTTCACACACCTCGCCCACTCCTGAGTATGCGAAACCGAATTCCCTCTTTAAAGGAGGCATGGTTCTTCATAGCAACACAATTCCGGGAGGAGTTGGCAAAAGAGTTGATGGACAGTTGTATCATGGTCAGGCATGTTCTTGGTCTGCTATGTGGTTGCTTGCCGGTGGGGATTCAAGTTTGGATCGAGCCAAAAAAAATGCAAGAATTGATTACATTCATTTAGTCGAATACAAGCATGAGGCAACTTTGGGTTTTTTCCATCATAATTTCTGTACGATAGTCGTAGGAACCAGAGAGGTCGGTAGAAATGAAGAATAGAATGAAATGTTCAATCTACTGTTTGCTTGCTCTGACTATTGGGACTTTCTTTCATGCAAGTTGTGCTATAGCTCCAACTCATGGTTTGCTTTATACGAATACAAATTTTCCCGGAGAATTTAATACGAATAATGACGTACTCGCCAAAAGATACGGAACAGGTTGTCAATCGCATTACTTGGGGTTGGTGAGTATTGGGGATGCCGCGGCGGGATCCATTGCCAAGAAGCATGAAATTCGAAGAATTGCAACAGTGGATCATAGTTTTACGGGAATACTATTTCCTTTGTATGGCAAATACTGCACGATAGTTGGGGGAGATTGACATGATTCGGATATTCGGTAAAATTGGAATATTACATCTCTCAATGGTTCTCGTCTTTTTATCGGTATTCCAATGCACGACTGCACCAATGCCCGGACTGCTATTCAATCGCACCAAACAACATATTTATGGGACTTCTCATTCGGGTAACCAAATCTCTTCCAATCAAGTTCTTAGATCCGGTAAATCTTGCTCTTACAGTTCCTGGTTTCTTCTTGCCTTGTTTTATTATGGGGGAGGTGGAGGAGTGGAAGAAGCATCGAAAAATGGTGGTATTCAAAAAGTGGCTATTATAGACCGTGAATCAACCAGTTATGCCTTCGGATTTTTCTATCAGGAGTGTACAGTTGTTTGGGGAGAATAATTTCTTTTTATTTTCTATCTTTTATAATTCTGCTGGCTTTATTACCCCTTTTTCATAAAGTCGAAGCGAATGAAGTCAATGCTGTTCGATTGGATCTCGAAGCAAGAGAATTGGAAAGCAAAGCCGAAATAGAAACAGATAATTCCGTTAAAGAAGAACTCTTAATCATTGCTCAGAGAAAGCGAGAATCCGCTCGATTGGAACGAGAAAAACATTATGCTTTTCCTGGAGAGTTCATTACCAATCCTGTTATTCCCAGAGAAATCGATAAAACCTTCCCCAAACCAAGAAACACCACTCTAGGAGGTGTGTTTGAAATTTCTCTAGGATTGGGATCCGGAATTTTCAATCCAACAACCGGTGGAGAATATCTCACAGACCCATATGTGGCAGCATTTGCCGGATCTGATTTTGTTCCAAGAACTGCAATCCCTTATGATAATATATACTATATCAATTCTCAGGAAAGTCCACGGGGTTATGCATTTCACCCATTGAATTTCAAAATCAACTATTTCTCGGAGGATTTGAAATATGGGTTTGGTCTTGAGGAAAGATCCTTTGTAAAAGACACATCTTACAATGCTTATTCTACCAGCAATCCGGGGCGTTTTGACAATGCCATTCAATCGAGTGAATACAGATGGTCCGAGACCAAGATGAACTTTTTCTACAGAGATAATTGGAGTCACGATAAAACGCTGACTATGATCTGGGGGCTTCGCGCCCAATCTTCAGAAGTCAGTGAGACGGCATTGCTACCTAATATCCCGGGGTATTTCAACTACAATGAGAGTTCCTATACTATAGGACCGAATATAGGTATGAATTATTCGCAGAATTTTTTGAGCGCTTTTGTGTTTACTGCAGGTATAGAGTTAACTGTGGGATTGGGAGGATTGGAGTATGACCGACAGATTTATAGATCAGGTGTCGGTCGATTTCGTGAGTTCTATTCAGATGTGGGAACCTCTGAACCTATAAGCTTGATCACTTTTGGTAGTGAGTTCTATACTAAATATGATTTCTTGATAAATGAACAAAATAGATTCGGAATAAAGTTAAATTATATGGACATTAGGCGACAGACCTCATCGGAAAGTTTTCCCAGAATTTATACAAATTCAGTGGATAATTATGTTTCTGAATTCTATCGTTTCTACACACGTAATTTGATTTATAATGAAGAGAGCAAGAGAATGGGCGAGAATAGAAAACACATTTTCCGATGGATAAGTTTGGAGTATACCTATGTTTTTTAAATTTCAGATCTTTGCCTTGATTTTGATTGTGAGCATTTTTTTAGGATGTTCGAAGTTTATATCGCTCAGGGTATATCATCCGCAACCCAGTAAAAAATTGAATGGTGAATTGGAAAGTTCTAATATTATCTGGGATGATCAGATAAAAAAAGGTGAGAATTTGGGATTTCATGATCCATTCATATTTCGATCCAGAGAACTTCCCAATCAATATGGTGATTTGGTTTATATTTTGGATAGAGAAATAAGAAACAATCCCAAGCGATTCAGAAAAATAATTGATGGTAAAGCTAATATTCGAATTGAAAAATTTGATCTTAGAACCGATGATTCTTGTTGGTCCAATACAACATCGATTGAGTTACTTATTAGCATTGTCGATCAAAATAAAATAAAACGATTCGAATATAGGGATTACATAAAATCACATGTTACAGATTGCTTTTTAGTCGGTAGTAGTATAACTTTAGTCCCATTGTTAATCTACACTCCCTATGTGGGATTTCGGGGAGATAGGGAAGATCAGATCAATCAATTGGGAAGAAACGGAATTTCTGCAATATTAAGATTTTTGGCTAGGGAAACTTCGCGTGGGAGTAATGTGCAATGAAGTTAAAAGCAGTACTGCTCATCACCCCCTTATTAATTGGTTGCTATTCTCTGGAGAAAAAATACAATTACGGGGAAAGTTTTCATAATTCTCCGGATATGTGGACGGAAGAAGACCCTCAGTTCGAAATAGGTGAACCGATACCGGTAGTTGACGCAACCGGGCACTATGTATTTTCTCTTTTTTCAAAGCTAATCTTTCTCAATTGGAAAGTAGACAATCATGATATATCAGAAGAGACTATTGAGATTACCAAGAACTATATTAGAGAAAATAACTTAAGAGCAGTAAAGGTTCGTTTTAACCAGTATGCACCCATAAGTGAATTAAAGCGCATTTGGCGAAATGATCATATCAATCCTGCCATTAAATATACCTTTGGATTGATAGGTTGGTTTTCCTATACTGTTTTGCCAGAACGAGTATTTGCTGGATTATTTGGTGGTGATCATTACAATCCATTTTCCAATTCGGTTCATATTTATTCGGATTTACCTTCCATTGCAATCCATGAAGGAGGACATGCCAAAGACTTCAATTCCAGGGAATTCAAGACTATGTATGCAGCCATCTACTCAATTCCTATTATTGGTGCACTCTACCATGAGGCGGTTGCCACTGATGATACCCTTGCCTATTTTCAAGAAAAAGAAGAGGACGAAAAAATCATCGAGTCTTATAAAGTTTTGACACCCGCCTATGCCACCTATATAGGTGGTTCGATTGGAGATATAGCTCAGACACCACTTTCCATTTTGACTGTGATACCCGGACATCTATTTGGTTGGTATAAGGTTCGGCAATTTCGGAAAGGAAGAGAAGACGGATATGAAGATGAAATTAATTCAACCACAGAATTGGAATATGAAAGTGAAGGGGAATGATGGAAAGTTTAGAAGTTAGGCATCAAAAAAGATTTGCTCAGGTTCAATCCTTACTATCGGTTGGATTGGATCCTGAATGGGAAAAGCTACCGCCGGCATTTCAAAAAATGGAAGATGGGCTTTTTCAATTTTGCAAAGAAATTGTTCATGCCACCGGAGAACATGCTCTTGCCTTCAAGCCGAATATTGCATTTTTTGAAAGATTTGGATCCAAGGGTTTAAAACAATTTGAAGATTTGATTGAACTCATTCACAAAGACTTTCCCGATGTCGTAATTATAGCTGACGCAAAAAGGGGAGACCTTGCCAATACAGCAAAAGAATATGCAAAATATTTCTTCGATTCTCTTGCCGTGGATGTACTTACGGTGAACCCCTATATGGGGCGAGACACGATTTTGCCCTACCTGGAAAAAGAAAAAGGCTCTGTGTTTATTCTATGTTTTACTTCCAATCCCTCAGCTGTGGAATTTCAAAAATGGCAAGATAGCAATCAGAGTTTGAATCCCGGATACTTGCATCAAGGTGTGGCAAAACTATCCGCATTTATAAATAAAGAATTCCCCGGAAGAGTGGGAATTGTGACCGGTGGAACTCGTGCCTATGAGATTGAAACAATACGAAAAGAACAAAAAGATCTATTGTTCTTGATACCCGGATTTGGTGCCCAGGGTGGTGATCTGCGGCAAATATGTATGGCAGCAGGTTTGAAATCATTTGTAAATTCATCGAGAGGGATTCACTCAATTAGTATGGGAAGTGATTTCGCCATGAAGGCGAAAAAAAAATCGGAAGAAATTCATAAGGAAATGAAGAATTATATAAAAGTTTTGATGTCTAACTATTAAAGAGGTTGACTTGAAAAAACTTGCAGTGGTCGGAACGGGAATTTCCGGCATGAGTATAGCATATTTTTTATCTCATGACTACGAAGTAGAAGTATTCGAAAGTGGAGATTATGTCGGGGGACATACTAACACAGTTGATGTGGACGAAGATGGGAAATTGATTCCTATCGATACTGGGTTTATCGTATTCAATCATCATACTTATCCAAATCTATGTAAATTATTCGATAAGTTAAAGGTACCTACCAAAAAATCGGATATGTCCTTTTCTGTTCAAAGCGAGGGATCCGGATTGGAATTTTGTGGTTCCGGATTAAGAGGATTATTTGCTCAAAAAAGAAATCTATTTAGTATTTCCTATATAAAATTCCTTTTGGAAATCAATCGTTTCAACACAGAAGCGGTCAAAATTCTAGACGATCCCAAATACGAAGACTATACTCTCGGAAGGTATATGGAAGAGCATGGTTTCAATAAAAAAATGTTGAATGACTATTTGATTCCCATGAGTTCTGCCGTATGGTCTACTCCGCCCGATACCATGCTGGAATTCCCGGCTAGAACCTTGGTACGATTTTTCTACAATCATGGTTTTATGGGCTTGAATACGCAACATCAATGGTATACTGTGGATGGTGGTTCCAGAGAATATAGAGATCGTATTATATCAAAATACAAGGATAATATTCATATCAATTCTCCTGTTGTATCTGTTGTCCCCAAAGGGAACAAGGTTGAGTTGGAATTCAAAACCCCCAAAGGTTCTATTGAGAAAAAACTTTTTGACAAAGTGATTTTGGCGTCTCATGGAGATACGAGTCTTAAAATTTTAAAAAATCCCACTCCTCTACAAAAGGAAGTTTTATCTGAATTCCGATTTCAAGATAACACAGCAACTCTTCACACTTGGTCGGGAGATATGCCGAAAAAGAAAAAGGTTTGGTCTTCCTGGAATTATAAATATGCCAAGGATCATTCACCCAGTGGTTCACAGAATCCAGTACCATTTACAGTATATTGGATGAATCGTCTTCAAGGTGTTTCTAATAAAAAGAATTACTTTGTGACAATCAATGATCCCAATCGAATTCCACAAGCTCATATAATAAAAAAAATCAATTATGATCATCCATTGTTTAGTTTGGGATCTGTTCGAGCACAATCTAAATTTGAAGATTTGAACAAAGAAGGCAATATTCATTTTGTGGGGGCATACTTCCGCTACGGTTTTCATGAAGATGGTATCGATTCCTCTGTTCGATTGTATGAGATTCTTAAGGGTGAGTCCCCATGGGAGAATAAGCATCTCTAATGGCAGAGAAATTCGCATGGAATTCTAAACTCTATGAAGCCAAAGTGATTCATACCAGGACGAAGGGTTACATGTCGAAATTTTCCTATAGAATTTACACCTTTCTCATCGATTTGGATGAATTGGATTCTATGGATAAAGAAGTAAGATTCTTTGGAAGGAATCGATTTTCTTTATTTTCGTTTCATGATAAGGATCACCTGCAATGGGGCAAGGATTCCGTGAAAGAAAATATAGTTGCCTATTTAAACGATCAAGGACTGGATCAAAAAGTTGGAAAAATATTACTAGTGACAAATTTGCGAGTGTTAGGATATGTATTTAACCCCGTATCGTTTTATTATATTTATGATGAATTGGGTCAACCTTTAACGGCTATAGCGGAAGTTGGCAATACGTTCGGTGAGAGAAAACCTTATTATTTTGGAAAGGTGCCGGAGGAAGTTGAATCAACAGGGTATGATTTTCGTCTAAAGACAGACAAGTTGTTTTATGTATCCCCTTATATTTCATTGGATTCGAAATTCGATTTCAAATTAAATCTTCCTTCGGATAAATTAAAGATTCAAGTCGATTCCTGGGAAGATGGTCACAAAACATTAGGGACTGCATACTTAGGTGAAAAAAAACAGTTACATTCCCGAAATTTATTTTTTTATTTTTTTAAATATCCGTTGGTTACCGTCAAAATAATAGGAGCTATTCACTATAGAGCGTTAATTCTTTATATGAAGAATATTCCTTTTTTAAGAAAGTCCGACAATCCCGATAAGCAGATAGGAGTTCAGCTTGGAAAAAGTCATTGATAAAGAACTAAATGAGAGATCAGAAAAAGTCGGTCTCGAAGAGTCATCGGATTTATCGTCCGTTAAGAAGAAAGATTATACACTTTATAAGAATATATTCTTTAAGGCATTGTCTTCTATGAAGAAAGGATCGCTCAGAGTTTTTCTACCTGATGGAACTCAAACTCATTTAGGAGATCCCAATTCAGAATACGATGCAAAATTCCATCAAGGAATGATTCAGATTAAGAATCCTGTTTTCTTCAGAAAAGCCGTGTTCTATGGTGATATCGGATTCAGTGAGGCTTACTTGGATGGAGATTGGGATACAGACAATATTGAAGCTGTGATTTCATGGTTTCTCTTGAATGTGGATACAGCCCCCAATCTATCGGGTGCCGAGAAAAAAATGTTTCATTTGGATATGTTCAATTTAGCCAACAAATTCTTGAATGTGTTGCGAAGAAATACTTTAAAGGGTTCGCGTCGAAACATAGTCGAGCACTATGACCTGGGTAATAGCTTTTATAAATTATTTCTTGACAAGACAATGACTTACTCCTGTGCCTATTTTGAAGATTTGGATCAGAGTCTAGAAGATGCTCAATATGCAAAAGTAGACGCGCTCTGTCAGAAACTTCAATTGAAAAAGGGAGAACACCTCCTCGAAATTGGAAGCGGATGGGGTTTTTTAGCGGTTCATGCGGCTAAGAACTACGGTGTTAAAGTTACGTCTGTTACACTTTCTGATGAACAGCTGAAATGGGCAAGAGAACGAGCTGAGAAAGAAGGAGTCAATGATCTTGTAGAATTCCGTCTTTTGGATTATAGATTGATTGAAGGAAGTTTCGATAAAATCGTTTCGGTTGAAATGTTGGAAGCTGTGGGTGATAAATTCTATGAGCCTTTCTTTGCAAAATGCCAGCAAGTATTGAAACCCAATGGTCTTATGGCTCTGCAGGTGATCACCTGTCCGGATAGTAGATTTGCGGAATTGAAGAAGGGTGTAGACTTCATACAGAAGCATATTTTTCCCGGTTCCCTTTTACCATCTATTGCCAGAATGAATGAAGCAATCAATAAAACCGGAGATATGTATCTCTACGGGCTCGAAGACATCGGTAGATTTTACGGAAAGACGCTTAATATGTGGCAGGAAGCCTTCGATGACAACGTAAAAGAAGTCCGTGCACAAGGATACAGTGAGAAGTTTATTCGTAAATGGAGATACTACCTCAGTTATTGTTCTGCGGCTTTCAAGATGAAAAATATCAGTGTTGTGCAGATGGTTTATACTAGACCAAATAACATTTCACTTACAAACTGAACATATGAGAGAGATAAGAAAAGTATATAAGATTGACCTACCCAAAGACATTCTATGGGATACGGTTACCGTTTATGAGATTCTGATCCACTGGCTAGCAGACGAGGTGAGAGGTCGTCCCAAGCCCGGTGCTGAGTTTTCTTGGACTTGGAAGCTGGGAGAAGAGGGCGATTTCACAACCAGGGGTATCTATGAGAACATTGATCCCGGTAACAGTATTACTCTTAGATGGATTGATCATCCTGCAGGGGATGTATTCCTAAAACTTGAGTTGGAGAAATTGGATGACAAGTCCTCAAATCTCATCATAACCAATGGAGGATATCCCGATTCATCGCATTTCGACAGTTTTGTGGAAGGAGCTGAGGCAGGTTGGGATGATCAGGTTGTTAGATTGAAAAGTTTTTTGTCAAAAAATTCCAACCCAAGGGAGGTTATTAATAAAACAAAATAATTTTTCATGATTGTAATTGAACGCAAGAGGGGGTAAAAAATCATGGTAAAAAACGAGGATTTAAAATGGAGGGAAACGAATATGGAATATCCGGAATTAGAATCTTACTTTCAAGAGCTTACCGATATAACCGATAAAATCGCTACAATGAATACTCATTTTGATGCGAAGCCTAAGGAGGACATAGAGGCCCTTTTAGAATTTCATAATGAACTGGTATCAAAACCTTGGGAATATGCCGAACGTTCTTATTTCGAGCTATTTTGCAGTTATTTCTCATTTCACCTTAAGATAGTGGAAGAAATCATTATGGAGGCAAGGGGAATCTTGGATCCTGAACATAGACCATATGTGAAGCAATTGGTTGGATACACCAAAAGCTCCGATGAGTGGTTTACGAATTTGAAAAAACTAAAGAAAAAAGTTATCCGTCAGCAACAGGTCGCCTGAAAAATCCTTTTCAAATTTGACCTTACCCAACAATATAGAAAAAGGGTAAGGTCAGTTTGATTCGAAAAAAATTTCTATTCTATCCAGTCATTCTATTTATCATTCTATTTGCTATAGATAAAATATTTCTTCTCGATTACATGAGACTTCTTATTAAGAGTGATTTTACTTATGTGTATTATGAAACCAAAGAGAAGCTCCTCACCAATTTTATAGAAAAATACAATGAAGGTGAATTGACCAAGGATAACAAGAAAGTTATGGTTATCCTTGGATCTTCGCGTCTGCTATATTTTGATAATCAAGAGCTTGAAGATTTCTATCCTAATTGGGAGATTTATAATTTTTCTTCTGCAGTTACAACACCGGCATATTATTGGTTTTATTTGGAAAGGATTATCGAAGCAGGAGTCAAGCCGGATCTAATTGTTTTGGAAACCGATCCCAATCAGTTCAATGTGAATTCTATTTTTAAAGAATCCAATCTTACCTATAGCTTTGATCTACCTTTTATTTGGAAATACGCTTCTATCTTTGGAAGGGAATAC